>CAZMMI010000167.1:0-9017 GCA_964567255.1 uncultured Anaerolinea sp.
GCAGCAGGCCGCGGATGGTCAGGGCGTAGTAGCAGGATAGATCGCTGGGGTGAGGCTGGGCGCGTTCCGGCATGCTGGAGTAGCTGTCCTGAAAGGCCCCGTTCTCATACTGCTTGGAGAGAAACACCTCGATGGCGCGGTCCACCAGCGGGTGCGAGCGGTCGAGAGCTAGGTCGCCCAGGTAGCCAATGCCCCACTCGGGACAATTGTCGGAGGGGCCCTTGCGCGGCCACTGGCCGTCGGGCTGGATCAATGCCAGTACCTTCAACGTTGTTTTATCGCTGGGGATGCGGGCTTTGGCCTCCAGCACTTCGGGGTCGGTTTCGGGACGGTCGAGCAGTTCGGTCAGCGTGCGGGCTTGAATGGATGGGCCGCATTCATTCAATAACCAGGACAGGACGCTATCGGGTATGGTCATGGTTTCCTCCAAGTGGGACATGACCATTATAGTAGGGGGGCTGCCCGGGTAGCAAGTTCTGTTCGGCTCGAAGATTTGTGCGGTTGAATGGCAAGCGAAGTAGGGCTGTACTCGAGTTATAATTTTAACTAAACCGGTAACGACCAGATGTCCATAACTATGTTGCTGGCCGGAGTGTTCTTTCTTCGATCGTAGTGTTGCGCAAGGAATTTCAAAAAGGAGTTGTGATGAACAAGAAGAGTTCGCCTCTTTCCGATAGCGAAGTCAACAAACGGGTCGACGCGCTGCTTGCGAAAATGAGTCTGGATGAAAAAATTGGTCAGCTCAACCAGGTTGGTGGGGCAGATTTTGCTCCGGGTCCGAAGGCCGAGGATCAGATCCGAAAAGGCGGTGCGGGTTCGGTGCTGTGGGTCAATGAAACAAAACGCTTTAATGAATTGCAGAAAATCGCTGTCGAAGAGAGTCCTTCCGGTATCCCGCTTCTTTTTGCTTTGGATGTGATTCATGGCTATCGAACCATCTTCCCTGTGCCTCTGGCGATGGCTTCTTCTTGGGATCCGGAAGTGCCTGAAAAGGCACAGACTGTTGCCGCCCGCGAGGCTCGCGCAGCGGGTTTGCATTGGACGTTCGGCCCGATGCTCGATATCGCGAGGGATGCGCGCTGGGGGCGAATTGTGGAAGGCGCGGGGGAAGACCCGGTCTTAGGCGCGGCGATGGCGGCTGCGCAGGTGCGCGGGTTCCAGGGAGATGATCTTTCGAACCCGGAGTGCGTGCTGGCCTGTGCCAAGCACTTCGCCGGTTATGGCGCCTCGGAAGGCGGGCGAGACTATGATCCGGTCTACCTTTCGGAGAATCAATTGCGCAACACCGTTCTCCCGCCTTTCCAGGCGGCGGTCGAAGCCGGGGCGGCTACTTTCATGAGCGCTTATATGGATTTGAACGATGTTCCTGCCAGCGGCAATCAATGGCTGTTGCGGCAGGTGCTGCGGAAAGAATGGGGCTTTGAGGGTTTTGTGGTTTCGGATGCTTTCGCGGTCGGCAACATGATCATCCAGGGGCATGCCCGCGACCGGCGGGACGCCGCGTTGCGCGGCATCAAGGCGGGCCTGAACATGGATATGTCCAGTTACACCTATACCGAAGGCGTGGCCGGGTTGGTGGCTGAAGGCGCGCTGACCGTTGCCGAAATTGAGGAACTGGTGCGGCCCATTCTGGCGCTGAAGGTGAAGATGGGACTGTTTGAACATCCATATGTGGATGAAGGCTTGTTGGAGAAGGTTCTTGCGCGCCCCGACCATCGCCAGGTCTCCCGTTGGGCCGCGCAGCGCTCGATGGTCCTGCTAAAAAATGAGGGCGGGCTGCTGCCGCTGAAGAAAAACCTCAAGAAGGTGGCAGTGATCGGCCCATTGGCCGACTCGATGGAGGCGACCGAAGGGTCGTGGATGGTGTTTGGACACACCCCCGCTGCTATCACCGTATTGCAGGGCCTTCGCGCCAAGTTACCCGAAGCCGAGGTGACTTATGCCCCCGGCCCAGAGATCCGCCGCGATATTCCATCCTGGTTTGAAAGCTCGATGGCCGGGATGGAGAGCAAGCCCAAGCAATCGCCCGAGGAGGCGGAGGCTGCCTTCCGGGCTGCCGTGACCGTTGCTCGCGCGGCTGATTGGATCGTGATGGTGCTGGGCGAAACGGCGGAGATGGCCGGAGAAGCCGCTTCACGCGCTTCGCTGGATTTGCCTGGCCGGCAGGAGGAACTGCTCCAGGCCGTTGCCGCGTTGGGTAAGCCAGTGGTGCTGGTGTTGTTGAACGGGCGGCCGTTGAGCATTAACTGGGCGGACGAACACATCTCAGCCATTCTCGAAGCCTGGGAACCGGGCACCGAAGGCGGCCATGCCGTGGCCGACATTCTCTTCGGCGACGCCGTGCCTGGCGGAAAGCTGCCGGTGACCTTTCCGCGCAAGGGAAGCCACTCGCCGCTTTACTATGCCCGCAATATTACTCACTCACCTGAGGGTAGCCCGATGTACAACCCGCGCTATTGGGATGGCCTGCCAGTGCCGCTGTATCCCTTTGGTTATGGTTTGAGTTACACGACCTTTGCTTTTTCCAATCTACAGGTATCGGCCTCGCAAATCAAGGTGGGCGCCGATGCCACCGTGAGCGTGGATGTGACCAATACGGGAAAAGTGGCCGGCGATGAGGTGGTTCAGTTATACATTCACCAGAAGTGGGGTTCCGACACGCGTCCCATGCGGGAATTGAAGGGCTTTGAGCGCGTTACGCTTCAACCAGGCGAGACGAAAACGGTGCGCTTTGAGCTTGGCCCAGAACAACTGCGCTACTGGAGCACGAATGCAGGAAAATGGGTGCAGGATGCCGCTGCGTTTGACATCTGGGTGGGCGCCGACTCGTTGGCGACACTTCGTGCGGATTTTGAGGTGGTTGGATAAGGTTATGCGTTGTGTATGGGGTGCGCAGCATCCCATACACAACGCATATTGAGGAACTTCGTTGCAACGATTTCGCCGGAAGATGTTGAGATCAAAGCGGCGGTCGGCTCACCCAAAAAGAAATTTGTGAATTGATCAACGCGCGTCGTTGGTGATTATGTCGAGTGCTGGACAGCGCGTTGGATTAGCTCATCCATCGCTTGCAGAACCTTGCTTTTTGTTTCTTCATCGGGGGCTGCCAGGCCGAACAATTCCACCAGCCAGAGGCCGTCTGCTACCAGATGGACGATGGCGGCGCTGGTCGGGTCGATGCCGTCTTGCTCAAGTAGCGAGTTCCACTCACGAAACTTCTCCTGTAAAGGAGCCAACAAGCCGGGGTTGGTGGCCGCGGCCGCCAGAAGGCCCGAACTCATGCGCGGGACGCGCTGATTGTCTGCGAAGGTAGTGGTCAGGTAGGAGCGATTCCAGCGACCGGCGGCTTCGCCTTGCTGGCCGGCGGCCTGGTCAAAGTCTTCGGTGAAACGTTCCAGGTAATGAGTGATCATGCCTTTGATGAGCGCTTCTTTGGAAGGGTAGTGGTACAGCAGCCCTCCCTTGCTGATCCCGGCCTGGGCGGCGACCTGTTCCAGAGTCATGTGTTCCACGCCTTGTTCAATGACGATCTGATTGGCGGCTACCAGGATGGCTTGTTGTGTGTTAGCGCTTGATTTGGGCATGGGCGAAATTATACCTTTTAAATTCGTCTGGACGGTTCGTAGGGTTTGAAAGGGGTTCCAATCCGATAGGGCGGGGTGTTAATCTACCTCAACCGCTACGGGCGGATCGTCGGTTCCAGGGGCAACAAGAAGCTTTTCGTTCAGGCAGACAAACTGCCACTTAGTTTGAGTGTTGAAAACCCGATACAGTTTAGCTCCGCAGCTGGGGCATAAAACGGCCGGCAAAGCGGCGTAGGCGCTCACCTGGCCGATAATTTCGTCGTTAAGGACTGCTGATCGCAGAAGGGTTGCCATTATTTCCTCCAAGAATTAACTAAAATCACCCTTGTAACTAAACCGTCCAGACGGTATAATTATAACCGATAAGTCGGTTTTTGAGGAGGACTGGCAAGATGCCTTGTAGAGATGGAGTGAGCAGCAATAGCATTACGCGCGGTTGGTTCGCCGAAAACACTGGGTGTTTCAATGGCGAGCTGGCAGTTATGCTGCGAAATCACCTTGCTCGACGCCTTGACAGCCATCACGTGTAGATAGTTCGGTTTTTTGAACACTTCTTCCGTGAAAGCAAGGCTTCACGGAAGTTTTTTTCTTAAGTCAGGATATTGATGTTAGGACGGAGGAGTCTTATGAACGACCATGCGATTATTGTCACTGCGGCAGACGCAGAAAAACTGAAGGAATTGATCCGCAATGCGCAACGCGGGGAGTACCGGCAGAGCAAATACCTTGAAATGTTATCGGGGGAATTGGCGCGAGCCACCATCATCGATAAGGGCGCGGTTCCGCCGGATGTGATTACCATGCACTCCCGGGCCGTGCTAACGGAAATTGATACCGGCGAGGAGTTGGAATTAACGCTGGTCTTCCCGGATGAGGCGGACCCCATTGAGGGAAAAATCTCGGTTCTTGCGCCTATCGGTACCGCCATGCTCGGCTATCGGGTGGGGGATATGTTCGAGTGGGAAACGCCCGGCGGAATGAGCAAGATGCGAGTGGAGAAGGTAGCGCCGGGGACCAAGGGTTCTTGAGAATATGTAAATGTGATGGGGTTGCAATTGCATAAACTTGTGATACACTGATAGTGGCTGGTGGTTTTACCAGTTTCTTGATTTTTTCCACGGCTGTATTTCAAAATGGAACCCTTGCGCGTCCAAAGCTTGAAAGATGCCTGCATTTCCCGTCTTGAGGAGTTGATCCTTTCGGGGGAGTGGCAGATTGGTATGCGCCTGCCATCCGAGCGGGACCTGGCTGCGCAGTTATCCATCAGCCGCCCGGTGCTGCACGATGCGCTGGTGGATCTGGCGGCGAAGGGGTTGGTCAGCATTGAGCCGCGGCGGGGGGTGTTTGTCAGCGATTATCGCGTCAGCGGATCCTGTGCCTTGCTTTCCTCTCTTCTTTCTTACAGCGGCGGGCGTCTCGATCCAGCATTTTCCCAATCTCTGGTGGACATGCGGCTGGTGGTGGAAACCGAAACCGCCCGGCTGGCGGCGCTTAACCGCTTGGACGAACACCTGGAGCGTTTTGAGACGATCTTTTCTCAGGAAAGCATGACTCCTCGGGAAAACGGGACATTGGTTGATCTGGATTTCTCTTTTCATTTGCTGGTGGCAATCGCTTCCGGCAATCTGGCGTATCCCTTGATCATCAATTCCTTTAAGTCTGTATATACCCACCTGACGGGTTTGTTCTTCCATCAGTTTATTGAAACCGCCGTCATGGACGAAGTGTTTGTTTACCACCGCCGGTTGATCGATGCCATCGCGTCTCGGCAGCCAGAACAGTCGGCGACAGTGATGAAAGAAATGCTCCAGCATGGGGCGAAATACCTCCACCAGATCCAGTAGTTTTCCGCGAAAAGGAGTCGATATGTGTGCTCCAACCAGCCTTGACCAACCCAAATACAACATCAAAGCTCCCAGCAATCTCTCAGCGCGTGTTCAATGGTTGAGAGATTATTATTTTCAGGGCACGAAGCGGGCCTGGAATAATGAATACACGGCCTGGACAACCGGCGCGCCTTGGGATTTTCAGTACAACGAGCTGAGCTTCTACATCGTTCCGGAGACGTACACGTTTTTGCAAACGTTTCGCTCATCATTCCGCCAATCGGCGAGGCCGGTCAAGCTGGCGGCGGATTTTTGGAAGTGGAGCCTTCCGGAGCGGCGGGCGTGGTTTGTCAAAGAGGTGATGGTCGGCTACCTGCCTAAAGAGATCCTGCCTGGAGATTTGATTGCCGGCGGGCGCTTCAATATCCAGTCTTCTTGCTGTATGAGTGAGCGGGAGGTCAAGGAGCGCGATGCCCTGGTCTATGGACCCAAAGGCTGCCGGGCGGCCATGTTGTGGCTGCACAATCACGGCTACGGCAACGCCGGAGCAACCAGCGGGCACCTGGTACCCGGTTACGGCGAGGTGATCCAATGCGGGTGGAAGGCGATCTACGCGGACCTGGAACAGCATTACCAACGTTTGACGGAACAGGAACAACAAGGTCCGAAGGGCGCGCAACTGCGGGCGATGATGACCTCAGCGACGATGCCGCGTGACCTGGCGGCAGCTTACAGCCAGGTGTGCCAGGCGTTGGCCGAAAAGGAGGCTGATGAGCAGCGCCAGGCGGAGCTGACCGAGATGGCGCAGATTCTGCTGCGGGTACCCTGGGAACCGGCGGAGAATTTCTGGGAAGCCGTGCAGTCGTTGTGGATCACGCACATGCTGGTGATGAGCGACGAGGGTTACCCCGGGCCAGGGGATTCGTTTGGCAGGATCGACCAATTTCTATACCCGGCTTGGCAGAAATCGATCGAAGAGGGTATGGAGCGTGAATTTGGCAAGGAGATCCTCAAGTGTTTTTGGGTGCACTGCAACACGGCTTACGACGCGATGATCCGCACGGGGGGAAACCAGGGGATTACCGCCGGGTACGGGCAGTTGTTCACAGTTTCGGGTATGGGGCCGAACGGAACGGATTTGACCAACGATCTGACCTACGCCCTGTTGGAAGTCATCGATGAGATGTCGCCGATTCTGGAACCAAAGCCTAATGTGCGCCTGCACCGGGGAAGCCCCGAGAAGCTGCTGGACAAGGTTGTAGATATGATTGCCTCGAGCCAGGGCGCGCCGTTCCTGCTCAACTTCGATGAGCGCTCAATGGCCGGACTGCTGCTCCAGGCTGAAAAGGCCAACGTGAGCCACCTGATCCATGCAGACAACGTACACGATTACGCCCCGGTGGGCTGCCTGGAAAACACGATGGTGGGTAACGATCGCTCCGGAACGGTGGACAACAATCTGAACCTGCTCAAAGCGGTGGAATTGGCCTTGACCGGTGGGTACGATCTGCTGCCCTTCACTGATCCATTGACCGGGAAGACCGAGCCTGCCCGTCGAGACGGACCCGATACCGGAAGCCCGGAGACCCTGGCCACGTGGGAGCAGTTCTGGGGAGCGTACGCTGAACAGACGCGTTACATTATTCGCAAGATGGTGGATACTTATGAAGCCTCAGAACGAGTGCGGGCACGCTTCCACCCCACACCGTATCTGTCCTGCCTGGTCAAAGGCTGCGCGGAACAGGGGCTGGACATCACCCAGGGCGGGGCGCAGTTAAACTTCACCACCATTGAAGCCGTCACTTATGCGACTACGGTGGATTCGCTGCTGGCGGTGAAATATCTGGTGTACGAAAAGGGGCTGTGCACGCTGCCTGGGTTGGTGCAGGCGCTGAAGGACAACTGGCTGGGGCACGAAGTGCTGCAGGCGCAGGCCTTGAACAAAGCCCCTAAATACGGGCGCGATGATGACACTGCCGACGCGCTGGGGCTGAAGGTGATGGAACTGTGGACGGAAGAAACCTGGAAGCACAAGACGCAGTCCACGAACCGTCAGTTCCGCCCGGGGATGCTCAGTTGGAATTACTGGATCGCTTACTCCGACATCTTGCCTGCCAGCGCGGACGGACGGCAGAAGGGCAAGTTCCTCTCGAACGCGTTGTGCCCGTCAAACGGCGCCGATATCAACGGGCCGACCTCTAACGTGAATTCGGTGGGTAAGGTTTTGGGTGGGAAAGCGGAAGATGGGCATGGGTTGTTCCAGGATTATTACAACCTGCTGCCCAACGGCGGCAGCCATACAATTACCTTCAATCCTTCCATCCTGCGCGACGCCGAACACAAAGCGAAATTCCGGGCTTTCCTGGATGGTTACATCGAGAACGGCGGCACGGCTTTGCAGATCAACATGCTGGACGCGGACATGCTGCGCGACGCGCAAAAGCATCCGCAGAACTACCGCCATTTGCTGGTGCGTGTGACCGGCTATAACGCCTATTTCACCAGCATCGGCAAGGAGTTGCAAGACGAGATCATTGCCCGCGAAAGCCACCAGATGGGTTAAGGGATGATGAGCGCTGAAGCAGGCACGATTTTGCACTTGCAGCGGCTTTCCACAGAGGATGGGCCAGGACTGCGCACGACAGTTTTCTTCAAAGGCTGCCCGCTGCATTGCGCCTGGTGCCATAATCCGGAAAGCATTTCCATGCGTCCCCAAGTGCAGTGGTTGGAGAACCGTTGCATTGCGTGCAAAACCTGCCTGGAGGCCTGCCCAAACCACGCACTGAGTTGGAGCGAGCAAGGCGCGGTCCGCGACCGGGAGCTTTGCCAGGTGTGCGGTATGTGCGCCGAGATTTGTCCCGCCAATGCACACGAGATGCTAGGGCAGGAAGTTTGTGTAGATAGCCTGGTGACAGAGTTGATCAAAGACCGGGCATATTTTACAAAATCTGGAGGTGGTATAACCCTCTCTGGTGGGGAGCCGACCATGCAGCCGGCGTTTGCTCTGGCGCTGTTGAAAGCCTTGCGTGAAAAAGGAGTATCGACAGCTCTCGATACCTGTGGATTGTGCCAACCCGAGGTGTTGAAACGATTGGCTGCTGAGACAGACCTGATCTTGTTTGACCTCAAGCTGATGGATGCCAATGCGCACAGGAAATGGACGGGCGCGGATAACCACCGCATTTTGGAAAACTTGCATGGGTTGAGTGGATACCTGGGAGAGCATCCCGAGAAACGGCTGTGGATCCGCACACCGTTGATCCCTGGGGCAACATTCAGCGAAGAGAATATCACCGCCATTGGCGCGTGGTTGGCGGAGCATCTACCAGGGCAGGTGGAGCGCTGGGAACTGTGCGCTTTCAACAACCTGTGCCGGGATAAGTACCGTCGTTTGGGCTTGGAATGGAGTTTTGCCGAAACGCCGCTGCTTGGGCAAGAAGAAATGGATCAGGCTGGGAAGTGGGCTAAAGGCGCGGGCTTCGACCCGGCGCGTGTGTTTGTCACCGGGGCGGCTCGCGTAGAAAGTATTTAGGAGGCTGTGACTATGACTGCTCAACCTGCACTCACATCATTCACCGCGGAGGATATCCGATCCTTTGAACCGGCG
>CAZMMI010000168.1:0-3171 GCA_964567255.1 uncultured Anaerolinea sp.
TCGGCATTGGTCTGCGACGTATCAAGGCTTCGGAGGGTTTTTAAACAGTCTCTAAGGGTCTTGGAGACCCTTAGGGTTTAATTGTGAGGCTTTGTGGGTGGTTTTAGGCCGCGGGCGGCTCGGAGGGGGGCACGGCGGGCAGGTTGGCGGCGGGCTTGTTCTTGGGTTTGCCTTTGAACAGGCGCTTGAGGCCCTTCCACAGGAAGCGCAGCGGGAAGTAAATCAACGCGGCGATGGGCACAATGTAGAGTATGATCCAGATGGCAACCTCTACCAGGAATTTGAGCGCGTCGACGAGCGCCTGGATGGCATCACGAGCCACACCCACGGGCTGCCATTTGCCAATGGTCAGGGGGGCGACGGATTCCAGAGACTGGATGTTGACGCTGATGGCCGAGAGGGCCGCGGATTCTTCGTAGTACTTGATCTGGCCCTTGGTGACCTCGATCTGCTCGCGGATGGAGACCAAATGGTTGTAGACGTTGAGCACGTCTTCGGTCTTTTTGGCTTCGTCCATGATCTCCTGGAGCTGCTTTTCGGTGTTTTCCAGGTTGGTCAGGCGAGAGCGCAGATCGGTGTATTGGTCGGTGACATCGTCGCCGGTGACATTTTCATAAATGATGTCCTTGGCAGGGTCGGCAACCAGGGCCTTGATGGTGTCGAGGGCTTCGGTCAGGCGCTCGGCGGGCACGCGCACGGTGATGTTAGCGGCGGGAACTTCCACGCCGTCCCCGGTGTAGGTTTTATACAGCCGAGAGGAAACAACGAAACCGGTCATGTCTTCGGCCATTTTGGCGATGGCTTCTAGCGAGACGCCAGGGTCGGCGGTGGCAATGGACAGGTCGGCGTTGCGAATGACCAGCCGTTCCACGCTGGCGTCGCCAGCCGAGTTTCTGGCGCCCTCGGATTCGACGGCCTTGTCCATTTCATAGGAAGCAGCCGGCTCAGCGGCGGGCGCGCCGCCGGCGTAATCATAGGATGGCGACTGGGAGGACATTGCTGGAGCGCAGCCGATACTTGCCAGGGCTAGAGCCAGCAATACAACAATGAGGATGGGGCGTTTGAACATGATTTCTTCTCCTTGATCAGGCTTTATTGCGGATAAGACGCTCCCATTTCCCATTGGTTCCCGGCAGGTTACCAGCCGTCTGACAGGCGGGCGGCGTGGCGTTCGGGAAGCTCGGCCTCGCGGATGCGTCTTTGTACTCTGCGGATGTCGTAGGAAGCGCGCATGGGCGTCCAGGTGCCTGTTTCGATTTCAAAAATGGCGTAAGCGGCGCGGGGGTCATGGTCGCGGGGCTGGCCGACCGACCCCGGATTGAGGATGGCGCGCACCGGGGCCATGAACGGCTCGCCGGGAGGCGGGAAGGCGAAGTGCAAGAGCCGCCCGCGGGGCACCATGTGAAAGGCCAGGGGAATGTGGGTGTGACCCACCAGGCAGTAATTGGTTTTGAAGCTGCGGAAGTTCTGGCGGGCGGTGTTCTGGTCCAGAACATACTCCCAGACGGGGTTGCGCGGGCTGCCGTGCGCCAGGGTCGTGCTATCCATGACGACGGTTTCGGGGCGTTCTTCGAGCCAATCCCGGTTGGCGGTTTTGAGCACGGCCCGAGTCCAATGCAACGATTGGCGGGCTTCATCGTTGAAGGTTTCGCTGGGGATGCGGTTGAGGGCGGCGGCGTCGTGATTGCCCAACAGACAAACCAGGTTGGGCAGTTCGCGCAGCGTCTCAATGCATTCGTTTGGATAGGGGCCATAGCCGATGACATCTCCCAGGCACCAGATCGAGTCTACCTGCCCAGAATTTTCGAGCACCGATTCAAGCGCAGGCAGATTGGCATGGATGTCGGAAATTACCAGTATTTTCATATAATAATAAATCCCCACAGATCGTAAAAGAATTATGGAATATCGAAGCGCAGTTCCCACTGGCCGGGCGCCGTAGCCCGAAAGGTGGATAGATCGCCGACGAGCACAAACCAGGTGTTACCGGGTTTTAAATGATAAGGTAAGTCGTAGCTGTTGAAAAGCATGATGGGACGCCCGTTGCTGACCGCTTTCCAGGTGCCTTCCATGCGCACGCCGTCGCGGAAAAAAATGGCCCGTTTGCCCGCGTTTTGGTCGAAGATGGCAATGTCGTGCAGGGTGGGGGCAAATTCGGTGTAGGTGGCGTAAAGGATGACCACGTTGGCGGCAGTGACCTGCTGGTTGTTGAGCCGGTCGACCAGCGGGATCATGTCGATGGTTTCTTCGCTCGCGCCGGATTCGATCCAGCGTTCATAGAGGCCGGTGTCGTTATTGTAGAGCCATTCGCCGCGCGCCTGGCGGCTGAATTGCACCGCTAAGAAGGAAGCGGGTTCGTTGATGGGGTGAATCTCGTCGCTGAAGATCATCCCGCGCAAGTCGCGGCGGCTGTTGCTGACCTGATTGAGGCGGTTGACATAATCGGTCAGTTCGGCGGTGTTGACGAACAGGGTGGTCTCCATGATTTCGCCGTCGATGCGGTATTTGGGCGGCGAGGGGATGAACTTTTCGGCCAAAGCCCGCGAGCCAAGCTCCTCGAGCAGAACCTCGTCGACTTTATCATCGGCATTGCCGTAAAAGAGTAAGCCCTGGTACATTTCGGCCAACTGCGCATCGACCAGCCGCCCGGAGCGGACTGGGCCGACCCGTTCGGCATCCTGCCCAAGATAAACTGCCATGAAGCGGTTGAAACCGTAGCCGATGTAGTATTCAAAAACGATGTCGGCGTAGGTGAGCCCGGCGTGCGGACGCCCGGTGCGGGGATAGTTGGAGACTTTCACCATGACGGGGCGGCGGTTGAGGAGATCGGGGTTGGCGACCACCAGCCCGGTGAGCGGGTTGACGTTATCGGGCAGCGCGGGAAGCAATGCCAGTTCAACCGGTTCGGTGGGGGTGGGGGCGGGTTGGTCATCAACCGGGGCAGGCTCGGGGTTCAGGCCGGTTTGGGGTACCTCGGCGGTCACGTCGGAGGCTCCCGGAGTCCACACCACGGGTTGAGGAGGCGTGGTTTCACAACTGGCAGCCGCAGCCAGCACGATCATCAGGACCGCGAAGGGAATCAAAGCACGTAACATCATCGATAGTATAGCACGAGAAACGGCCTTGTCGGGAGAGGATGGTTATCATTTGTGAAAGGAGAAGATCGGTTGT
>CAZMMI010000168.1:3271-9016 GCA_964567255.1 uncultured Anaerolinea sp.
ATAAATCCACGAATAAACGAATTTTGCCATTCGTTCATTCGTGGATTTATCCGTGGATGGCGCCACGGGTTTCCAAACCCAGCTCCTGCCCCTGCGGGCGTTAATCGACGGCGCGAATGGCTTCGATGATTTCGGCGGAATAGTCGAAGCGGTTGAAGGCGGGCATGATGTATACGCCTTGGGCAAAACCACGCAGTTCTTCGACCAGATCAATGGCAATCCGGATGCCTTCGCGGGCGCCTTTGTCACCGGCCTTGTCCATGCGCGCGCGGATTTCATCGGGGATGATGATGCCGGGCACTTCCTGGTGCAGGAAGTTGGCATGGCGATTGCTGGCCAGGGGCAAAATACCCGCCAGGAGGGGGATGGGCAAGGGCTGCCCCAACTCGGTCTCCACCCTTTGCAGGAAGGCACGGGCTTCAGCGGGGTTGTAGGTGGGTTGGGTGAGGACGAAATCGGCCCCAGCTTTGAGCTTGCGGCGCAAATTCTTGATCTCAGATTCGGGGTCGGCGGGGGCCAGGTTCAAGGCGCAGCCGACGAAGAAGCTGGTGGGCTGGCCGATGTCGGCGCCTGAATGATCGACCCCGGCGTTGAAGCCTTGCTTGATGAGCTTGATCAGGCCGGAGGGCACCAGGTCGTAATTGTCGTTGGCGTTCGGATAATCGCCGATGGAAGTGGGATCGCCCATGACCACGAAGACATTGCGCACATCCAGAGCATGGGCGGCGAGCAAATCGCCTTGCACGCGCAGCAGGTTGCGCCCGCGGGTGGGGAAATGCAAGACGGTCTCCACGTTGACACGGCGTTGGAGCAGAGAGCAGACGGCCCAGGGGCTCATGCGCATGCGCGCCATGGGCGAGTCGGCCACGTTGATCACGTCGGCCCCGGCTTCAGCCAGCAGTGAGGCTCCGGCAACCAGCTTGTGGGTAGAAAGCCCGCGGGGCGGGTCCATCTCCACGGCGACCACAAAGCGCCCGGCAGCCAGTTTTTGGGCCAACTGGGTAGGCTGGTCGGCGGGGGCGATTTCTTCTTTTTGAGCCACAACAGCAGGCTCTTGCGGGTGAATTGTGGCTGGATCGGCAGATTGGATGGCCTGGGCCATATATTGGATGTGCTGGGGGGTGGTGCCGCAGCAGCCGCCGATCAGGCGCGCCCCGGCTTCCCAGAAGGCCAGGGCATACTCGCCAAAATACTCGGGCGCGGCGGCGTACATGATGCGCCCGCCGACCTGCTCGGGCCACCCGGCGTTGGGCATTACTGAGAAGACGCCTTCGGGCACGGCCTGGCGCATTTGCTTGAGGATGCGCAGGATTTGATGCGGACCGCCCGAGCAGTTGACGCCAATCAGGTCAGCCCCGGCGGCGTGAATTTCGCGGGCCACTTTGGCGGGGCTGTCGCCCAGCAAGGTGCGGTCGTCCCGGGTGAAGGTCATGGAGGCAACCACGGGTAGGTGGGGAGCAGTTTCGCGGGAGGCCTGGATGGCTTCAACAACCTCGTACAGATCTGTCATCGTCTCGATGATGAGCAGGTCTACGTTGTTTTCGGCCAGAACGGCAACCTGTTCGGCGAAGGCCGCGCGGGCTTGCTCGGGCTGGACGCGTCCAAAGGGAGCCAGCCGGACGCCCAGCGGGCCGATGTCACCGGCAATGAGCACATCTTTGAAGGAAGCCAGGGCCACCCGGCGGGCCAGCTCGACTCCGGCGCGGTTGACCTCGGCTACCTTATCTTCCAGGCCGTAGCGAGCCAGCTTGAAGCGGTTGGCGCCGAAGGTGTTGGTCTGGATGATGTTGGAGCCGGCTTCGATATACTCGCGGTGCACTTCACCGACCACGGCGGGTTGGGTCAGGTTGAGACGGTCGAAGCAATCTTCAAACAGGATGCCACGCTGGTGCAGGATGGTGCCCATGGCGCCATCAGAAAGCAGCGGTCGAGGGGATTGCAGGGCAGCAAGAAAGCGGTTGGAAGGAGTCATGCTTACCTCATCAATTGTTCCACGCGGTTCTCGCCCACGTTGAAATACTTGGCTGCGGGATGGTGGACGATGATGGCGGCGGTGGACTGCTCGGGGACCAGTTGGAAGGCGGAGGTGAGGGACATGCCCAGTTCCGATTCGGCTCCCAGCAATTGAAAAACCTTCTGGTGGTCGGAAAGCTCGGGGATGGCCGGGTAGCCCCAGGAGTAGCGTTTGCCTTGCCCGGCAGGCAAGCCCAGCTCGCGGCGGATGTGCTCGTGCAGGTAATCAGCAGTGGCTTCGGCGGTTTGAACGGCCAACCCATGCAGGAAGTACGCCTCGCTGTACTGGCCTTTCTCCTGCATCTGGTCGAACAACGCTGTGGCTGCGTGACCAACGGTCACGACCTGTAGGGCGACAACATCCATCTTGCCGGATTCTTGCGTGGCGTAATAATCAGCCAGACACAGATGGTCGCCTTCAGGCTGGCGGGGGAAGTTCAGGCGTAGCAGCTCGACAGGCTCTTTAGCGCCTAGCGTGGCGGGATCGTAGAGAATCAGGTCGTTGCCCTGGGCCTGGACGGGCCAGTAGCCGTAGACGGCTTGCGGGCGCAGCCAGCCTTCGGCAATGGCCTGGCGGCGCATGGCGTCCAGGCGCTGCTGGTATACTGCCTCTAGCTTGGTCCAGGCGTCGCCGTGGGTGTTCTTGGCGCCCCAGGACAAACGGAAGAGCTCGTTGATGGAAAGGTGCTGGAAAACGGCTTCGAGGGGCATTTCGCGCACCACGCGGGGGCCCCAGGAGGGCGGCACGGGCAGTTTCTTGAGGGCGGGCACGTCGGAGCGAGCCGCCGAGGTTTCGCTGCTGCCGTTACCGGATGGTACCCGGCCCAATTCCATCTCGGATTCACGCTGGATGCGCTCCAGAAGATCGCTGCGCTGGGCTGGGTTCATCAGGGCATCCATCGTGCTTAGGCCCTCGAAAGCGTCTTTGCAGTAGAACACGCCCGGCGCATACGATTCCCCGGATTCGGTTTGCAGGATGCGGCGCCCGAAGCGGCGGTTGATGGCCGCCCCGCCGATGAGAACCGGGAAGGACAAGCCGCGGCGCTGCAGTTCGTTGACGATGAGGCTCATCTGCTTGCTGGTGCTGACCAGCAGCGCGCTGAGTCCGATGGCGTCGGCGTTGGCTTCCACAGCGCGGGAGATGATGGTGTCGGCGGGCACCTGCTTGCCCAGGTCAATGACCTGGTAGCCGTTGTTGGAAAGGATGGTTTTGACCAGATTCTTGCCGATGTCGTGAACGTCGCCGTAGACGGTGGCCAGCACCAGGGTACCCTTGGCAACACCTTCTTTTTTCTCCAGATAGTTCTCCAGGTGCGAGACGGCTTTCTTCATCACCTCGGCGGATTGGAGCACGAAAGGCAGAATCAACTCGCCAGCGCCGAACTTGTCGCCAACCTCTTTCATGGCGGGCAGGAGGATGCCGTTGAGTACCTCGATGGCGGCCTCGTGGCGGGTGAGGGGTGTGGGGCGGTGGATGAGCTCGTCGATGTCGGCTTCGATGGCGTTGGGCAGGCGGTGCAAGATGCGATAGCCCAGGCGCTCTTCGGCAGTCATGCTGAGCAGGGCGGCCTGGAGGTTGTCGGCCTTGGAAGCCTTGGCCGGGCCGGCGTGCTCAAAGTGCTCGATCAAGCGCTGCAGGGCATCGAGGTGGCGGGCGAAGATCAAATCTTCAGCCAGTTCGCGCTCTTCGGCGGGGATGTCGGCATAGGGGGTGATGGTAGCGGGGTTGACGATGGCCATGTCCAAACCGGCCTGCACGCAGTGATAGAGCATGACGCTGTTGATGGCGGCGCGGGCGGGCGGGGTGAGGCCGAAGGAGACGTTGGACACGCCCAGCGAGGTGAGCACGCCGGGCATGGCGGCTTTGATGACGCGGATGCCTTCGATGGTTTCGATGGCCGACTGGGCGAACTCGGGATCGCCGGTGGCGAGGGTGAAGGTGAGGTCATCAAAGACCAGGTCGTGGGGCTGGAAGCCGTATTCGCCAACGGCAATATCGTAGATGCGCCGGGCAATCTCCAGCTTGCGCTGGGCGGTTTTGGCCATGCCCTGCTCGTCGATGGTCAGGGCGATGACGGCGGCGTTGTATTTGCGGGCCAGGGAGAAGATTTTATCTGCTTTGGCGCGACCGGCCTCCAGGTTGGTGGAATTGATCAGGCAGCGACCGGGGGCGGTTTGCAGGGCAATTTCCACCACCTCGGGTTCGGTGCTGTCGATGATGAAGGGCACGCGCACGGAAGGAGCCAGGGCTTTGATCAGGCGGCGCATCAGCTCGCCTTCGTCGGGACGCTCGGTGAGGGCGGTGCACAGGTCCAGACCGTGAGCGCCGGATTCCACCTGGGTGCGGGCGATCTCCAGCGCGCCTTCGAAGTCTTCAGCCAGGATCATCTTTTTGAATTTGGCGCTGCCCTGGGTGTTCAGTCGCTCACCGATGAGGAAGGGCGCGGGTTCTTGAATCATGGGCTGGGCGGCAGTGGCCGATGACAGGCGCGGCTGGCGCGGGGCGGGGTTGGGCTGCGCGGTTTTTCCGCTCAGGCGATCCACCAGCAGGCGCATGTGCTCGGGGGTGGTGCCGCAGCAGCCGCCGACGATGCGCACGCCGAATTTCTCGACGTAGGAGGCCAGGGTTTCGGCGAAGGGCTCGGGTTGCAGGGGATAAACCGCCTGACCGTCCACGTTGAGGGGCAGCCCGGCGTTGGGGATACAGGAGACGGGCAGGTGGGCGGTCTCGGTGAGCTGGCGCAGCGGCTCGCGCATGTAATCGGGGCCGGTGGAGCAGTTGAGGCCGATGGCGTCGATGGGGAAGTCTTCGAGTATGGCGGTGACGGCGGAGCTGTCGGTGCCCAGCAGCATGCGCCCGGTGGTGTCGAGGGTGACCTGGGCCTGGATGGGCAGATAGATGCCGGTCTGCTCAAAGGCGGCTTGAATGCCAACGATGACGGCTTTGACTTCCAGAATGTCCTGGGAGGTTTCGATGAGGAGCAGGTCGACGCCGCCGGAGATCAACGCGGCGGCCTGCTCGCGGAAGATGTCGGCCAGTTCGGCAAAGGCAACGTTGGACAGCTCGGGATCGCTCATGGAGGGCAGCTTGCCGGTGGGGCCGAGTGATCCAGCCACCAGGCGCTGCTGCCCGGTTTTTTGCGTGTATTCGTCGGCCAGGCGGCGGGCCAGTTGCGCGGCGGCGCCGTTGATGGCGACCGCCTGATCCTGCAAGCCGTATTCGGCCAGGGTGAGGCGGTTGGCGCGGAAGGTGTCGGTTTCGATCACATCCACACCGGCATCCAGGAAGGAGCGGTGCACGGTTTCAACCGCCTGAGGGGCGGTGATGACCAGGTAATCGTTGCAGCCGTTGGTGCGCTCGCCGCCAAAATCGGCGGCGGTGAGGTTCAGTTTTTGCAGGCTGGTGCCCATCGCCCCGTCAAAAACCAGTACTTTTTGGGCGAGCAGGTCAAGATATTTTCGGTTGGTGTATTTTCTTGTCATATTCCCTCCGCTAAGGGTTGGTTTTTAAACAAAAATCCTCTCTGGAGTGGAGAGGCCGATTTGCTCAGCGCAACTCTCATCTTCCAGAACACCGCTCGTGCGGTTTCTGCCGGAATTGGCACCGGGCGGTTGGCCTGGTTGCCGAGGGTTCACAGGGCCGGTCCCTCCACCTCTCTGGATGAGTGGGCGCAAGAGGATGCGCCCATTGAATTGTGGGCAAATCATACCATAAGTGGATGAATTTTGCAG
>CAZMMI010000169.1:0-8982 GCA_964567255.1 uncultured Anaerolinea sp.
TTCCCGGTGTCCTTGGTGTGATTCACCAACAGCGTTTTCAGGTTGAACTCGATCCGCTCCAGGCGGTCGCTGCTGCCCACCAGCACAGGGTGCTCGTCCAGACTGTTTAGCTTTTCTTCCAATTGCTGGGTGCGCTCCAATAGAGCCGCCAGGGTGATATTGATCGTATCCGGCAGCACGCCGTGATTGAGGTCCACGCCCTCGGCGCGCGGCTTGCTGCGCACCACCACCTGCCCCGGCACACCCACCACCACCGAGTTCGGCGGAACAGGCTTGACCACCACGGCGTTCGCGCCAATGCGGCTGCCCGCGCCGATGGTGATGGCGCCCAGGATTTTGGCCCCTGCGCCCACCACCACGTTATCTTCCAGGGTGGGGTGGCGCTTGCCCTTCTCCAGGGCGGTGCCGCCCAATGTCACGCCGTGATAGAGGGTCACATTCTCGCCAATTTCAGCCGTCTCTCCAATCACCACGCCCATCCCGTGATCAATGAAGAAGCGCCTAGAAATTTTGGCCCCCGGATGGATCTCGATGCCGGTCATGAAGCGCATGAAATGCGACAGCCAGCGCCCCAGCAGCTTGGCCTTGTGATTCCATAGCCAATGCGCCACCCGGTAACCCCAAATGGCATGCAGGCCGGGGTAAGACATTAAAATTTCCAGCGTGCTCCTCGCCGCCGGGTCGCGCTCGAACACCGAGCGGATGTCATCTTTGGCTAAAGCAAAGAACTTAATCATTTTTCCCTCCCAAACTCTCCCCAATCCCCTAATCCGCCAGGTCGGCGAATAGCGCCGTGCTCAGGTAGCGCTCGCCAAAGGAGGGGATGATTACCACAATGAGCTTGCCGGCGTTTTCAGGCCGTTTGGCAACTTGCAATGCGGCCCAGGTGGCTGCCCCTGAGGAGATGCCCACCAGTAAGCCTTCCACTTTGGCCATCGCCCGGGCGGTGGCAAAGGCATCGTCGGCCTTCACCCGCACAACCTCATCGTAAATCTTGGTGTTTAACACGTCCGGTATGAAGCCCGCGCCGATACCCTGGATGGGATGCGGGCCTTTCGTGCCGCCCGAGAGCACCGGAGATGCGTCCGGTTCGACGGCAATCATCTGCACTGTGGGTCTGCGCGCCTTGAGCACCTCGCCGATGCCGGTGATGGTACCGCCCGTGCCGATACCCGACACGACGAAGTCCACCTTGCCATCTGTGTCGCGCCAGATTTCTTCGGCGGTGGTCTTGCGGTGAATTTCGGGGTTAGCCGGGTTCTTGAACTGCTGCGGGATCAGGTAGCGCGGGTCGGCGGCGGCCAGTTCTTCGGCCTTGCGGATCGCGCCGCCCATGCCTTCGCTGCCGGGGGTCAGGATCAGCTCGGCTCCGTAGGCGCGCAGCAACATGCGCCGCTCTTTGCTCATAGTTTCGGGCATGATCAGCGTGCATTTGTATCCACGCGCCGCGCAGACAAAGGCCAGGGCGATGCCCGTGTTTCCGCTGGTGGGCTCCAGGAAGATGGTGTCGGGCGTGATCAACCCGCCTTTTTCTGCCGCGTCCACCATAGCCACGCCGATGCGGTCTTTCACGCTGTGGGCGGGGTTGAAGAATTCCAGCTTGGCTGCCACAGTAGCAACGCTGCCCTCGGCAATGCGGTTCAGGCGCACCAGGGGGGTGTTGCCAATCAATTCGGTTGCATTATTTGCGATACGCATAAGAAAGTCTCCTTCAAAAAGTTAAATGAAAACGGCCGGCAGAGATAACAAAAGCAGCGGATAACCGCCTCACGCTTCATTCGTAGAATGTGCGGGGCTGTGTACCGCTGCCTTCGTCCTGCCGGCCGGTGTTGGCCTTGGGTGGGTTAACGAGGCAGGGACACCAGGCCCCGCCTCAGACACATGCAATTGAATTCCATCATTTCTCCAAAGTTTATCGCTTAGGTCAACTTACTTCCCAAGTATAGCCTGGATTCTTTCGATGTCAAGGGGATTTTTATGGTTTGTATAAGAAAAATGTTACTGCTTAGCCCTTTTGGGAAAGAGGCCGAATTAGTGGTGTTTGGCGGGGCTTCGCCCCGCCAAACACCACTAATTCGGGACATTTCTACCAGGGCCTGAGTAGTTACAGAAAAATAACTACTCAGAGGGTGGGGAAAACCCTGCAATTGGAGGTGCTAGATGTTTTCCTGCTCACGCAGGATTTCCTCGACAATTTCCGCGGCCCCCAACACCAACCCGGGGCAAACCGATTTATACAGACCTTGATCACGAGCCGCCTGGTTGCCGCCCGGCTGGCTCAAATCTACCCCCAACAGGCAGCGACAGTCCAAATCGCCGAAGCGCGCTCGGAAGCGTTCCATGAAGGCCTGCCCCAGCGCATAGGTACGCTCTTTTGCGGCCTTATCTTCAGGGTCGGTGCTGCCCGCAAATAAACCAAGCGCCATCAGCCCGCCGGTCACTGCGCCGCAGGTTTCGCCCGCTCGCGACATGCCGCCGCCAAATGCCGCTGCCACGCGCAGGGCCGTGTCACGGTCCAGGTCAAAACGGTCGGCGAAAGCGGTCAAAACTGATTGAGAGCAAGAGTAGCCTTGCGCAAACAACAATTCTGCTTGTCTATGAGTCTCCATTGCCTGTCCTTTTAAGAGAATTTGAAACCCATCGGGGAATGCAGGTTGCCCCCGCATCTTCGTCTATAATTATCCCACTGGATCTTTTGAATCGACAGGAGAAATTCCATGAAACAGGCAGTCATGACCCGTCCCGGCGCGATCGAATACCGTGATATTCCACGCCCCCAGGCAGGCCCAGGTGAAGTGCTGGTACAAGTGCGCCGCATTGGTGTATGTGGTTCCGATATTCATGTTTTCCACGGCCTGCACCCCTACACACCCTACCCGGTGGTGCAAGGGCATGAAGTCTCTGGCGTGGTGGCAGAGTTGGGTGAAGGCGTCAGCGGGCTGGCGCTGGGCGATACGGTCACTTTCACGCCCCAGGTCACCTGCGGCACGTGCTACCCCTGTACGCACGGCATGGAGCATATCTGCGAGAGCTTGAAAGTGATGGGCTTTCAAACCGGCGGCGCTGCCCAGGAGTTTTTTCCCGTGCCCGCCGAAAAAATCATCAAGCTGCCCACTTCCCTCAACCTCGACCAGGCTGCCTTGACCGAGCCGGTGGCGGTGGGCGTGCATGCCATCCGGCGGGTGGGCGGCGTGGAGGGGCAGAACGTGCTGGTGTTGGGCGCCGGTACCATTGGCAACCTGCTGGCACAGTCGGCGCGGGCCATGGGCGCGGGCAAGGTGATGATTACCGACCTCAGCCCTTACAAGCTGGAACGGGCTCGCGCTTGCGGGTTCGAGTGCGTTGTCAACCCGCGTCACACCGATCTGGAGCAAACCTTGCTGAGTTGTTTTGGCCCCGACCGTGCCGACGTGATTTTTGAGTGCGTGGGCGCCGAAGAGACCATCAGCCAGGCTGTTTCTCTGGCACGCAAGGGCACCACCATTGTGGTGGTGGGGGTGTTTGGTAAGAAGCCCCCGGTGGATATCGGCCTGGTGCAGGATCGCGAACTGACCCTGCGCGGCACGTTGATGTATCAAAAAGTGGATTTTGAGCAAGCGGTGGCGATGATGGCGGCGGGCAAATTGCATCTGGATGAACTCATCAGCGCGCATTTCCCCTTTGAGCGTTACCTGGCAGCGTATGAAGCCATCGAGGCGGCAGGCGGAAAGACCATGAAGGTGATGGTGGACCTGGGTTAATTGTATGACAAATGTCCATCGTGGATAGGAACGAAAATCACCATTGAAGGGGCAATCCGGGAATCGAGGGTTCATTCTATTAAAAGCGACTGTATAATTAATTTGTTACTGTTAAACTTAAAATACCCGTAGGTAAGGTGGAGAGATCTTAGCGCCAACTTCTGCGGGTATTTTTTTGTCTGGCGGCGTTAATTGCCGAAAGGAGGTGAGTAGAAGTTTACTCGGCCGGTCTGCAGATCGCTGTATAAACTTTTTTCTCAAACCCTGGGAGGGTTAAAATGTTGAAAAAAATTCAGGTCGTGTTTGTCTTAATGCTGATTTTGGGCGTTGTAATGCCTGCGCAGGCCTTACAAGCAGCGCCTGCTGTCCCCGTGACCTTTACGATTCTACACACCAATGATTTTCACGGCCAATTGGAGCCAGCCGGAAGCAATCCCGGATCGGCGCGCGTCGCCAATTTTGTTAACGGCGTTAGAACTGCCGTAGGCGATGCAAACGTACTCCTGGTTGACCCGGGCGATCAAATGCAGGGCAGCCTGCTCTCAAACCTGGGTGACGGAACCCCCACCGGTAAAGGCATTCCAACCATCGCGGTTTATAACGCAATGAGCTACGATGTGGCGACCTTCGGCAACCACGAGTTCGATTGGGGCTTGGTCAACCTCGCCAACCGCACAACGGAAGCTGCCTACCCTTACGTTACTGCGAATATCGTGGTGAACGATACGGATAATTGCGCTACCGCTGGGTGGACTACGCCACCTTTTGCGAATGCTCCTTATCAGATCGTGACCGTCGGGACGGCTCCGAATACAGTTAATGTTGCGTTCATTGGCGTAACCACCACCGAAACGCCCACCATTACGGTAGCTACGGCGACAGAGGGACTGTGCTTCAAAGACCCGGCCGAATCGATACTCCATTATTATGACGCCATGGATGCTGCTTCGGATGTAATAGTAGTTCTCAGCCACCTCGGTTACGCTGACGGCGGCTATGGCTACGGCATCCCCGTCTACGGCGATCAAACGCTGGCGACAATGCTGAATACAGCCGGTAAGCCGGTCAACCTGATTATTGGCGGGCACAGCCACACCGACCTGACCTCGGCGACCACAGTGGGCACCACCAAGGTTGTCCAGTCGCATTACAACGGACGCAAGGTAGGCCGGGCAGATATAACCGTCGGTACAGACGGCAGCGTGACCGTTGCATGGACTCGGAATGTAATTGGTACCAGCGATCCGCAAGATCCAACTGTTCAGGCTGTTGTTACCAGCTATGCGACCGATCCGGACTACCTGGAGTTGGTTAATACTCCCATCGGGTATTCGTCGGTTGACCTAGGCCGCAGCAATACCCAGGACAATATGATGGCTACGTTCATCGACGATGCCATCTATAACTACCTTAATACGGATGTAGAAACGGTCAATGATGTTGATCTCTTCTTTAATAACTCCGGTGGCATCCGTACCGATTGGTGTTGGAACGGTTCCGCCTGGGTAAATTCTGGCTGTGTGGCCGGAACCCACGCGGCGGGGCTGCTCACCTACGGCAATATGTTCACTGTTTTGCCGTTTGGTAATGCCACCGTGGTCGGAAAGATGACCGGTGCGCAGATATTAGAAGTCCTCAATTACGGGCCGAACGTGGCCGGCGTGATCCAGGTGGCCGGTCTCAAGTACAAGTACTACTCCTACAGGGACGCTCTTCCTGGCCCGCAGCCGTATGCCTGGGGTGCTTATGATGTCACCGTCTGGGATAAAACCACCAGCACCTGGCTGCCGCTTGACCTGGAAAAGATCTACAATGTGGGTACGAACGAGTTCCTGGCACCCGCCGGTGGTGATGGCTACAGCGCGTTCAAATACATGACCAATATCACCTATTGGGGGGATATGCTCAACGCGGTCAACGCCTATGTGGCGGCCAATCACGGCACAGAGCTCACCTCCTATATGGGACCGAACGGCGACGGTACGCTGGACGGTCGCATTGGTCTCAATGGAGATGGAGATAATGTGTTCGATGGTGGAGATGAAATCGTACCGCTCAACATCCTCCATCATAACGACTCGCATGGCAACCTGGCGAAAGGTTCCTATGTTGGGTATACCCAGCTTGCGACACTGATTAATCAGGAGCGCCTGCATAATCCCACTCGCACTCTACTGCTTAGCTCCGGTGATAACATCCAGGGCGATGCGATGAGCTACTACTTCAAGACGGCTCCTACGGGATTCACGTCCGATGGTACGCCCATTGCCGATTCAGCCTTGCACATCCAGCCGCTCATCAAAGCATTCAACTCCATGAGCTATGACGCCATGACGCTGGGCAACCACGAGTTCAACTTTGGGAGCGCTGTTTTCACCAGCGTGTTGGGTGATGCCACCTTCCCGCTGTTGCAGGCAAATGTAACCGATGATGGCACATACGGCTTGGCCACGGCGAATATTCAACCCTACGTAGAAAAGGATTTGGGCGATATCGATGTTGCTATCTTGGGTATTGGCAACCACCGTATCCCGAACTACGAACTGCCGAGCAATATTCCCGGGCTGACTTTTAGCGATCCGATCGCCAAGACCCAGGAATTGGCGACGTCGCTAGGCCCGACCAATGACGTGGTGATCGCGCTAACGCACATCGGCTTCACCGAGAACCCCTCCAGTGTGGAAGTAGACGCTAACGTCGATACTAACCTGGTCGCAAATGTGACAGGCGTTGATGCCGTTGTTGGCGGACATAGTCACACCAACCCGGCAAGTGGCTTTGGCCTGTACAAGTACTTGCCCAGCATCATTCCCGATGCAGACGGTAATCCGGTGATTGTGGGTCAGGCATACCGTTACAACAATACTCTGGGCGAAATGGCCATTGGTCTGCGGCCCTTGGGCAGTGGCAACTATGAGGTCGTCAGCCAGACCGGGCGTTATCTGAGCGTTACAATGAGCACAGTTGAGGATCCGGCTGTTAAAGCGATCGTGGATCCCTATGTTGCGCTGTTGAATACTTATAACAGCACAGTCCTTGGCGAGACGACCGTTCCCATTGATGCATTGCAGGCTTTTACCCAAGAGACCAATGCAGCCAACTTGCAAGCAGACGCGGCGGTTTTTGAACTGGCGCAGAATGGAATCGACGTCGACTTCCACATTTCTGGCGCTATGACGAACAAGGCGGTTGCTGCCAGCGCTACACCTGCTTCCCCCGTGACGCTTCTTGTGGCTGATATGTTCACGCTCATGCCCTACGAAAATTCGTTGGTGACCATGAACATGAATGGCCCTCAGATCAAAGCAGTGTTGGAGCGCGGCTATCGGAACTACTACTACTATAAGTACGTGCCCGGTTACGGAGGTTATTCCTACTACACAACCTGCATGCTCGATACCAATTCGGGTGGCAAAATTGTTTACCGGGATTCCAATCCTGCTCTGCCAGATGGAAATAACGTGGCGGCATTTTTCTTTACCGATCCTGCAGATGGATTGGTGAAGCAGGTGGACTTTGCTGACGCAGCCACCTTCTATCACGTTTCCACGGTTAACTATCTGGCGGCGGGCTCATGTAACTTCAACGATGGCGGCGTGACGCTGTGGCCGCTGAATCAAATTCAAAACGACACGCAGTATTACGTTCGTGATGCGGTCATCGATTACATCGCGGCGCAGACAGCGGCTATCTCGCCGGCAGTAGAAGGGCGCTTGGTGTTTGCCACCATCCGCGCCTGGCTGGCGGTTATCTTCAGGTAGAGATTCTGAGCCTGTAGAGTTTTTTGATCGAGCCGGTCGCAAGGCCGGCTCGATCGATTCTGGAAGCTCAACCTGTCCAAAAGGTTCATGGTAGAATCGCATTGGAGGGCAGCCACATGAACTTGTTACAAGACTTGTTTTCAAAACCCTATGCTTCTCATCACCAGGCGGAAGTCGAAAAGTTGATTACGGACTTGATTCGGATCGGCAAGCAAGACGACTTTCTCTCTGAGCGGCCCGGCGGTGGGTTTAATATCCAGTGCAGGCACATCCGCGCGATTGAAATTGGCAAGCGCTTGCACGAGATGGGCGGGCTGCCCTTGATGGAGTACGTCTACCGGCAGGTGCGGCGCAAAACCAGCCGCTCTTTGGGAGAGCATTTGCAGTACGCCTGGGACGGCGTGGGATCGTGGACAGCATGAACCTGGAACATGCCGGTAAGTGGCTGGTGCTTGTTGGGCTGGCCCTGGTGCTGGTAGGTGGCTTGATCTGGCTGCTGGGCCGCTATGTGCCCGGTCTGAGCCAGTTGCCGGGTACCATTCGCGTTCAAAGCGGTGGCCTCACCTGCGTCTTTCCACTGTTGGCCTCCATCGTGATCAGCGTGCTGTTGACGATTGTGTTGAACGTGGTTTTACGCCTGCTCAAGCATTGAGCAAGGGAAAAGAGGAATTCAGGAGCGCCGTGTGAATCAGGCGCTTTTTGATCCAAACGAATTGTATGACAATTCGACCAAATCCCTTGACAGAAATTTGAGACCGCGTATAATACAGCCCGTTGCAAAAAAACCGGACCGCTGCGCCAAAGGGCGCAAGTCCCATGAAAATCAAAAAAGCTGGTGGAAAAAGACGCGAAAAATTCATCAGCAAACCCCTTGACAGGTTGGGAAAAACGCGTATAATTGACAAGCCCAACAGAAAACAGATTTCGCCGTGAGGCAAAATCGATGACAAATGAATAAAGGGGTTCCGTCACCTGTAAGACGTCGAAAGCGCCGCCGATGTCATAAGTCGCAAGAGAAGACATCGGGCGTTTTTGTCGGGAGGTGGGGGTACGGGAAGAACCTTAACAACTGAAGAGTGATAAGAAAGAGATAGCCCAAGAGAAATTCCAGCGAGAGAGAAACTTGGATCAAACACCGAAAGGTGAAAGAAATTTCATGCGGAGAGTTTGATCCTGGCTCAGGATGAACGCTGGCGGCGTGCCTAATACATGCAAGTCGAACGGAGTATCAGCAATGGTACTTAGTGGCGAACGGGTGAGTAACGCGTTGGTGACCTGTCCCGAAGCGGGGGATAACAGACCGAAAGGTTTGCTAATACCGCATAATTTGTCGAGAGTTAGAGCGCTTGACAAGAAAGCCGAAAGGCACTTTGGGAGGGGCCTGCGTCCCATCAGCTAGTTGGTAAGGTAATGGCTTACCAAGGCGATGACGGGTAGGGGACCTGAGAGGGTGGCCCCCCACAATGGAACTGAAACACGGT
>CAZMMI010000170.1:0-5697 GCA_964567255.1 uncultured Anaerolinea sp.
GTTAAATTTTCCTGTAAATGTCGTCTTTTGCCCGCACCAGGAAATCTTCCAGCGACATGGCGCCCAGGTTCTGGTTGTTGCGCAGACGCAATGCCACCTGGTTATTTTCCATTTCCTGGTCACCCATGACCAACATATAAGGGATCTTCTGGTTCTGCGCGTCGCGGATCTTGGCGTTCATACGCTCTGAACGCTCATCGACCATGACACGGAGGCCGGCCTTGCGCAGCTGGGCAGCCACGTTTTTGGCATACTCGATGTGGCGGTCGGCGATGGGCACCAAGGCGGCCTGGACAGGCGACAGCCAGACGGGGAAGGCCCCGGCGTAATGCTCGATGAGCACGCCAAAGAAGCGCTCCAGGCTGCCCAGCAGTGCGCGATGGACCATATAGGGTTGGTGGGGCTGCCCGTCTTCGCCGATGTAGGTGAGGTCAAAGCGCTCGGCCAGATTGAAGTCGAACTGGATGGTGGAGAGCTGCCATTCGCGACCGATGGCGTCTTTGACCTTCAGATCGATCTTGGGTCCGTAGAAAGCACCGCCACCGGGGTCGACCTGATAGTCCAGGCTGGATCGCTTGAGCGAAGCCTCTAGGGCGGCCTCGGCTGCTTGCCAGCGCTCCGGTTCGCCGACCGACTTCTCGGGTTTGGTGCTCAGGTATGCCTGGATGTCAGAGAAGCCGAAGCTGCGCAAAATATGCAGGCTGAAATCGAGCACAAAGTCGATTTCTTCGGGCATCTGGTCGGGGCGGCAGAAGTGGTGGGCGTCGTCTTGAGTGAAGCCGCGCACGCGCATGAGGCCGTGCATCACGCCGCTGCGCTCGTAGCGGTAGACGGTGCCTTCCTCGGCGTAGCGCAAGGGCAACTCGCGGTAGGAGCGCAATGAGCTCTTATAAATGTAGACGTGGAAGGGGCAGTTCATCGGTTTGAGGTAGTACTGCTGGCCTTCGATATCCACCGGTGAGTACATGTTCTCTTTGTAGAAACCCAGGTGGCCGCTGGTCTCCCATAATTGAGCCTTTCCGATATGGGGGGTGTAGACGAAGTCGTAACCGTTGGCTTCATGCTCTTCTGTCCAGAAGTTCTCGATGAGCTTGCGAATCTTGCCGCCTTTGGGGTGCCAGAGGATCAAGCCTGCGCCGATTTCATCCACCACGCTAAACAGATCCAGGTCGTGGCCAATCTTGCGGTGATCGCGCTTCTTGGCTTCTTCCATGCGCCACAAGTAACTCTTCAACTCGTCCGGGGAGCCCCAGGCGGTGCCGTAGATGCGCTGGAGCATGGGGCGTTTCTCGTCACCGCGCCAGTATGCACCCGCGACGGACATGAGTTTTATCGCGGCGGGGTTGATCTGGGTGGACAGATCCACATGGGGGCCACGGCACAGGTCGGTGAAGCCGCCCTGGGTGTAAAGAGAAATCTCGGGTTTTTCGTCGACCGGGTTGCCATCGTCATCCAGTTTGCCCTCTTCGAGGCCTTCGATCAACTCCAGCTTGAAGGGCTGGTCTTTGAAGAGCGCTTTGGCTTCATCCGCGCTGACCACGCGGCGTTCGAACTTCACCTTGGATTGAATGATGCCACGCATGCGTTTCTCAATGCTCTCCAGATCTTCCGGGGTGAGGGCGCGGGGCAGGTCAAAGTCGTAATAGAAGCCGTCATCAATGGCCGGGCCGATGGCGATTTTCGCATCGGGAAATTTCTCAAGCACTGCCTGTGCCATGATATGAGCCGTGGAATGCCGGATGCGATACAACGCCGATTCTTCGTACTGAGCCTTTTTGTCTGCCATTTTTTCCTCCAATATCATAATGAGAAATTAAAACAAACTCTCGCCCTTCTGGGGCGAGAGTTGAGTTATCACGCGGTTCCACCCAGATTGATTCAGAAAACTGAATCATCTCTGTTGACCGATAACGGGGTCCACCGTTCACCATACTGAGGCTTATGCCTGTTCCGGCTTATGCTCACAGGGGGTTTTCACTGGTTTTTTGTGAAGAAACTTACAGCCAGGGTTTCTTCTCTCTGGGGATGCGCTTGCAGTTACTCGTCCTGATCGTAGCGGTTATGAACTATAGACGCATTATACTCCTGATTATTAACCCCGCTACGACAACTTCCAAGCCTCATTGGAAATTAGGGTGGTGAGTCCTGCTTTTTGAAGTGCGAGAGCCGCGGAACTGCTCTCACACCCCAAAATGCGGATTACGCCACGCCAACCCAGTGAAACGACAAAATCGTTATGCTTTTGTAATTTTATTGTCAATGTCCTATAAGAAAACCTGTATATAATTAACCTTGTAATCTTGTGCCTATTTTTTAACCTCCTTACTTGGTTTTTTGAATAACTAAATAGTTCCGTTCTATCATCCATCAAAGTCCATCACGGACGCGCTAGTGATCCATTCAGCCCTCATTTTCTAGCCCTTCAAAGGGGGAAGCGATGAAGTTATCTAAACGTCACCTGTCAAGAATCGCACTGGTGTGCGGTCTATTAGGTTGCATTCTCATGGGATGGCTGCTGTTGGGACAGGCAGCACCCGCACAGGCTCACCAACGAGCTGTGGAGTCTGCCTGGAGCTTGCTTGGGCGGGTGAACTTCTACCGCTTCTCGACAACCATCGAGCAACGCGCCTTCCCCGCGCCGATGATGGCGAATGCAGGGCAATCTAGCCAGTTAGAAATCTATAACGCCGACGGTTGGTCGAGGATGCAGGAAGGGGAGCTTTTCCTGAGCTTCTGGGATGACGACAGCGCGGGCGGGGCTGAGGACGCCCTGGATATCAAGTACACGCAAGGTCAGGCGTTTAGCCGCATGGGACAGGGCGATTGGCAGCCGATCGAGGATGAAGGGGACATGCTCATCGCCCCAGGGAAGGATCCGGCATCGTTCCTATCAGCGGCACGCGATGTTCAATTGGAAAACCGTGAGCGCATCCAACTGCCTCAGGCGGATGGCTCAATGGTGTCATTTAATGTGACACGCTATTCGTTTGACCTGGATGGGACGAAGTTCGCCGGCTTCATGCGCGACCAAATGATTGCCGAATTGCAGCGCTCGGGAGAATTGCCCGCGGGCATGTCCCTCAGCATTTCCGATAAGCTGGTGGGCATGGATGGTAGCGGTCAGGCATGGATCGATGAAGATGGGATGTTGGTGCGTATGTTGGTGGAGATTCGCTTCCCAGACGAGGCCAACGGCGAGCACATGGAAGCCAAAATTTCGACCACCTATTACGGCGTATCCAGTGAAGACTTGATGGCTGCCAAAGGCCTTCCGGCGCAGTTTTCGAGTTGGTTCAACTTGCCCACCACCACTGCGGGTTGGACACAAGTTGCCTTCACCGGAGGCATGACCGGGGCGTTGTTCCTGTTGTTCTACGGGCTGATTTCCAACGCCAACCGGCGCTGGTGTTATGCCATTGTAGCAGTGCTGGTGATCACCTCTATGCTGGCCGAACCATTGTGGCGCAGCGCCAAAGCGGCTTCCCTTTCGCTGGAACAGCACGAAAAAGCAATCCAGGAGGCGGCGGACCAGGAGAAGGTTGAAAAAGAAAAGAGCGCGCTGACCGAATTGCTGACCAGCAGTTGGCAGCCAAATGTTTCGCCTTTGGAGCAGAAGGAAGCCGGGACAATGCTCGACCCCATCCGAGCTGCCGCATTTTCCACGCTGCCGGGCGCCGCGGTGGGCGAAGCGGAACAAGATAGCGATGGTGACGGCCTGACCGATGCTTACGAAGACGAGTATGGACCCACCATTTTGGACAAAACCAGGGCCGATACCGATGGAGACGGCCTGTTGGATGGGCAGGAACTGCCCTTGGGTTTGCTTCCGGGCAAGGTTGACTCGGATAACGATCAGATTTCCGATTATGCGGAAACGATCGGTTTTTATTATGACACCGGGATGTGGTATTCCAACCCGGATGATTATGACACCGATTTGGACGGCGTGCTGGACGGTGTGGAGTGTCCTCAGCGGGTGATCACTGCTGCTGACCCCGCTGCGGGAGTGTGCGGCGACACAGATGGCGACGGCACCCCGGACATTTTTGATCCCGATGACGATGGTGACGGCGTTCCGACTGTGGTGGACGCCACGCCTTTCAACCTGGTCAGCCAGGTGTTCAGCCCGAGCAGCCCGCTGGTGTTTGAGGGGTCTGGAGCGGCAACCGACATGCCGTTGTTTCTCACCTATCAGTTCCGGCCAACGGTGGCTGAGCACCTGACATATACCCAAAATGTGCTGGATTGGCCCTCAGGCGACACCGATGGGCAGGTTCAGCAGGTGGATGATGTTACTTTTACTGAAATTTCCGAAACAGGAGCGACTGCCGGGGATCCGCGAGCTTCTTACGGCGATCTGCGATTGATTCCAATGGCCGAAGTGCGCCTGAAGGGCAATAATATCCCGCTGGCGCTTACCGACCACTACGCATTCCCCATTTCTAGCGAGGAATTTGAAGGCACAGTGGAGTTGACCGCGCTTTCGGCGACACAAACACGAGTCACGTTGACCGATGCTCCTGCAGGAAGCCACCCCATCTATATTGGCAGCGGCTCGTGTGACGACGCCACGAGCGTAACTTTGGCTGGTAACCTGGCAGAGGGAGAGTCGTTGACCGTGAACACCTCGCTGGGGTCGTTCGCCGATGGCAATCGCCCCTTCCAGGTTCGAGATTCCGCCGGGACCGAAATTCTGGCCTGCCAGGAAGCCTATCCTATGGCGCACGGCACGCTGGCAGACAAGGTGGTGGATGAAAGTGTTATCCACCCTTACGGCATCTTTGCCCGCACAGATGCCGATACCGGCGAGGTTGTGCTTTACGGGCCTTTGCAGTTGGAATACAACGAAGCGGGATCCATGCCGGTGGCTTTCACCACGCGGCTGCCGCTGACCAACGAGGGGGACCGCTTCAATAACAGCCGCCAGGAAGTGAGTCTGGTGTGGGCGCTAAACCTGATCACGGACGTGTGCAAACCGGTGGATCCGGATTGGGATTCGGCCAATGGTGACTGGTGCGATGCGGATTACCCGGAACACTTTGTTCAGGATGTGACGCGCATTGTGCACACTTACCCAGAGCAGTTCACTTTGACCGGATTATCGATCAGTGAGCAGCATGGTGTGGACCTGGCGGTGGTATTTGAGAACCCGGCCACCGACAGCGCGCCCGAGTTTTCCGATCCATTGTGGGGCATGGCAAACGGTTTAGAGAAGTCCTTCCTCTCCGGTCGCGCGAATGCCGGTGTACGGAACATGACCGTGACCGATATCCGCGACCGCTTCGACCCGGATTACAACAGCGCCATTCCAGACGGGGATGACCGTCTGTGGGGTTTTGCGAAAAACGCCTTCCAGGTGGAGTATCTTGACGATATTCCTTCTTCTGACGGGCTGGTCCAGCGAATGCAGACCCTTTCCACCGACATTTTTGAGGATTATTACAACAGTTTAGCCAATCCTCCCGAGGTGACCATGCTGCTCTTCGCCCGCGAAATTCGCGAGCGGTCCACCAGCCTGGGACAGCCTGGAAATGCGTGCTATACGGGCACTTCGCCTGACCAATGCACGATCAGTTTTGGCGGGGAGGTTGAGTCGGTATCGGCGGTGATGAACTGGTCGCCTTACAAGCGCGAGGGTACAACCTGGCAGGCCATGGAGATCGAAGATTACCTGGATCGCCTGGAGGCGAACTGGCG
>CAZMMI010000170.1:5797-8967 GCA_964567255.1 uncultured Anaerolinea sp.
TTGGCTTCTCCGGACAGCCAGGCAGGTAAGATTGCCGGTCGGATTTTGTCCACGACATTCGGGGCAATATCAGCAATTCTGGCAGTTAAGGGATTGGTAGAGCTTTACAAGGTCATCAAATTGGGGCAGACCTTGAGCAAGGCTGCTTCCACGGCGGCGATCATTGGCCTGATCGTGGGTGTGGTGATTGTGTGGGCCATGTTCTTTGTCTCCTGGGGCATGTCGGGAGTGAGTTTTGGCAGCCTGGCCTTCACCGATATGGTGGCAGAGGCAATGGCTGCTACGATGAGCCTGGTGCTCATGGCGGCTATTGCGCTCATTTTCCCGGTAGGCACGGTCATTGCGGCAGTGATTGCGCTCATCGATGCGTTGATCATGACGGTGTGCGCGGCAGCCGGAGCTTCTTCTCTGGGTGATGAGCATTGGGTGAATAAGTACATCTGCATTGGTTTGAGTGGATGGGTGACCAAGATCTTCAAGTGGGTGGTGTACGGCGTTCATTACATGATCGACTACAGCAACGGGGATCGGCTGGAATTTGGCAGCATGGACCAACAACTGCAACACCCCGAGCTGGGTTACATCGACACGAATAACCTGAAAGTGACGATTGAAACCACCAATACCGTTACCAAAGAGAGCATTCCCCTGGATTGGAAGTCGCTGGTGTACTTCTGGCAATGGAGTGATTCCAATGCGAAGAGCGCCAATTTCCAGTACAAAATCCAAACCGCCGAAACGGACTTCCACGACGGCCTGGAGCGGGGTGAAATTTCACCGAGTTGGACCAGCATGGGGAACGATGTCTGGAAGGTGACCGTGAATGCCACAACAGCGGGCTATGCGGTCGATCTGCCGGATGCGGGGGTAAACCGCGAACCGGCGGTTTATCTGAGCGAGGCCAGCGCTGTTCCGGTGCAGGAATGCTGGGCCATTCCGCCCATCCCCCCCATTCCCACCTGGATTCCTGTTTGTTATATCCGCACCGAGCGAGCCACCATCCATGTGGACCTGGCCAGTTCCATGACCGTGGATGTGTTCCCGGCGACCTTAGATGATTTCTACCAGTTGGCCGAGTCCGGCTCGGGTGGTTATTCATTTGCTTGGGGTACCGATGCCACCCCGTCTTTCCCCGTATTCCGCGACGCCGATGGGGATACCCTCGTTTCGACGTATTATCAGGGCAATGACCCCGACGATTCGGACTTTGATACGGATAATGACGGCTTGTCGGATGCCTTTGAAGTGCAGAACGGTTCAAACCCCAGCCTGCCGGACTCCGACGATGACGGGCTGCTGGATGGGCGCGAGGTAAAAGAAGGCACCGACCCGATGCGACCGGACTCGGATGGAGATGGTTTGCCGGACGGGGCTGAAATCGAAGGCTGGTATTTCGTCTATGGCTTCGACGCCAACGGGAAAGAGCTACGCACCCGCGTTTATCCTAATCCGCTGATGGTGGATACGGATCTGGATGGGTTGACCGATAAGCAAGAGCAAGTGTACGGCTTCCATCCGGGCGTGTTCAGCAATGCCAATATCCTGGATTATGAGATCGATACCCGCGAGCACGATGCCTCATTGGTGATGCTCAAGTTGGATGAAGGCAGCGGGGCGAATATGTTCATGGATACGTCAAACTTCAACTACCATGCCTCTTGCCAGGGCGATACCTGCCCCGAGGCGGGCTTCGCCGGGCGGTACGGCCAGGCGGTGGAGTTTGACGGCGGGTTGGTTGGCGGAGACTCCGGGGATGTGTTAGAGGTGAGCGGCAGCGCGCAGGGCTTGAGCTTCTCCGGCGGAGCGCCCTTTGCCCTGGCCTTCTGGGTACAGCGACAAGGCAGCGGGACGATTCTCTCCAAGTGGAGCGAGACGGCAGGCGAACTGAAAGAGTTCAAGCTCGAGATGACAACCGACGGCTACCTGCGCCTGGTAAACCAGAACGGGAATGCCGTGGTCAGTTCGACGGCTGTGCCCGCCTCTGGATGGACGCACGTCACGGTTAGTTATGACGGCACGAACGCTACTTTCTTGCTCAACGGCGTTTCTGCCGGGAGTCAGGCCTGGGCGAACCCTTCGACGACCGGCACGCATGTGCCGCTGTACGTTGGGGCGGCGCTGACGGCCAGTGGGATGGGTGAGTTCTTTGCGGGACGGTTGGACGAAGTGTTGATCTTTAACCGCTCTTTGGACGCGACAGAGGTGGCGGAGCGGATTATGGCGGCGCGCTACAACGTGAATGATCAGTTTGTGCGACCGGGCGAGTTCATCGAGTTCATGTCTACGGTGACCAACTTGTTGAACAACCGCTTTGGGTATGGGCTGCTAAGCAATCAGATCGAGCCGTTGGAAGCGGTGGTGGACGCTGAGAGCAAGCTTTTGCCGCGCACCTTTGTGGTTTACCCGGACACGCCACAGAAATTAAACACGTTTGACTATACGGAAACATTGCAAATTGAACCTGCGTATTCGACCTCGGGCGACCTGACCTTGAGCCAGACGGCCGATGCGCAAATCGTGGACCGGCAGACGGAGTCGAACTATGCCGAGTTATACTTGAGGTTTAATGAAGCCTCCGGTGCAACCACCTTCGAGGACTTCTCAGGCGCCTCGCCGCAGCGCAGTGCCACGTGCACAAGCTGCCCGACCTCGGGGGTGGCGAGTATTATGAACCAGGCGGTGCGCTTTGAGTCGGGCGGCAACACGCCGCTGATGCTGACTGATCTGGATACTTTCAGCATGCTCAATCGTGGATATACCATTTCTATGTGGGTGAATCCGGCTTACACAAGCACTTCTAATGCGACCTTGAGCCTGCTGCGTTCTGCCGACAACTCGTTCTCGCTTTCACTGCTGCGGTACTCAAACGGAAACTACGTTCCTCGCATTACGATGGATGGACAAACCTGGAACGCAACCGCCTGGCGGAGTGTGTTGAGTGATGTGTGGAACCACGTGGTGGTGCGCTATAACGACAACGACCGCCAGGTGCTGGTGTATATCAACGGCGCGTTGATCCATTCACGCTCGAATGTGGATCCCTTGACGGCAAATTCTCAGATGTTGGTAGGCGGTACACCGCAGCAATCCTCGTACATCCTGGATGATTTACGCCTGTACAGCCGCCCGTTGAGCACGCTGGATATCAACCGGCTGGCGGAACGCCCGGT
>CAZMMI010000171.1:0-8934 GCA_964567255.1 uncultured Anaerolinea sp.
GAAACGCCCGCATACACCTCATATTCGGTTTCTTTTCATCTGTAACTGAATAGTTACTCAGCTTTTCGCCAGTGCCGGATGACCAGCGTCACAATGGCGGCAACCGCCACGCAAGCCATGATGGTCTGGTTAATGTTAACAGTGCCCACCGGAGAAGTATCCAGGCGCAGGAATTCCAGGAAGAAACGAATGGTCGGATAAATCACCAGGTAGAGCAGGAACAGATCCCATTGCTTCAACTGGTTGAAGAACTTCCGCCCCACCCACAAGATCAAGCCCATGCCCAATATGTTCAACAGCGCTTCATAAAGAAACAGGGGATGGTAATATTCCACCGATTGGAATTGTGCCAGGCGATAACCCGGTTCGATGAACAACTTCCAGGGCAAATCGGTCGGCGAACCATACACTTCCTGGTTGAAGAAGTTCCCCCACCGACCAACGGCCTGTGCCAGCAAAAGTCCCGGAGCAGCCGCATCGGTCCAGACGCCCAGCGGGATTTTGTACTTTCGCGTATAGATCCACACCGCCAAAAAACCCCCAATCACGCCGCCGGGAATGCCCAGCCCGCCCTTGGGAATATTCAAAATATCCAGCGGATGAGACAGATACCACGCCGTGGTTAATCCGGCGGCCATATTCGATGCTGTTGGCGTGAACACGTGCCACAACCGCGCGCCGATGATGCCGCCAATCAACGCCCAGGGCATGAGGTCCCAGGCCACTTCAGGGTTCTGTCCGCGGCGCTTTGCTTCGCGGCTTGCCAACCAGGTGGCTGCCAGCGCCCCCAGCACAATGATGATGCCGTAGAAGCGGACATAGATGAATCCCAGATCAATTCCAGAGGGCGGGTAAGGCATGTTTCTTCTCCTGATCGAGTTTTATTCTGTCGCCTATTTTCCGGCAGGCGGGTTTTTCTTCGCAATCCGGTTTTGAGCATAAGCCTGCCGGCGCACATCGGCGATGCGCTGCAAAGCGGTTACATTGGTCAACACAGCCAAAATCCACATCGCAATCATGGGTTGGTTGATGATCAAGCAGGGCGCCAGCACCAGGAACCGCTCAACGCGTGTGAGCAAGCCCACCTTGGTGTCCAGGTTCAACGATTGCCCGCGCGCCCGCACATAAGAAACCAGCACCGACCCAGCCGCAGCCAGGTAGATCAGCAGGCTGCCCAGCCAGTTTTCGGTGCGCAAGTAGTACACCAGCAAACCACCCAAAATGACCAGTTCAGAATAGCGATCGGTTACCGAATCGACAAAAGCGCCAAAGTCAGAGGACTCGCCGCGCAGGCGTGCCATGGCCCCGTCCAGCGCATCGATCGGCCCCATCAGCAGGACGATAATCCCGCCGGCAGTGATGTGCCCCATACCCAGTAAAACCGCCGCGACGGCGTTTCCAACCAGCCCCAAAATGGTTACCGTGTTGGGCATCAGCCCCATCCGGTTCAACGCTCGCGCGAACGGATCGAGCAAGTACTTGAATCGCTTACGCAGCATATCGGTAAAAGTCATGGTTTCTTTGGGAACCGTTTGTTCCAAATTATTCACCTCATTGTGAGATCGCCGCAACGACCGGATGGAAAAACAGATGGTATCCTATCCCACGCAGGGCAAACTGTCAAGCCGCATCCTGCCCGTCTTCATCGCCATCCTCATACGCATCTTCTTCATCTTCTTCCGGCCCCACCAGCACCTCGCGGTCCTTGCCGCTGCCCATTGAAGGTCCCACAATGCCCATCTCTTCCAATTGGTCAATCAGGCGTGCCGCCCGCGGATAACCAATGCGCAGCCTGCGCTGTAGCATGGAAGCGCTGGCGCGTTGTGCCTGAGTGACCACGTCGATGGCTTGCTGCACCAACGCATCGCCGCCTTCTTCGCCGGGACGCTCGATCATGTCCTCCCACGGAGCTGCCTCTTGCGCCTGCTCTTGTTTGGTTTTCGCCCAAAACTCAATCACCCGGTCCACCTCGGGATCGGCCACCAGCACGCCCTGCGAGCGCAGCGGTGAGCCCACCTCGGGATTGAGGAAGAGCATATCGCCCTTGCCCAGCAGATTCTCGGCCCCATTGGTGTCCAAAATCACCCGCGAATCGATGGATGAAGCCACGGTGAAGGCCACCCGCGCTGGGAAGTTCGCCTTGATCAAGCCCGTCACCACGTCGGTGCTGGGGCGCTGCGTGGCCACCACCAGGTGGATGCCCACCGCGCGAGCCATCTGCGCCAACCGCACCAGGCTGTGCTCCGTCTGGTCTGGAGCGCTCATCATCAAATCGGCCAGCTCATCGATCAAAACCACAATGCGCGGCAGCGTGGGCTGGCCGCGTTTTTCCATCCGCCGGTTGTAGGTAGCAACATCGCGCGTGCGGGCATCTTCCAGCAAGCGATAGCGGTGATCCATTTCCGCCAGGGCCCACTTTAACACGCCTAACATGCGCTCCTGCTGCGTTTCAACCTGCCCAAACAAATGCGGCAGCCCGTTGAAGCGGGTCAACTCCACCATCTTCGGGTCCAGCAGGGCCATGCGCAGCTTCTCGGGCGTGTTGTTCACCGCCAGGCAGCTCACCAGCGCGGCAATCAGCACCGATTTACCCGAGCCGGTTGTTCCTGCAATCAGCAGATGTGGCATGCGCCCCAAGTCTGCCACCACCGGATGCCCCGAAACATCTCGTCCCAGAACAATGGCCAAAGGCGATTTGAGTTTTTGGTACTCTTCGCTTTCCATTAACTGGCGCAAGCGCACTACCGTATTGCGCGGATTGGGCACCTCGATGCCAACAAAGGAACGCCCCGGCACCGGAGCCTCGATGCGCAGCCGCTCCGCCGAAAGACGCAAGGCCAGGTCACGTTGCAGCGCTGAAATCTGCGCCACGCGCACCTTTTGCTGAGTCATTTCCCCGTCTGGGCCGGGCTTCTCGGTGTACCCAGGTTCCACGGCATATTGCGTGATAGTCGGGCCGATTCGGTAGCCGATCACCCGCGCAGGCAGGCCAAACTCAGCCAGCGTCTGCTCGATGAGCGCGCCGGTATCGGCAATGTGCTTTTCATCAGGCGCTTCGGGCAGTTCATCCATCAGCAAGGTCAGCGGCGGCAGGCGCGGGTCGCGCCCCTTGGGTTCCTCAATTGGCAGGTCCTCTTCCACTTCCTGCTCTTCGATGACCGGAGCTTTCTTGACCGGCGCGCGTGCGGGCGTGGCTTTGCCAATCTCATCCAGCCACTTTTCCAGCGCATTCACGCCCCACTGGAACACGCCCAGGCCATAACCGACAAAGAACAGCCCGAATGCCATCAATAGCACGGTGCTCCAGGGCATTGGGATCAATTGGTTGAGCAGTTCAAACAAACCCCAGCCAATCACCCCGCCGTCCAGGCCCGCATCGGCGCGTTCCAGGTTGTGAGCGCCGAAATCGGAAAGCAGCGCCAGCACGCAGAAGGCTGCCGCCTCCAAAGCCAGCACCCGCCCCAGGCGAATGCGCGGGAAGACCGAGAAATGCCGGCGCAAGCTGAGCAGCCCCAGCAGTGCCACGGCCCCCACCAGGATTGGCCAACCCCAACCAACGCCCTTCTTCAACACCGCTGCCCACAGGTTGATTGCCGTGCCTTTGGTCCAACCAAGCAGTCCCAACAGAGAGATCAGGGCCAACCCCAAAAGGGTTACCCCGAGAACGTCCCAGCCGAATCGTCCAAAGCGAACCCAAAAACCTTCCAGCAATCCCTGCAGCCCGTTGTCGCTTGCCTCCGGTGAAGCAGCATTGTGAGACGGCCCAGCGGCAGGAGCCTTGCGGGTCATTCTATTTTAACCAATCCCAGCCCCAGGCGCCGCCGGTCTGCATCGATATGCAAGATTTTCACCTGAACCGTCTGCTCAACCCTCAGGTAGTTGGTCACTTCGTGCTCTTCTTCCGGTAGTTGAATGGTGGAAATATGGATTAAGCCTTCCACGCCTTCCTTCAACCGGGCAAACACGCCGTATCGTAGGATGGAAGTAACGCGCGCTTGAACCACATCTCCCGGCTGGTAAGTCTGCACCAGCACATCCCAAGGGTTGGGGCACAGCCGCTTCAAGCTCAAAGCCACCCGCCCGTTTTCTTCAGAAACCATCAGCACCAAAGCGCGCACCGGGTCGCCGATCTTCAAAATGTCTGACGGATGCTGCACCCGTCCCCAGGACAGTTCGGACACATGGATCAACCCTTCCAACCCGCCCAGGTCAACAAAAACGCCAAAATCGGTCACGTTGGTGACCGTGCCATGCACAATTTCGTTCGGCTTCAGGGTATGGAACAATTCCCGGCGGCGCCCTTCACCAGCCAAAGCGGCTCGCTCTGAAAGCACCACCCGCTCCTGGCTTGGCTCGCACTCAATCACTTTGAGATGCAGGGTGCGTCCAACATAATTTCCTAGCACGTTTCGCCGCTCGTCGCCTTCTGCATTACAGGGCATTTCGACCAGGTGCGACACCGGCACAAAACCCTGCACGCCATCCCCTCTTACCAGCAGCCCGCCGCGATTATAGCCATACACCTCCAGGCGTACAACTTCATCGCTCTCGAACACAGTTTGCGCTTTTTGCCAATCGACTGACAATCCGTTGCCAGTGGCAGGCTTAGGCGCAGCCGCGCGTTGTGCAGCGTTGACGGACTCCTCGTCGGCCAGAACAGAAGCCCACCAACCCTCATCTACTTGCGGCGGTTCACTCTCCACCTTCACAAATTTCCTCGCAACCATCTCCACCTCCCTGAATTGCCTTCAGGCTTCCCCAATAAAAACGTTAATACCCCGGCGCCCCCCCACCGTCGCCGGGTTCTTTACGAGCTTGTGCTTCCATCTCAGCAATTGCTTTGGAAACTACTTCAATCGCAACTCTTTGTTTTCGATATAAATCCGCCTCAGACATCGCTAAACGCATCGCTATTTCCCGAACTTTCTTTCCCTCAAGAAACTTCATCTCTAAGATATTATACAATAACCACTCTCCTGTAAAGCGTCTTTCACCCTCAGGTTTTACCTGCTCGATTGCTTTTTTGAGAATTGCGCGCAGTGCATTGGCCCGGTTTCCTTCAAAATCCTCTGTGGCGTCTTCCACAATCCGCAATTTCATTAATGGTGACCCGGTCAGCTTCGGCCCGCCCCAGTAATGGGTCAGCGCATCTTTCACCGATTGCACCAGGTCGGCGTCTACCGGCAGAACTTCCTCCTCAGCCAGCAAACCCTCCCGGTCGTAACGAGCCGCTGCGCGCAAACGCTGCACGAGATCCACCTGCGGCGAGATACTTTCCATCGCCGCGAAAACTTGTTGCTGCACCCGCCGGTCGCGTAAAGCCATCGCGGCCCGATCGGCCAGCCGTTCCAAGGATTGTTTCTGCTCCAGATCCAAAGACCGCCCCGCCCCACCGGAAACGCCCAGCAGGCCCAGGAGTTCGGGCTTTTCAGGCGTGCCATTCATCAATGGCAGAATCAAGTCGTCGCCCCAGCGAAAGTCGACCCGTTCTTCCTCAAGGTTTGGTACATTTTGCAAAACCGTGTCCGGAATGACCACTTCGGTTTCGGATTTATCAAAGCGGGTCTGTCCCGTTCGAACAACCAGTTCTGAGCCCGAAGCCCCCAACGCCACCACGTAGGCCCCATGCGCCTGAGACCGGTCGCTGACAGCCGCCAGCACCATCTCCAGGAATTGGGTCAAATCGTTGCGTGTGAGCAGTTGGGCTTCCAGCCTCCGTACCGCCTCCAACTCTTGCACCTCTTTACCGTAAAACAACCAGCGCTCGGCCAGTGGGCCAAACAAAGTAATTAAATGCTCGCACAACAAGATCATGCCCACCATGAGAATGGGCACGAACGCCGTATAGCTCAAGCCCAACACTTCACCGCCGCGCCGCACCAACGTGACCACAGCCAGCGTCAGGCTGGCAGTCAGCGGCCCGCGCATGATCCACTTGAACAAGCGGGCCTTGATCACCCGGTCAGACCACGGCACCCCGAAGAATGCCACCGAGTAAGCCATGACCACAATCAACGTGCCCACCACCAGGTTGTTGATCAGCACCAGGCCCCAAAACAGCAGCGGATGCTCCGCAACCAACCCGGGGCCAAAAGGCAGCACCGGAAATGACCCCAAAGCAGGAGCCAGCGCGCTAATGGCCAAGTACAGCAGCCGCCGGCGGCTGGTAGCGGTCATGGTGCGCCGGTAGGCGCGGATGAAGTTGTACCAGGCCATCGCCATCAACGTGGCGTAGAAGACGACAAAGAAATTGGTCAACACGGTGGGCTGTAAATGCGGCGCAGGGGCATCCCCAATCACCAGCGGGCCAACCAGCCACGAGAAGGGCAATGCCAACAGGAAAACCACCGAGCCGAGATAAGCCAGCCGGATGGTGATGCGGCGTTTTCCACGACTGGGCTTGCCCGTTGTTGCCAGCACCGCGTCGGAAAAATGCAGGTAAGCGGTCGGCAAAAAGACAATCCCCACCCATTGCACTCTCAGCCAGGTAGAAATTCCAAATTCGCTGCTGGCTGTGCTGCCAATCGCCTCGGCAGTGAAAATGACAGCCACACACACCATAATTAACGCAAATGATCGAGCCACACGGTCGCGCAGATTAAATGAAAGCGCATACAACAACAGTGAAAAAGCGGTGATTGCGATCCCCGCCATTAAAATTTCACTGGTTGTTTTTAATACAGTAAACATACGCTCAGATCCTGACCCGCATTTTCACCGCAAAGAAAGCGTGAAGAACAAAGCAATATCCTGGTTCAAATAATAGTGATCGCTATACCCTGCAAAAACATAACCCATCTTTTGGGCCAATTGCACGCCGGGGTAGTTCTTAGATTGCAATTCCATCGTCAACCGGCGATAATTGCGCTCTAATGCCCACTCTTGCACACCAACCAGCAGCGCCGTGCCAATTCCACGCCGGCGCGCCGGTTCGTTCACCACGCAGTCTTTAATCCAGGCCGTTTTCGGAAAGATATGCTCGGCGATGCGAGCAAAGCCTACCAGTTGCCCCTCGCTAGAAGCCGTCAAGATAACGTGTTTCTCCGGAATGCTCTCGTCCAGAATTTGCCCTGCGGTGCGCGGATACTCGATGCGCGCCTCGCGAGGCAGCCGCACTTCGTTAAAGCGCACCCCCATTTGACCCTCATCATTCAAACGCTCCATCTGCCACACTCTTGGCGACAGATACCCCAAATCCATAGATAAGATGAGATTAAAATCACTGTTCGTGGCAGGCCGGACTTCTACTGCTGGCATTGGTTTCTCCTCCGCTAAGGATTTGCTACACGCACTTTCACAATACAGGCCGGAAACAGCTCGTTTGCATTATCCGCCACCACCAGCCGCAACTGGTAATCGCCGGAGATGAGCTGCGCCGTGTTCCAAATTCCAATCTCCCCTTCCACCTTGGGTTCGTTCCCGGCGGCAATCGTCACCCACGTTTCTTCCCCGGCCAGATTGTACTCGTATTTAAAAAAACCTAAATTGGGAACATTGATGGTGGCCTTTAACATGACCGAACCACTCACCGACTCGTCAGGTTGCGGTGAAATCCACTCGATGACACCCGCCGTGCAGCCTTCAGACGCCGGCCCAGAGCCTTGCCCGCCTTGCCCAATGGCCGTCGGCGTGGCTCGCGCCACAGCCGGCAGCGTGACCGTGGGGGTTGCCAGCACGTCCAGCGTCGCGGTCGGCAGCGCCGCCGTGCTGGGCCGTGACGGGGCCACAAATGAGGCCACCACAAATTCACCCACCACCATCAGCACCAGCAAGATCAACCCGGTCAGGCTCACAACCAGCTTGCGCTGCGCTATCTCCTTTTCCAGGCCAAACATCGACGCGCGCAGTTCCCTCCAGCCTTGCATCAGGTGCCGCAAACCTACCACGGCTGCCAGTCCCAGCACCAGGTAAATCCAACCCTCATATTGCTCAAGGAAACCGATTAAATCTTCTTGCATCACCACCCCAAGGCGAGGTTGCCCAACGGCTTACAAATGTTTGAGAACACCGCGGACAAGGGTGCTCAACTTTGGCACCAACAATTCCCCAGCCTCCAAAACCTCAGCGTGGGTCGTGAGTGTGTTTCCGTCCAGGTTCGCCTTATTGCTGATCCCCGACAGGCCCAGCGTGCGCAGCCCCGAATGGCGCGCCACAATGGCCTCCGGTACAGTAGACATCCCCACCGCGTCTGCCCCCACCGCGCGCAAGAAGCGCAAATCGGCGGGGCTTTCAAACGACGGCCCCGACAGGCCCGCATAAACCCCTTCTCGCAGCAGCAGCCCTGCATTTTTGGCGGTCTGGCGGGTAATGTTCCCCAATTCGCGGTCGTACGTCTGGCTCATATCCGGAAAGCGCGGTCCAAACTCGTCCAGGTTGGGTCCGCGCAGCGGGTTGAAGCCCATCATCGCCACCAAAGCCAGGTGGTCGGTAATCAGCATGACATCCCCCGGTTCAAAATCAGGGTTGATCGCCCCGGCCGCATTCGTCAAAATCAAGAATTCGGCCCCCAGGCGCTTCATCACCCGCACCGGCAAGGTGATTTCGGACATCGAATAGCCCTCATAAAAGTGCGTGCGGCCTTGCAGCACCATCACCGGAACGCCTTCCAGGGTTCCAAGCACCAGGCGCCCGGCGTGCCCTTGAACCGTCGAAATCCGCCAGAACGGAATATCCGTATAGGGCACAATCTGCGGCTCCTCCACCAAATTGGCCAGGCCGCTCAACCCCGACCCGAGAATCATCCCAACCCTGGGAATCAAAGAAGTCTTCGCGCGAATAGCATCTACCGCTTGGTCAATTTGTTCAAGCGTCAAAAATTCTGGCATGGTTTCCTCCACAGCATCAGGGGCAGCCGGGTGGTATTACAGAGACGACTTGCACTCTGCAGCGCCGGCTTCTCTCATTATATCAAAGAAAAGCAGGCTGGTTTCAGGC
>CAZMMI010000172.1:0-8899 GCA_964567255.1 uncultured Anaerolinea sp.
GGTTCATTGGGAATCGGCGTGGCGAGACCCGCATTTTGGGGTGTGAAGGCGGCTTCGCCGCCTTCACACCCCAAAATGCGGAACTTACCACGGCAACTCCCAGAGAGCCAATAATCTTTCAGTCGGAGAATACTCGATGAACTGGATAAAAACTTGGGCGCCCCGAATATTACTCGGCCTATCCATAGCCGCCTTGTTGCTCCTCTTTTGCCGCTCCATCCTTCTCTACCTGGATTATATGCGAATCCTGATCGCCTTTCCCTTTAGCATTGATTACGGCGAAGGTCCCATTTTAGACCAGGTCATGCGTCTTTCGCGGGGTGAAAGCATCTATCCTGTCGATATCAGCCAACCTCCCTACATCATCGGCAATTACCCCCCGCTTTACCATCTACTCCAACTTCCCTTCGCCTGGATCTTCGGCCCCGCCTTCTGGTACGGACGGATGATCAATCTGATTTGCATCCTTGCAACAGCTTATTTCATTGGCGCATCTCTGTATTTCATCACCAAGAACTGGTTCGCGTCGATTCTCAGTGCCGTGCTGCTGCCCGCCATCCCCTTCATCCTCCACTGGAGCGGCTTCGTACGCATTGACTCACTGGCCCTGGCCTTGAGCTGGGCTGCGCTCTATGTCATCATCACCCGCCGCGAACATCACAGAGCGCTGATTTTCACCGCCATATTGTTAACCCTGGCAATCTTCACGCGCCAATCTTATGGCTTAGCCGCCCCGTTTGCCGCTTTCATCTGGCTGCTCAGCCATAAACCTCGCCGCCGGGCCTTTGAGCTGGCGCTATGGACCGGTGGCTTGTCGCTGGCGCTCTTCTTTGCATTGAACCTTCTCACCCAGGGCGGCTTTTATTTCAATATCGTAACCGCCAATGTCAACCCATTCCTTTGGCATACGGTTCAGGAAAACTGGGACAAAATCTGGAACAACATGGGGTTCCTGGTGGTAACCGCAGCCGCTTACCTGGTTCTGGCCGTCTGGTTCAAGCAGAAAGCATGGTGGGCCGCAGCGCCTTATCTATTGGCTTCCACGGCGTCCGCGATCACCATCGGCAAGGATGGTTCCAATGTTAATTACCTGTATGAATTTTCAGCAGCGCTGGCCTTCGCATCGGGAGCTTTTTTAGCATGGCTCGGCCCGTTGTTCAAAGATCGGAAACTGGTCACGCGATTGTGGTGGCTGAAGTTGGCTTTTATTTGCGGGTTGGTCTTCCAGGTGAATGCAATTTACGACTGGGGTAAGGAGGATTTTTATTCTGGGCCAACCAACCGGGCGAAGTATGAAATTGCGGAGATACAGCAAATGGCTGATCTGGTCGCGCAATCTGAGCAGCCGGTGCTAGCCGATGAATTCATGGGGCTGCTGCCGGTTGAGGGGAAACCATTAGTGTTCCAGCCCTTTGAATACAAACAACTTGACGCCGGGAATATATGGGATCAAACCGCCTTTATCGATTCCGTTTACCAAAAACAGTACGGGCTCATCTTGTTATACGATCCGCCTTACTGGGATTCCCAAGGAAGTCGTTGGACCGCACAACAATTATCCGCGATTCGCGGAAATTATAAAGAAATTGATCGACTCGCAAATACGATCATCTATGTCCCCAGCGACCCCATAGACTTCACTCCGTAAGAAATCCCACCCTGTTCTGTGAATTCCATGAGGAAAGGGTATTTACAAATTCGTGGTGCTCATGGGATGTTTTTTATTTTTAACTCGGATTCCGACCACTATCGACCTAATAATCGCGAAATGTTTGTACAACTATAGAATGTCCGACAAATCCGCGCCTTTTTTGCTTGACAAGAATTCTAAACTTGGATACTATACCTATATATTTGGGATCTAGGTGGTTACTACTCATGCGAAAGCTATGGTCAGTGCAAGCCAATCTCACGCGAAAAAATATCTGGCTATCCTCTAAAGGGGGGTAGCCAGATTTATTTTTCCGGGAGCGCTCCCAGTGACCTTTGCAGCCATCACAGACCCAGCCCATTTCGGTTCACTGTTTTAAGCAGCGTATGGGAGTCTGGTCAACAAAGGAGGTGGTTACCCAAAAAATTTTCCGCTGTATGATCGTTGTTCGTTTTTTCCAACCCGTTACCTGGAGGAATTTCACAAATGTCTCTTTCTGAGAAGATCAATCGCCGTAATTTCTTACGCCTGTCCGCAATGACGGTCGGCGGAGTAGTCGTCACGGCCTGCGCCGCTCCTGCGGCCACTACTGCACCCGTTGCCGAGCCCACCAAGGCCGCAGCTGCTACCGCAACCCCGCGCGCGATCGAGCAGCCCACCGCCACAATGGTCCCGACAGTCGCTGCCGCCAAGGAAGCCCCCATGCTGGCCGAGCAAGTTGCCGCCGGCACCCTGCCTCCTCTGGCCGACCGCATCCCCGCCAACCCCCTCACCCTCAGCCCGGTGAACACCATCGGCAAGTATGGTGGTCGCTTCAAGATGGCTCATTGGTGGCACCAGGGTGGCGCCCACGCCGGAATGTATGGCATGTCCCCGCTGCGCTGGGTGGACGACGGCCTGGCTGTCGCCCCCGGTCACTGTGAATCCTGGGAAGCAAACGCCGACAACACCGTTTGGACGCTCAAGTTCCGCAAGGGCATGAAGTGGTCGGATGGCTCCCCCGTTACCACCGCTGATGTTCTCTACTGGTGGAACGATATGGTTTTGGATGAAACACATCCCGATCTGCCCCCAGCCGAATTCTCTGCCGTCGAAGGCATTTTGCCAAAATTCGAAGCAGTAGACGATTACACCCTGACCATCACCTACCCCAAGCCCGCTCCGCTAACCGCCAAGCGTTTAGCCATGTGGGTCAAAGGCCTGACTGGCCCAAGGTGGATCGTTGCGTCGGCTTACGCCAAGCAGTTCAACCCTAAGTACAATTCTGAGTACACTGATTTCACCGAGCATGACCGCATGATTGATGATCGCACCAATCCGGAATGCCCGACGATTACCGCCTGGATGCTCACAGAGTACAAAGAGGGTGAATCCTCCACCTGGGAACGCAACCCGTACTACTACGCGGTGGACACCGAGGGCAATCAACTGCCCTACGTCGACGGCATGGACGTCAAGAACTCGCCCGATGCGCAGTACTTCATCCTGCAGACCACTCAGGGCAGCGTGAGCTGGGAAGTCTACACCTACCAGCTGACCCTCGGCGATGTCGCCACCCTCAAGGCCAGCGAAGCCGCCGGCAACTACGAAGTCCGCTTCTGGGATACTGGTTCTGGTACCGGTATGATGTATTTCTGGAACCACGACCTCAAAGATCCTGCCAAGCGCGCACTGTATCGCAACCCCAAGTTCAAGGGCGCCATGTCCCTGGCCATCAACCGCCCCGACATCCAGCGCATCGTGTACTATGACACCGGCACGCCGACCACCGGCACCATGAGCCCCAAGGCTTTGGAGTTCAACTTCAATGCCGAGGCCCAGGCTCACTACGAGAAGTTCCGCACCCTGTATGTGGACTATGATCCCGAGAAGGCCAAGGCCATGCTCGATGAGATCGGTTGCACGGTGGGCGCGGATGGCTTCCGCACCATGCCTGATGGCTCCGAACTCATCGTCAAGGTTGACCTTGCCGCTGATGCAAACCAGGAATGTCTCAAGGTGTTGGAAATTGCCCAGAAGAACTGGACGGATATCGGCCTGAACGTTCTGGTCAACCAGATGCCTCCTGCCGAATTTGGCCCCGCCTGGCGCGCCGGCCAACTCGAATTCCGCTCGGCCTGGGAAGTGGGCGATGGCCCCGACCACCTGCTCTTCCCCTCCTGGGTTGTTCCGGACGAGACCGAACGATGGGCTCCTCTGACCGGCCAGCTGCGCGTAGTATCTGGAACGGAGAAGGAAGGCACTGAGCTGGATAAGTCACCCTGGGACCGCACTCCTGCACGGTTCGATGTTAGCGATCCCGAATATGCCGATTCGCCGATGCCCAGACTGCACGCGTTGTACGATCAGGCCATCTTCGAAGTGGACGAGATCAAGCGCATGGAACTGGTCTGGGAGATGAACGAGATCCACATGACGGAAGGCCCGTACTTCATCGGTACGATCGGCAACACGCCTCGTATCATCATCGTCAGCAAGGACCTCGATAACGTCCCGACCCGCGATCAACTTAAACTCGGCGGTTTCTGCAACCCGTGGATCATTCCGTATCCCGCGATCACCAACCCCGAAACCTACTCCTTCAAGAACGTCTAGTTCGCGAAGCCGACCTACCCTGGGAGGAGGGGAGAGAATCCCCTCCTCCCTTCTCATCAACAATATAACTAATTCTTGCTCGAGTGGGGGGAAGAAGAAGCAATTTTTGTCTGTAAGTGTTCTCCCTGCATGCTTACAGACAAAAATTTTCACTCAACTTCCTACCCTCGAAACAAATTTTTCTCGGGGGAATCTAGAAGAAAGGAGAAGCCATGATCAGTTACATTATTCGCCGCATCGGCTACATGCTGGTGACACTGGCGATCATTGCGGTCTTGGGATACATCATCGTGGAACTTCCGCCCGGCTCGTATTTGGAATATGAAATCGCCCGCATGCGTCAACAAGGCGGCAACGTCTCGCAAGATCAGATTCAAGCCCTTGAAGTACGCTATGGCTTGAATGATCCTGCTTATGTCCGATTCTTCAAATGGATCACTGGCTTTGTCCAGGGCGACTTTGGTGAATCTTTCCAATATCGACAAGAAGTGAAGGACCTGATTGGCCAACGCCTGGCCTTTACCATCGGCATTTCAATATTTTCACTACTACTAGCCTGGGGAATCGCGGTGCCAATCGGGGTCTACTCGGCAACGCACCGCTACACCATTCCCGACTACATCATCACAGTCCTTCAATTTCTAGGCTTGTCGGTGCCAAGCTTCCTCATCGCCCTGGTGTTGATGGTGCTTGCGCAGCGTTGGTTTGGACAACAGGTTGGCGGTCTATTCTCAGACATCTACCAGAACGCGCCTTGGAGTTGGGCCAAATTTGTCGATCTGCTCAAGCACCTGTGGATTCCCGTGATCGTCATCGCCTTCGGCAGCACTGCCGGCTTGAGCCGCATCATGCGCGCCAATTTGTTGGATGTTCTCAACATGCAGTATGTTCAGACGGCTCGCTCCAAAGGTTTGACAGAAAACACAGTCATCTGGAAACACGCCGTTCGCAATGCCATGCACCCGCTCATCATGATCCTGGGTGGCTCTCTGCCCGGCATCATCTCGGGTGAAACGGTGGTAGCCATCGTGATGAACCTCCCCACCGTGGGCCCCATGTACTTCAACGCGCAAATGAACCAGGACCTGTATCTTGCCGCAACCTTCCTGATGTTCCTGTCCATCCTGGGCGTCATCGGCAACTTGCTGGCGGATATTGCCCTGGCCTGGGTCGATCCGCGCATCCGCTACGAGTAGAACGAGGTGAACTATGACTGACACAGTTCAATCCGAACCCACCCCCACCCCTCAGCCAGCCAAACCCGCAATCGAGGTTTTTGATGATCCCGTCAGCGATGTCGGCGACCTCTCGCAGTGGCAGTTGATGCGCATCCGCTTCAGCAAAAATAAGTTAGCCATGCTGGGGCTTTGGGGAATGATAATAATTTACACCTTTGTCTTCCTCGGCGAATTTATTGCGCCGAATTGGTATCAATACCAGGACACAGAGTACATCTTTGGCCCGCCCACCCCCATCACCTTGAGAAGCGCAGATGGGAAATTTGGGTTGTATACCTACGCGACCACCACCCAACTCAACCCTGAATCCTTCAAGTTTGAGTTTGTAGTCGACAAGACGAAAACACTCCCGATCAAATTCTTTGTACAGGGCGACGAAGTCAAAGTTTTCGGTATGAAGACCAAGCTGCATCTCTTCGGCGTGGAAGGAGATCAACGCTTCTATGTGATGGGCGCTGACGGGCTCGGACGAGACATGTTCGCCCGCTTGTTGGTCGGCGGCCAAATCTCCACTACCATCGGTTTGTTCGGTGTGGCCTTGAGTGTTTTCTTGGGAGCAGTTCTTGGAACAGCTTCCGGCTACTTCGGCGGATTTGTGGACGACATCATGCAGCGTATGATCGAAGTCTTAGGGGCTTTCCCCCAAATCCCGCTGTGGGCAGCCTTGGCGGCGGCTCTGCCGGATATTTCAAAAGACTTCACGGTTATCCATAGGTTCTTTTTGATCACCGTAGTGCTTTCTGTGGTAGGTTGGACGGGCCTTGCACGCCAATTGCGCGCCAAAGTCATGGCCTACCGCGGCGCTGATTTTACTCAAGCCGCGTTGGCAGCCGGATCATCCGACTGGAGAATCATCTTCCAACACATGGTTCCCAATGGCGCCAGCCACATTATCGTCATCGCTGCCTTGGGCATCCCTGGCATGATCCTGGGTGAAACATCCTTGAGCTTCCTGGGGTTGGGAATTTTACCTCCTGCCGTCAGTTGGGGCTCTCTCCTTCGCGACGCGCAGCAAGTCAGCGTGGTGGTTCAACATCCCTGGCTGCTCATCCCGGCGGCTGCCGTGCTGATTACAGTGCTGCTGTTCAGCCTGCTCGGCGACGGCTTGCGCGATGCGGTTGACCCCTACTCGATCTAAACAGAAAGGCAGGCTGGAATATTATGAACCAAACTACCGAGTCTGTGAAAGACAAAACCGGCTCCATCTTTGAAGGGGAAGACATCATCCTCAAAGTCCGCGACCTGCACACCTATTTCTTTACTGATTTGGGCGTGGCGCGAGCTTTGAATGGCGTGAATTTTGACATTCCCCGCGGAAAAGTCATGGGGGTGGTGGGCGAAAGCGGTTGCGGCAAGAGCGTTACTGCCCTCTCGATTATGCGCATGGTTGCAAAACCCGGAAAAATTGTCAAAGGCGATATCCAGTACTTCCGCCGAAAATTTGGCCCCGACGGCAAAGAATTTAATGAGGCCATCAACCTCACCAAACTCGAAGGTATGGGACCGGAAATGCGCAGCATCCGCGGTGCGCAAATGTCCATGATCTTCCAGGAACCGATGACCTCGCTCAACCCATCTTACACCATCGGCGACCAGATCATGGAAGCCATCATCCTGCACCAAAAAGTGGATAAGGTTGAAGCCGAAAAACGCGCTGTCGCCATCCTGGATGGTGTTGGCATGGCCAACCCAAAGTTGATCGTCAAGCGCTATCCGCACGAATTGAGCGGCGGGATGCGCCAGCGCGCCATGATTTCATTGGCTCTCTCCTGTACACCCGCTGTTCTGTTCGCCGATGAGCCCACCACCGCGTTGGATGTCACCACCGAGGCGCAAATCCTCGACCTGATGCGCGAACTGCAAGCCAACATCAACATGACCATCGTCTTCATCACCCACAACCTGGGCGTGGTGGCGCAGATGTGCGACTATGTGTCGGTCATGTACCTGGGTCGCGTGGTCGAGCAAGCCCCCGTCGATGACATCTACTACAACCCCAAACATCCCTACACCTCCTCGTTACTGCGGTCCATCCCGCACGTTGGCAGTGGGCAAAAAGAGCGCTTGCAACCCATCCGCGGCGTTGTCCCTGATCCTTACTCAAAGATCAAGGGTTGTCCATTCCATCCCCGCTGCGATCAAGCTATGCGCGGTCTGTGTGATGTCAAAGTTCCCGGCCTGACGATGGTTGACAAGGGTCATTCCGTGCGCTGCTTCCTGCATTCCGATCTCGAGGAGGAGTCCAATGGACAATAGTCAATTAACTACCATCAATAAAGATGATCTGCTTCTCGAAGTAACCGACCTGAAGAAGCATTTTCCCATCCGCAAAGGACTCATCCGCCGATCTACCGGTACGGTGAAAGCCGTGGACGGCGTCAACCTGTTTGTCAAGAAAGGCGAGACTCTCGGGCTGGTGGGCGAATCCGGTTGCGGCAAGACTACTGCCGGGCGCACCATCATCCGCTTGCTCAACCCCACCGGCGGCACAATTCGCTTCAATGACCCCAAGAAGGGTTGGGTGAATTTGGAAAAAATGGAGCGCAAGGAACTGGCAGAGATTCGCCCTCACATGCAGATCATCTTCCAGGATCCTTTCTCTTCTCTGGATCCGCGCATGACGGTTCAGCGCATCGTTGCCGAACCACTGCTCATCAATAAAATTGCTTCTGGGCAAGAGCTTCAAGACCGCGTCGCCGAACTGCTGCGGATCGTGGGTATGCGCCCCGAATATATGAGCCGCTACCCGCACGCGTTCTCCGGTGGTCAGCGCCAGCGCATCGGCATCGCCCGCGCCCTGGCCCTCAACCCCAAGCTGATCATCTGCGACGAGCCCGTCTCCGCGCTGGATGTGTCCATTCAGGCTCAGGTTCTCAATCTCTTGGAAGACTTGCAGAAAGATTTCGAGCTGACCTACATTTTTGTGGCGCACGACTTGAGTGTGGTGGAACACATCTCAGATCGGGTTGCGGTCATGTACGTGGGTCGCCTGGTCGAGTTGGCCTCAACGGACAAACTGTATTACAGCCCCAAGCATCCCTACAGCGAAGCCCTGATGGCTGCGGTTCCCAAGCCCGACCCGCGCCGGCGTGACCGCCCCATCAAGCTGCCTGGTGAGGTAGCCAGCCCGGCCAACCCACCTTCCGGCTGCTACTTCCACCCCCGCTGTCGTTACGCCAAGGAAATCTGCTCCAAAGAGACCCCCAAGCTCTTGGAAGTAGAACCGGACCATTACGCCGCTTGCCATTTTGCCAATGAATTAAAACTTCGTGGCGTTCTTGGTTAGCCGCGAAATCTTCAATCTTTGCCATTTTGGCAAAAATCACTAAAACAAACAGAGGACGGAGTCTTTTTAACAAGCTCCGTCCTCTGTTGTTAACTCCATGTTGAGATTATTCTGTCTTTCGAGAACCAA
>CAZMMI010000173.1:0-8894 GCA_964567255.1 uncultured Anaerolinea sp.
CGCTATTTTGGGGTATTTTTACCCGGTTTGGAACTTAATGTAATGACAGTTGGGGAGGAGTGTATCTGAGGGCAAGGTATTACTTTGTAACAACAATTGGTTTGATAATTTCTAGTTTAGTTTGATGAGAAGGAGTTATATAAGGATTACTGGCCCCATTCCCCGTAAAAACTAGCAATAAAAAAATGAGTCCTCCAGAAGGACGGTCCAAAGAAAGTAGTATAAATTGTTTACTCCTTCTATGCCTGCCTATGGCTTTTGCGATGCGTTTTTTCTGATCTTGGCTTAGGTTGTTTTCATTTTGATGATCTCAAGAGCAAGCTGCTAGGGGTTGTTGTGGTTGTTTTGGGGCGTGCAATTTTTGGCGCAGGTTTTGAGCTGGGATGGAAAAACCGATCTGCTTTCTTTTGGCGCAGCCGTAGCTGTGGTAATTCTGGCCCTTGCGTTCTTCATCAGCCAGAAGAAAAAGCCGTCCGCCAATCATAAAGACGATTAAATACTCAATCTCGCGCTTGCTCTTTACAACTGGTCAACAGCTCTGCAGGGCTGGATTCCAGAAAATAACCAGGGGGGTATAATGAATGCTAGCTATAAATTATGATTCCCCTATGGGAGAACTTGTATGGCTAACATTTTGCTGATTGAAGACATTGCTGATAACGCAGCCCTGGTAAAACGCGTTCTGTCAACCCAAGGTTACACCATAATCTGGGCGCAAACAGCCGAGGCCGGGCTAGCTGAAGCACAACAGCACACTCCCGATATGATTCTCCTTGATCTAGGCCTGCCCGATATTGATGGGCAAACCTTGATTGGTTACCTGCGAGAAGTCCCTGCTCTAGAAAATGTTCCAATCATAGCCGTGACCGCCTGGCCTGAAGAAACAGCCCGGCTCATGGTTACAGCCTATGGGTGTAACGACTACATCAGCAAACCCATTGATGTCCGGCGCTTCATCAATATGGTCAAATCCCATTTGCCAGAGCACTAGATCAGGTTAACCAAAGATGGAACTTCTCAATCGACATCCAGAACCGATGTCCGACCAGGTCAAACTGATCCCAGCCAGCCAGTTTACCATTGAAGACCTGACCAACGCCTATAACCAGACTCGGGTCGATTATATGGTACCTATGCCGATGAACGCTGCCCGCCTGGCTTCCTATGTCAACACATATAATGTTGACATGGATCGCTCATGGGTGGCTATTGACCTGGAGACCGACGAAATGCTCGGCCTGGCCATGCTCGGTGTACGCGCTGGGCGAACCTGGATCACCCGGTTGGGTGTGCTACCTGTGCGGCGGCGAAGAGGCACAGGCGAAGCCTTGACCCGCGCGCTGCTCAATGGTACCCGCGAGTTAGGCCGCCCGCTTTCCATTTTGGAAGTCATCAAAGGGAATACGCCGGCTCACGAACTCTTTCGCAAAGTGGGCTTCCATGAAACTCGCGAACTGGTAATTTTACGCCGTCCCCCTGGTATACCGCGTGTGGATACCGGCCGTTTGATCAAAAATTCTCAGCGGATCGACCCGCCACCTCCGCCGCCCGGGGAGGCAAACTGGCTGGTCAAAGAGGAAACGCTGGACCGGTTATGCAGCCATCCTGTGCGCCCGGCCTGGACCAATGAAATGGAGTCGTACATTAATGTTGAAGACCCCCAGGGCCTGGAAGTGAACTTAGGGCAAGAGGGTAAAGGCTGGATGATCTTCCGGCGCCAGCGCTTTTTACTCTCTCACTTTGTTCTGCATACCGAACGCGGCGACCCGTGGACAGTAGGCGCGGCCCTGGTTGGGCACTTATACAACCGCTTCCCCCATATTGATACCTATGTGGAAAACATTCCCGTGGATGATCCGCATTTACCGACCCTGTTGCACGCCGGATTTTTGGAGGTGTTCAGACGGATTGAAATGTACTGGGAAGGCTGAAAAGACATCGATAAAAAACCGGACCCATTCAAACGGTCCAGTTTTTTATCACAGCAAAGATGGCTCTGGGGGAATTGCCATGGTTTTATGGAAAAGTCGTTACGCGATTTCCCCATAAAACCACGCTGAAAACCATAGACCCGCAAAGATGGTGCCGCAGATAATGGCAATTATCTTAACGAGCTCACCCAGGACCAGTTGCCTGTGGCTTGGCTATTTCCCGTTAGCCTCGCCATCACGCAATTCCCCCCGGCGACCAGACTCGGACAATCAATAACTCGTTGTGATTAATAACCACACGGGCATGGATTTTTGGCCGCCACCAGTTGGAAGTTGGCCGGGAAGGTCAGCGAGCCTTGGGGCTGTCAATATTCACACGTAAATGTTCCACCCATATTCACCAACAATGTACCAGCGATCTTCGGCAACAATGCTCCACCTTCAGGACAGGTCAGAGTGCAAAACAGATCGATTGTTAAGGTTGCTTTTCTGTGATTGGCGCTACGTCAGCTGGCGACCAGACGCGGACAATGAGCAATTCGTTGGTATTACATTCCACACGGTGTAGGCTTGAGTGCTTTTACGCCGGCATAGAAGGTCATTCAGAACTGCTGTTTTCCCCTGTGGATCGAGTGATTCGAGCACAAACACGTTCCTGGAAAAGATGAGTACCTGGTCTTTTGGCCAGGGAATGGACTTACCAACCTGCTGTGAAGATTATCCCATTTAGGAGTGTTGTTGGTCGGCTTCGCTTTCTATAATGGCATTGTCTTCAAATCTTGTTGCAGTGTGGTGAAAAAATGTACGCAAATCTTCAAAAAAATCCCTTTCACAGCTTATCTTGCCGTTACTTACCCTTCGCTGGAGGCCCAGCGTTGACCTGTGGATGGTCGCGGTTTCCTGGATGCTTGTGGTCGGCAGCCTGTACACAGCAACGATGATTGTCGGTCCAACCAAGGGAGGTGGCCTGATCCGCCTTCAATCATCTATCAGCCCTCCTGTGATCATGCATCATGGCTGGACGTTCAATCCTGATCCCTGGCTGAACATGCTTGAACAGGTTGGATTTCAGAAATCTTTTCAACTCGATCAACACTTCTCGGTGGTTGGTTTCATTCGCGCGACAAAATGAAGAGCTGTTTCACTTACTACTTTGCCCTGGCGACGTCAAGGCGGCACCAGGCATAGAGGGCATCATAGATCTCGAACTGGTGCGTCAGGTTCTCCACATCTTCCGGGTAACGAAGACTGTAGCCCGAGGCGATCGCTTCCAGGCCGCGCGCGATAGGGTCCTGGTCGATATCCTCGGCTACATCCGCGGCATGGACAATCTGTGCCAGACGCACCAGACCGGGCTCTTTTAGATCATATTTGAGCATGATCGACTCAAAAGAACAGCGTCCATCGTGGTGACCAAGCTCTACATTTGGCGCGTCGAAGGGGATCGCTCCACTGTCCTTCACCACCCGTTCAATTTCGCTTTTCGGGACAAACAGGAACTCCGCTTCGTTATCCACAAAGCGGGTGATCAACCACGGGCAAGCCACACGGTCGACATGGACGTGAGAACGAGTAACCCATTTCATTTTTAACCTCCTGAAAGCCTTGAAAACAATTATTTGATTGAAAGCTGTCTATTCAGCGGTTTGGTGAACCGTAGTATCTGAGTGAATATTCTGCCAATCCCAGCCGGCCGCTTCCAGTTCCAGCAAAGCGGCAAACCGCCCGCCTTTCCGAATTAGCTCTGCCGGAGCGCCCGTTTCTATGACGCATCCATTTTCGAGCACGATTACCCGATCAGCCTCGCGTGCGGTAGAGAGGCGGTGCGCCACCGTCAGGATGGCGCGCTGGTGGCGCGATGATTCGCCCAGCAACGCCTGGCGAAAGGCAGCTTCGCTGGCGCTGTCGATGGCTGAGGTGGCTTCATCGAAGAGCAACACGGCTGGATCCCAGATCAAAGCGCGAGCCAGTGAAAGCAATTGGCGCTGTCCGGAAGAGAGCTGAACACCCTCACCCGCGCCGTTGCTAATCTGTGTGTCATACCCTTTGGGGAAAGATTGGATTATCCCCTCCGCACCGGCGATGCGCACGGCGCGCTCGATCGCTTCTCGCGGCACGTCCGGATCGCCCAGGGTGAGGTTTTCCAGCACGCTGCCGCTGAATAGTTGCACGGCCTGAGGTACGACCCCAATGAAGCGCCGCCGTTCTGTTTCCGGAATCTGGCGGGGGTCCAACCCGGCAACCTGGATTTTGCCTTGCCAGGGAGCATACAACCCACCGAGCAAGTTCAATAGGCTGCTTTTGCCCGCGCCTGTGCGTCCGACCAGGGCCACATGCTCCCCAGGAGCCACGGACAGGTTAACATGCTTGAGTACCGGCTGGTCGTCAAAGTAGCCGAAGGTCAAGTCAAGCATGTCAATCCCGCCGGCGGGCTTAAGCCTCTCATGAGGATTTGGCAAGGTTTCCACTTCGACCGGTAGGTCCAAAACCTGAAAAATGCGCTCGGCACCGGATAAAGCGCTTTGCAGCGTCTGCCATTCCTCGCCGACAGACGTGATCGGGTCGAAGAAACGCTTGAAAAGCAGGACAAAGGCAGTCAGGGTGCCCAAACTGATCTCGATAGCAATTTGACCGGCTTGCGCGCCGCCCCACAACAGCAGGGTGATGGCAATTGCCATCAGGATCTGCATCATGGGTGTGTATAGGGTGGAATATTTGGCAGATAAGTTAAAGGCTTTGAGAGTTTTTTCGAGCACATGACGAAAGCGGGCAACGATCACCGGCTCGCGGCCGAAAGCGCGGATCACCTCCACGCCCCCAAAAGTCTCTTGCAGGTGGGTATTGAGCAGGCCCACAGCCAGGCGGTTTTTGCGTTCAGCGTCGCGAATACGCACCCGGAAGGCGTTGGTGATCCAGAGCAGCGGCGGCACCACCAGCGCTGAGACCAATGCCAGGATAGGGCTGAGAACGATCATCGCGATAGATACCATTACCAGACGGATCAGGTCTGTGACTAGGCCGGCAACCCCGGATGAGAACAAAGTGTCAACCGTATCTACATCGGCGGTGCAGCGACTGATAATATCTCCCAGCGGGGTCTGATCGTAGTAGCGGATAGGTAGATTCTGTAAGTGCCGGTAAAGACGCACGCGTAGATCGTTGAGCGCACCTTGAGCGGTGAGGGCGGTGAGGTAGCTGGTCAAGAACCCCAGACCCTGTACTCCGGCCACCGATGCCAGGTAGAAGAAGGCCAATAGCCAGAGCCCCTGAGAAATTCCTGGGGTGAGATGGCCATCGACGATCTGTTTTAACACCAGGGGAGGGACTAATTCCAACCCCGCACTAGCGAAAACAATCAGAATGATCCCCAGGATGCGGAACCGGCGCGGCGCCAGGACCTCAAGGAGTTGGCGACGGGTAGTGGATCTCAGTGTGGTCGAGGAGAAAGAACCCATTTTAGGCATGGGCGCCTCCATTCTGACCATTGGCATGAGACACCACTGCCTGGGCCTTGTAAATTCGCGCATACAACCCCCCGGCTGCCATCAGTTCAGCATGGGTGCCGGTTTCAAGTATGCGCCCCTGGTCCAGCACGATAATGCGGTCGGCTTGCGGGAAGGCAGCCAGGCGGTGTGAACTGAGCAGCAGGGTAGCGCGTTGGGACTCTGGCGCTGCTGGGCCAAATGCCTGGCGCAGCGATTCGATCAGCAGTGCTTCGGTATCCAAATCGACCGCGGAGAACGGATCGTCGAGAACCAATAATCCGGGCGGTGTCGTTGTGGCGGCCAGGCTGCGAGCCAGGGCCACTCGCTGGCGCTGACCGCCCGAAACGCGCGTGCCAAGTTCGCCGATCTGGGTGTTCATTCCCGCAGGAAATGTTTCAAGATCGGGTTCGAGAATTGATAATTCCGCTGAGCGCATGATTCTACGCTCAGCGCTGTCAGTATCTATCCCAAATGAAATATTCTCGCGGATGGTGCCGGAAAACAAGAAAGGATCCTGGGGCAGGTACCCAATTTGGGCACTCCGGGCTTCACTTGGGATCTCAGAGAGCGGCTTTCCATTCAGGCGGATTTCCCCATTTTCCAGGGGGTACAGCCCCAATACCGCTCGCAGCAGTGCGCTTTTACCACAGCCCACCGGGCCGGTGACGGCAATAAACGCGCCGGCAGGAATATCGATACTCACGTCTTTTAGCGCAGGCTGAGAAGCACCGGGGTAACAGAAAGTGACATCCTGGAAGGAAACGGCCAGAGGTGAATGGTCGATCGCCGGCGGCGTGGGAAGCGACTCATGGAGGCCGTTAATCCAATCAGGTCGAAAAGAAGCGCGGGCTGGTTCATCTGTAACACCCCGGGCCGGCGCTAGAAGCGGTTTCAAACGCTTGTAGGCTGCGCCGCCGGATTGCACCGAGTTGAATAACTGCGGGATGCGGTACCCCCGCCCGGTGAATTGCAGGAAGAGCTGAATATAAGTGACAAATGCGCCTACCGTCATCGCTCCGGCGATCACGCGCTGGCTGCCCAGGGCTACCACCAGGACGATACCGGCCACCATCAGGGTGGAATAGACCGGTTTTAGCCCTTCCCGCAGCCGGATCACCGCCAGGTTAGCATCCACCAGGTTCTGAGATTTTCGTTCAACCCGCTGGGCAGAAGAATCTTTCCGGCCAAACAGTTTCAACACACGGATCCCCGCTAGTTGCTCTTGCAAGGTGGAGGTCAATTCGGCGTTGGATTCGCGCGCGGCGGTAGTGCGTTTGCGCACCCAACGCCCGGTGACCTGCGCCAGCAGCATGGCAAATGGGGTAGGTAGGAGCGCAAGAAGAGAGAGGCTGGGATCGTAAATGAACATAGCGACGACGAAAGAGATCGAGAAAAGCAACGTGTCCCACGTTTCGATGGTAAATTCGCGGATTCCGACCCCAAGCACTTCAACGTCTCCCACGATGCGGGCCATCAGCTCGCCGATCGAGGTGCTATGTAGGCGTTCCATCGGCCAGGCCAGCACGCCGCGCATGGCATCTGAGCGAATATTCGCGCGGATGCGGGCGTTGGCGGTTATCAGCCACCAGCGTTTTCCCAACCGGGGTATCTGGGTGGCCAGTGTTCCACCCAGGAATGCCAGGGCAGCCCAGGTGACATCCTTCATCGTTGCCTGCCCTTTATCGAAGGCCAGGGTGACATCGATGGCTTGTCCCAATAGCACGGCCGGTAAAACGACCATCGTGTTCATCAAGATTCCACAAATCGAACCGATCATGAGCTCGCCGGCTACGTGGCGGAAATAGGGACGGATTTTCCACAGATAATGTTTCATCGGGCAGCAATTCCCTTATGCGTTTGAGCGCGATAGTTCGGCATACAGTGCATCGTATACCAGGCAACCGCGTTCAGCAGCCTCAAAGTCATCTTTGCTGATTCGGCGCAGCCCGCGGCAGACCAGATCCAGCCCAGGAGATGCTGGCTCAAGGGCCACTTCCTGAACGACATCAGCCTCATCGACGATCTGACCGATCTTCAACAAAATGGGGTCTTTGAGCTTATGCTCTTTGAGCAGTGTCACGAAAGAACAGTGCCCGCGGTGGTGGCTGAACCGCGTTCCTGGAATATCGAATGGTTCGGTACCCTCAGGCAGTGGTTTGTTACCGGCTGGAATAAAACTAAACTCCGCGTCCGGGTCAATATTGCGTTTAATGAGCCAAATACAGGCCATACGATCCACACCAATATTCTGCCAGGTTACCCATTTCATAAATCGTCTCCTCGGGCGGAGAGCAGCCGTGCACGCACTTGCTGCCCAAGTGTGGAATGGAAATAATCTCGTTGTTCGATCTGCTGGTATTCTTGGGCCAGGGCGGCCAGGTTGGGTTCTAGCTGCTCCATTTTTTCTAGCAATGACTGGTAGGCACTATCCACCTGTTTTGTAAAGCGGCAAGTCAATTCTTCCTCCTGACTGGCCAGCTCTGATTGAGCTTTCCAGAACATAGCGTCGCCACCTATCTCCTGGATTTCGGCCACCAGCCACTGAAACTGCTCGTGAGAGCGGGGCGAATCTGGCAGCACCCAGACGGCTTCAAAGATGGTCTCTGCGCCCAGTTTCTTGAGCTTGCGCCAAACATATACCCGCCGGGCGGAGGGTTCTGAGGGGAGTTTATAAGCAAGAAGGAGCCAGGTTGTTTTACACATCACGAATTGTAACTCTTGTTACATTGATTCTACAATGCTTTCATTATTCGTCAAGTGCAATACTATATCTGAAACCGATATCTCTTTTCTCCAAAACAGTTCAGCTAATTTCGTTTGAAATTCGGCGCCAAGAGATAGATGAATAGATTTGCCTCCCGTAAAAAGAAATGGCTGATTAGGATTTGCTGTGGTGCCCACCAGATATAGGGGTGGTAGATAGGAGTATGGCAAAACCCCAAGTAACAATACCATTGGATATACCGGGTGTGCGAGGAAAAGCTGGGGAGGAGTCTATCTGAGGGCAAGATATTACGCCCCTTATATTATCAGTTCCTCCAAGAACAATCGCCCGTGGTTTGGACATTTCTCGTTAGCCTCGTCATCACCCCGTCCCCGCCGGCGACCACACTCTCACAAGAAGTTGGCCGAGAAGGTGAGCGAGCCTTGAGCGCGGCTGATGGCGCAGCACCTCCAGCACGCGCGAGCCGAACTCGGGTGCACGACTCCACTGTAGGCCGGCACTGATAATGTCATCGTCCCCCCATCTCCGCCGGCGACCAGATGCGGACGATGAGCAATTCATTGCTATTACATCTCACACGGTGTTTGCTACGATGCCACCGAGGTGATGGACGGCGTGACCGAGGTGCTGGCTTACGGCACAGCGGTTGTTCTCGAAAGAGCTTAGGAATGCGGATTAAATAACTGTCCGTGGAGGTATAGAACGCTTGCAAAAAAGCGGAACTGAGCGTAAGCTTGAGCAGGATCAGCAAGA
>CAZMMI010000174.1:0-8889 GCA_964567255.1 uncultured Anaerolinea sp.
ACCAACCTTCTCTTCTATCTTCTGTGCCCTTCGCCTTCAATTCAGGTGAATGGGTAACTTCCTTAACCAGAAGTGGAGACTATCTCTATGCGTATACCACGCAAGACGATCTCCAAATCATTGACATCTCCAATCTTCTGCTGCCAACCAAAAAAGGTGTAATTAACCTGGAAGACGACTATGCACCTTATGAGGATATCGAGGTTTTCGATGGATATGCCTTTGTGGTGCATTCTACTGGATTAACTGTCGTGGATATTCAAGATCCCGACAACCCTTTGCTGGCAGGTATTTTACAGACCTTCACCCTCGCCTCACGTCTAGCGCTCAGTCCAGGAACTGCCTACATTGCCGATATGGACTGCTTAAGGGTCATCGACATCCAGAATCCGGCGCAACCCATTGAAGCTGGAACTTACGAATCAGGAGGGTATGCAACAGACATTTCTCTAATCGGTCATTATGCATACCTAGCCGGGGTGGGGGACTATATGGACATCTACGATGTATCCAACCCGCTCCTCCCATCGAGGACAAAAAGGAACCGCGATTTTCTCTGGACCAAAATTCTATCCTATACAGACCATCTTGCCTACACCTACGGAGGTCCGGGAAATATCGGGGTCATGGACATAACAGACCCCACGAATCCTGAGATTCTCTCACAGATCACCACCCAGTCTATTTATGATCTCAAAATCTCGGGCTCGTATATGTATGCTGTCGAGATGTCCAGAAGCAAGTTTTTGGTTTTCGATCTAGCGAACCCCGAGTCGCCTGCTCTTGTGGGTCAAGTGCAACTCTCCTATAACCCGCAAAAAATAGCAATTATCGGCGACCTTGCTGTTGCTTCACATACTTATGGGGTGAATTTAATTGATATATCCGACCCAACCAACCCCATCAAAATCAATGATTTGCCCCATCCGTCAGGCTACGCATCTTTAGCAGTATACGGTCATCATCTTCTTGTGTCAGAATTTCAAAATGCAGGTGTCATCTCAATTTACGATATGTCGCAATCAACCAACCCAACGAAAATAGGGACATTCAGCATTCCGGGATACGTAAATGACATGGTAGTTCACAATGGAAAAGTCTATATCGCCGGTTATTCAGACGTCCTTATTGTAGATTTATCCGATCTTGCGAACCCTCAAACCATTGCATCCTATCCCATTCTTGCGTATTCCTATCCATTCACCACGGGCGCATCGCGAATCGTTGTATCAAACGACCTACTGTATATTGCCGCGCAAGGAGATGGGTATTTTATTTTGCGGGTGGATTGGCCGCGCTGGCAAATCCATCTACCGATCATATTCCGCTAATGTAAGCGGGCTCTCACGAAGCGGCCAAGTTAAGCGAGGGAGGGAACTGCCGCGATCCCAAACCAGGTGAAATCTCACGCACATCGGCAACCAACGTTGCTTTCTGCGGAGAGCGAAACCAGATAACCTTAAAGCAAAACGTCCTCCCCGGCGTAACCGGGGAGGACGTCCATTTCCAAACCAGTAATCTCTCATCCAGACCGGCAGACGGTCTAAACTTAAGCCAACTGCAATTCCATCGCCTGGCGGCGGATGCGGGCGTCGCGCGTGCGGTCCAGCACCTGGGGAACCATCTCTTCCGGCACATCCACAAACGACCGGTTCGACTGGATGCGGATCTTACCGATGACATTTCCAGGAATATCAGCGCGCGAGGCAATCACCCCCACGATTTCATTCGCCTTCAGCCCGTGCTGGTGGCCCAAATTGAGCTGCAAGCGCACCATCCCCGGCTCGTGAGAAGCGCTCCCCGAACGAGCGCGGAAATTCTCGCGCTCCGGCCCGCGCTGCTCGCGCAGTGCGGTCTTGGGACGAGCTTCCAGCACCTCGCTGATGGGGTAAATCGGGCGCTGTTTCTCTTCGGCGCGCGCCACTTTGAGCGCAGCCGAGGCAATATCCACCGCCGAATGTCCTTCGGCAATCATGGCTTCAACCAACTCGTGCTCGCGCAGGGTGCGCCCGCGCCGCAGCCAGATGGCCACTTTTTCAATCAGTTTGTTCTCGCGCATGGCGCGGATATCGTCTTCGCTGGGCAGATCTGCGCGGCCAATTTTCTTGCGGGTAAAACCTTCTACCAGGCTCAATCGACGGCGTTCTCCTGGGGAGAGCAGCGTGATCGCAATGCCGGTTTTCCCGGCCCGGCCGGTGCGCCCGATGCGGTGAACGTAAATTTCGGGATCGTCGGGAAGCGAAAAATTGAATACGTGCGAAATGTTGTCGATATCCAATCCGCGCGCGGCCACATCGGTGGCGACTACCACCTGAACCTGGTTCTGGCGGAAGCGGTTCAGGGTTCGCTCGCGCGCATCCTGAGTCAAATCTCCGCTCAACGCCTCGGCGGGGTATCCGCGGGCAGTCAATTCGCTGGCCAAGTCGGAAGTCTCGGCCCGCGTGCGGACAAAAATCAACGCCCGGGTGATGTCTTCCGCCTCGAACAAACGAGTCAGCGCCGCGCCCTTATCGGAATGATTGACCAGGTAATAGCGCTGCTCGATCGCGTCCAAAGTAACCTGCTCGCGTTGAATGGTCACCGGCTGCGGGTCGCGCATGTATTTGCCGGCCAGGCGGCGAATCTCGGTCGGGAAGGTCGCCGAAAAGAGCGTCGTCTGGCGCTCCTCCGGCGTGTTGGACAAAATGGTCTCAATATCTTCGACGAAACCCATGCTGAGCATCTCGTCAGCTTCGTCCAAAACCAGAGTCCGCAGGCTGCCGAGATCCAACACACCCCGCTTGTTCAGGTCTATCAGACGTCCGGGCGTGCCCACCACGATGTCCACGCCGCGGCGCAACTGGCCGATTTGCGGACCGTAAGGCGCGCCGCCATAGACCGCCAGCACGCGCACTCCCATCTGGCTGCCGTAGCTGCTGATCGCACCGGCCACCTGCAAAGCCAGCTCGCGGGTAGGCACCATCACCAGCCCCTGGACATGCTTCGCTCCAGGTTCAAGAGAGTGGAGCATGGGCAGCGCAAAAGCGGCTGTTTTTCCGGTGCCCGTTTGCGCCTGGCCTAAAATATCTTTGCCGTCGAGCATGAGCGGGATAACGCCCGCTTGAATCGGTGTGGGGGTAACAAAGCCCTGATCGGTGACGGCCTGAACCAACTGCGGGTGCAGGTTTAACTGGGTAAAATCGGTGATCATCAAAACTCCTAAACAAGTTATAAATTGAGAGTGTTTTGATGACCCCAGAAGTCCCATGGCGGCTGCCAGAAAGAGGCGCCTCTCCTCGCGGATCGGCAGACGCAGCCAATAAAAAAGCCCGAAGTGATCGGGCAATCATCTGTAAGCAACAAAACAATTCCCTGAAACGATAAGCCCTCTGCGGGCCAAGGATGCATTCTACCACAAACCCGCATTTATGGGGGAACCATTTCGTTGGCTCTCTAGGAGTTGCCGTGGTAGGTGCCGCATTTAGGGGTGTGTGAGTGGCTTCGCCACTCACACACCCCTAAATGCGGGTTCCACCACGCCAATTCCCAATGAGCCATCTCGTTTCTCGTTTCTTTGGGAAGTAATGTTGTGGAACCCGCTTTTTGGGGTAAGAGAGCGCCTACGCCGCTCAAACACTCACAAAACAAACACCACTTATTTCGCGAGAAGAACAGTAAGTAACTTGTATGTTTATTGTAAAGAATCACTATTGAATGCAGCGCGCGAGTATGGTAGAGTCGGTCAAGTCCATTATTGGTAAGGAGAAGTTCTTATGGAATCAAATGAAACCCATGTGATGGTCCTGGTCAAGACACACCCAGAAGGCGAAGACGAATGGTATTGTCCCACCTGCGGACGGCGGTTCATGTTAGGCCCTGCGCCCTCTACGAAGAAAGTGGTTCTGGAATCAGGTAATGAATATGCCTCACACAGCGGCGGCAAGGGCGGCATCTCTATGCAGATCGCTGAGGTGACTGTTGCGGAAGCCGAAGACAGCACACGCCTGGCTCCTTGGGTGGCGTGGATCGACAGTGTCGATTTCGACAATCTGTGGGATCGTCCGCTTCAATAAACGGTTAAGCGATATCCCTCCGTCATCGCGAAGAGTTCCGTATACGGTTCATCGGGTTTGTCCGCTGGAGTGAGTTGGATCAGAGCATCCAGGTGATAAACCCCTTGCGACAAGGAAATGTCCTCAGCGCGAATCGAAAATCGGTCTTGCGCGGGTGAAATCCCAACCGTATTGGCAATTAATTTCCTGTGCCCATCCTGGCCCACTTTGTGCGCGTAAATACTCAATCGATAGCCCATCCCTTCCATATTGGGTTGGATCGCACTTCCATCCAGGAGCACTGTGATTGCAAAAGGCTGATCCTCCCGGGCCAGGCCTTTGGCGCCTTCGCCGCGCACGGTCTGAACTTTAATTTTTCCCAGAGTTAGATTGCCAGATGGAATTGAAAGCCGCCCAGGCGCGGTGGATGAATCGGCAGCCGGCTCGATTCTTGAGCCAGACAATTCTGTCAGGCTGTTTTGCATGATAAAAGCTAGAAGCCGCTCGCCGTCAAGGCCAGGCCAGGTGCCCGGCGTGCCTGTCTCAACGTGTTCCACCTTCGTGCGGCGGATGACGCCCTGTTCACCCACCAGCAGGCGAACCGTAAAAGTGGCATAATGTTGCCGGTTGGCATGATCGCCATTTTCCTCCAGGCTGACATTAGCTTTGATCGGCACAAACTCCACATCGCCCGGATCATTTTCGGCGACCGGAGATTCATACGTCATGATGGGATTGCGCTCGCGCTGCTCCGCTACCAGGCGAGCCGCGTGCTCCGGCCAATGCATTTCTTGAACGTGCGCAAGATTCCATCCGGGGAGTTTGGGCCGGCTGAGGATGGCGAGGATATCCTCGTCTGACATCAAAGCCAGCTGATCATAGCGAACAACGCCTGCCTCGATCAGGCGCTGCGCAAACTTTTCCCCAATGCCGGGAATTCGCGTCAACTCATCCTGCCCTTGGGCGAAAACAATCGTTGGTTTGCTCATTCTCCTCTCCTTTCAGACAGAAGCCTGATTCTTTATCCCCCCGCCTGTAATCATGCAGTCCCCGCCGGTAGAGAAGCCATGACCGGCGGAGACTACAGTTGCCCAGGTATACTTCTTGGCTAGGCAGCGAGCCCAGGTTTTAGAACAAAGAGATCGCCGGCCCTTCGTAGAAAGCAGCCATCGGTTCGTAGAACCCGAACATATTCTTGAACAGAATATTGACGGCTACCTTGTAGACTCCAGGTGTGAGGTCTGGGAGACTGGGCAGGTTGGTAATATCCCGTTCGAACACCCAGTGCGGGTGAGTCGGCGTGCTGGTAGCGCCATCGATGTCGGTGAAAAGTTTCGGTTCCTTAGAAAGAACATCACCTTCATAGCGGATGCCCATCCCTTCCAGCGAAACAGTGATTTCCCACTGCCCGCCCAGGCTGTAGCTGTTCAGATCCCAGGCCAGCTTCACTCTGAAGCCGTCGGTGATCTTAATGACGTTGTTGGGGTCTCCGCCCAGATCTTTGATCTCCGGTTCCATCATTTGTCCGGACAAGCCAGCCAGATGGGTTTGAATATCTTGAGGCAGTCCCATAGTAATCCTCCATTCAAGCAGTTGAATACGAACTTGTGCAAACTTACCGGGACCGTGGAGGGCCCTTTCCCTGCCCCGGCACTTCCAGAATAGCAACTGGCGCTTAATCGCTGCTTACCCAACAAATAGCGGGAGGATTAATCCACACTTAATTTCCAATTACGCAAACCCCTTATACCTTCTCGCGGCGGCGAATTCTCTCGTATAGCTGGCGGGTATTGGATTCCGGTTCGACTTCAAGCTCACTTTGCAGCGCCTGCACGCAAATCTGGTACTGGCGGATGGCCAGGCAGTCCTGACCCAGGCGGCTGTGACAGCGCATTATGCGGCGGTGTACATCTTCACGGCAGATGTCTCTTTCCAAAATCCGCTGGCACAACTGGAGGCAGGTGTGAAAATTCTCTTGAGCGAAATACTGCTGGCTCAAACGATCGAGGGCATCCAGAAACAGGGTGCGCAGCCTTTCACGCTGGGTGACCGGCCATTCGTCATAAAGATCCTCAGAAAGGAAATCGCCATGATACAAAGCAACCGCCGCTTCAGACATCTGAATCGATTCGGCATTTTGCCCGGCGGCATCTAACTGGCGTCCTTTCTGGATCAGCATTTCAAATTCATCCAAATCGACCCAGACATCAATGGCTGGATTTAACCGATACCCTCCCTCATGAAAAAGGATAGGGTGGTTTACATCGGGAAAACAGAGGATGTAGCGGAGATTGTGAAGCGTCACGTTCATTGAATTCCGCGCCGCCTCCGGGGTTGAATCTGGCCAGAATGTTTCCATCAACAATTCTCGGGGGGTGTAATGGTCGCGATGCACCAATAGATATTTAAATAACGCACACACCCGATTGTGCGTCCAACCATCCAGACGGCGCCCGGCAATCTCGACTCGAAAATCACCCAACAGCCACACCTTTAATTCATTCGCTTGAGAATGATCTGACAACTGCTCCACATCCGGCTGAACAACTTCGCTGCTTCTGCTCAAACGATCTTGCGGATCTAGAACGGCGCTTTGTGGAAACGTCCCAACATCCGGCGTCCAGTTCCAGGGTGATATCGAGCTCGGAACTGTGCCTGCTGGCAGATTCTCCCACACCGGACGGATGATCGCATTGATTTGATGAAATAAATTCCAATCCAGTTTTGAAGATTTTATCGGTTCAACCCACGCTGAAGTAATGGGCATCACGGGCAAGTTCATCCAACCATGCTCTTCCAACAATTCGTCCAGGTTTTCAAAGGGCGAATTTGTCAGGTTCTGTAAACTGGCCTGGTTTTCTTTCATGGCCTTCTCGGCGGCGAGGAGGGATTGGCGGTGCGAAAAGAGCTCATGTTCAAGCTCATACTGCCGCTGAAGAGACACCGCCGCCTGTTCGATCATCGCCCAAACAGATTGGTAGCCAGACGATTTTGCCAGATTCGCCGCTGACTTGAACCGCTCCAGCGCTTCAATATAATCTTGCCGGGCAAACGCCATCGCTCCCAAATGCCAACTCGCCCAAATTTCATGCCAGTTCAACCGCGAGCGCTGGGCCAGCGCATATGCGCTTAGTGCCCGTTCCCTAGAAAAGGTTGTTTCACCGTGCCAGGCTGCCAAAATGCTCTCGGCCTGCAAACTACGGCACTCCCCGTCCGGGTCATGCGCCCGGGCATAAAGCTGGCTGGAGCGAGCAAAAGCTTTTCGGGCATGATCCATATGACCGCTCGCGGTGAGAATTTTTCCGTTGACGTATGCAAGAATCGGCCAGGCATCGCTAGCCTCTGGCTCCAGGTGTTCGATCCAGGAAGCCAGGGTAGCCCATTGCCCAAGATCCAGCATTTCTGCAGCCGAATGGGAGATGATCTCCGCAGCTAAAGTTGTGGACTGATGCTTGAAACAAAGATTTACGGCTGCGCAGATCGCCTTTTCTTCCAAAAGAAACGCTGCCGTCTCGCCCACAAATTCTGATTTTGGATCATTTTCATTCTTCAAGTTGATTCGAAGCGGCTGCCGCCAGTAACCACGCAGACGGACCCAACCATTTTCCAACGGCTGATGCCATAAATCCATTTCGGAATCAGGCAAAGATTTTCGGTAAGGAGGAAAAACTTGCAAACCGTAATTACCAGCGGGCGTTGGAATTTCATATAACAATTGAGCAATTGAACGGATCGTTGCGTGACTGTACCCCAAACTTAATGACATGGCAAGCGACTGGACAGCGCTCTCCTCTTTTTTCATAATAACCAGCCCGGAAATCCTGCTTAATAGATCCTCCAGGCTGGACGAATGGATTAGCTGGCGATCAATAACTTCAGGGTTGAGATATTTTATCGACTCCATCAGGCTGACCAGGACCGCTAATTTCCCCCTTGCAAGTTGAACAGCCCGGCGTGCGCCTGAGCTAGATATGTCCATATTGGAACTGCCGACGATCCGGCTGCTTACAGACTCATTTACGCGTAAGTCTTCAGGTCGAATCAGGAAGCTTGGAGAAAAAGCTGTGCTTTTTGGAAGATTGCCACTGGAGATTAATACGCTACGGCTTTTGGGTGCCAAATTCTCCAGAAAATACGCAAATATTAGCCTCGAACAAATATGCGAATGGCGGAAATTCTCAGTTCCTTCCAGGATGATCACAAGACCAGTTGTGTTCAGGTTAATTTCGGCTGCGATGAATGCAAAAAACGGTTCCCAGCCTGTCACAGGCCCTGGTTGGCGGCGCATCTTGGATAAGATAACATCACGGATTCCTGGAAGCACTTTTTCGAAACCATTGACCAGCGACAGCAACAATATTCCTGGGTCACGATCCTCCGGGCCAAAGCAAATCCATACGACTTCCAGGCCTTTTTCCACTAACACGGACGCAAGCGTATCGGTCAGCAGGTAGCCTTCGGGTACCGCGATCAACGTGGAGGAATGGTTAAATATTTGGCCAAAGACCGGCGAGATCAACTCGGAAAAACCAGGTTGAGGAGCAGCATTTTTTGCTTTCAGCAACATTCCTACCTAACCCCAGCACGAACCAATTTATGGCGAATGGAAAGGCATTTTTTGCGATAACAAAAGGCATAAGAAAATAAAAGAGGGATCTTATGATCCCCCTTCAAACTACCGCGAAGAAAATATATTGATTTATCTACTACACATTTTACAACGGAAGAATCCCAAAATCAACGAAGAAATTCAAAATTCCCAGTGGGCCTTGATCTAAGTGATTCTCTCGCCAAGTGGCTGATATATGTTTTGTGAGTGTTTGTGCGGCTGCGCCACACAAACACTCACAAAACGAAT
>CAZMMI010000175.1:0-8866 GCA_964567255.1 uncultured Anaerolinea sp.
GCACCCGCATGTGCCTTAAATTGATTTTCGACTCTTGCTGAGTAGTTTTCTAATTTCCCGAATCGAGATAGGGGATGGCAATCGAATACAAGGCCTGATAGACCTGGTGCGCTTTGCTCAGGGTCTCAGAGTGGGCACCGCCGAAAATGTGAATGTAGTTGCCCGCTGCCGCCACGGCGGCGCCCTCGCCCACCGGCTGGGGCGGCGCCTCGAATGCCGTCCAGGTGGCAGCCTCATCCACCAGCATGAGAGGCGCTGGATTGCCTTGCTGCCCGCCGATCACATATGCGGCGTTGGCCAGGGTGACCACGCTCAGATTGTAACGGGCTTCAGGCAAGGCCGGGCGTTCCTCCCAGGGATCATCCCCGTTGTTGTCACGGTTGGGGAAGTAGGCCAGGGTCTGCGTTAGCGCTTGTGTCCCGTCGAACCCACCGATGACCAGTAACTTGCCCGGCAATGCAATTACCCCGCACCCACCAAGCGGGCCGGGCAGCGGCGAGCGCTCACTCCAGGCGTCCGTCTCGGGGTCGTAGCGGTAGACGGCGTTGGAATAGGCCTCACCATTCCATCCCCCCATGAGGTACAGGTTGCCTTCAAAAGCAGCCAATCCATAACGGCTGAGGGGCACAGGCAGGGGAGCTAGTGTATTCCATTGATTCTGGCGCAGGTCATACACTTCCAACACGTCGACGGGTCGCCCATCGGCGGCTTGCCCACCCGGCACGTACACGTTCTCGCCCAACAAGGCGCCTTGCGCATGGGATACGGCGGTGGGTTTCTCTGCGAGTGTCTCCCAGGCTTTGTTTAGCGGGTCGTACCGTACCGTCGCGGCACTGACTCCGGCGGCGGTCTGCCCGCCGAACAGGTAAATCTCGTTTTCATAGACCACCGCGGCCATATCACGGCGCGCTTCGGGCAGTTCGGGCTCACCTGCCCAACGCGATTGCACCGGCTGGACCACTGGCTGAACTGCGGTTGGCGCAAGCGTTGCGGTGGGTAGGGTGCGCGGCCTGAGCAGCGTCCAGGCGGTGGCGCCCAGCGCCAGCAACCCGATTACAATCAGCGCAGCCAGCCCGGCAACCAGCAGCGGCTTCCGTTTTGGAGCGGGCTGCTCCATGAGGATTGGCTCTGCCTGCTCCAGCAGGCTGGTTTCCGCTTCCACGTGCACCGGTTGGGTAGGCTCAGTCTTGGGCAGGAAAGACGGATCAACCAAACCGTTCTTCAATGCATACAGGGTAGCCTCGGTGCGCGAAACCACCCCGATTTTCGTGAAAATATTGCGCAGGTGAACCTTGACCGTGTTCGGGCTGATCACCAGGTTTGTGGCGATCTCCTTGTTCGAGGCGCCCGTTGCCACCAGACGCAGGATTTCGATCTCCCGCTCGCTAAGCGTCTCGTTGGTCAGGTCACTCATCTTGCGCAACCTCCCCCAGGTAGAAATTGCACAGGGTCTTCACCGGGCAAACCAGGCATTCCGGCTTGCGCGCATGGCAGACTTCGCGCCCCAACCGGATCAGGTTGAGATGCCCAGGGCCATATTGCTGCGGGTCGAAAGCTTGAGCCAGGTAGGGATGGGCTTCTTCCACGCTGATTTTGTCTGGACGCAGGCCGATGCGCCCGCTGACGCGATAAACGTGCGTATCTACCGGAAAAGCGGCCTTGCCCAGCGCAAACTGAAGCACAATCGCCGCAGTCTTTGGCCCCACGCCCTTAAAGCGCATCAGCCAGGCCAGTGCGTCCGCGTCGGAATAAGCCTTGAGGAAGCTCAAATCCAGGTTGCCGCGCTCGGCGGTGATGGCGCGCAGCACTTCTTGGATGCGCGGGCCCTTCTGGTTGCCCAATCCCGCCGGGCGGATAGCCTCGATGACCGTTTCGGTGGGCGCGTCGCGCACTTGCTCCCAGGCGGGCAGCACTTTGCGCAGCGCATGAAAAGCCAGGTCGCGGTTGCGGTCGTTGGTGTTCTGCGAGAGGATCGTCGAGACCAATTCGTCCATCGCTTCCAGCGGCTCGCGCCATTCTGGAATGCCATACACCTCTTCCAGACGGCGATAGACGGCCTGGGCGCGTTCGCGGTGAGCGGAGTCGAATTCAACCATGCCTAATCACGCTCCAGGCTGAAGGCAGCACGCACTTCACCGATTTCGAGCTTGCGCCAGTTATACAGCGGGCGGCGGTCGAAGGCTGCCAGTTGGACGATTTCTTCTGCGTTGAGCGCGCCCAATTGGACAAGCACAGACAGCGCAGCGGTGCCAACGGCTCGCCCGCCCTGGTCACCGTCGCTGACTTTGAGGGCGATGCCCAGGGCCGGGGAAGCGGGTCCCAGTGCGCCAGGACGAAGGGCCATACCCTGGTATCCTTCCGCCCCGCCCTTGGAGATCACCCGGCCGCCGGTCACCTGCATGATGATGGTGTCCCAACGGCCCGGCCCGGCGACCATATCGGGGTGCGCCGTCATGGCGTTGGCAATTCGCCGCAGGGCGGCGGCGCGTTTTTCTGGCAAACCAGAGGGATCTGCCAGCAAGGCGTAGGCCTGAGCGGCGTTGGTCAGCGGCGTGGCAAAGGTGGGAGCCGAGCAGCCGTCAATGCCCACCGGAATCCGCTCCGGCAGCAGAGAGACCATCTCGGCGAAGGTCTGAAGGATCACTTTTTGGACGGGATGCTCTGGGTTGAGGTAATCCGCAATGCTGAAGTGGCGCATTTTTGCGTTCGCCAACATGCCGGTGTGCTTGCCCGAGCAGTTGTGACGGTTGGAAGTGGGCGTTTCACCACGCTCGCGCATAGCCCGCGCGGTGGGCTCGTGCATGGGGTAATGCGTGCCGCACAACAGGTCGGTTTCGCTGACGCCAATCTTGGTTTGCATCCCGCTCAGCACTGCCATATGGTCTTCGGTGCCGGAGTGAGAAGCACAGGCAATGGCAATCTCACGTTCGGCCAGCCCAAAGGCATCGGCAGCCCCACCCTCCACCATCGAGAGAGCCTGGAAAGGCTTGGCCGATGAGCGCAAATTGGCCCAAGCCTGCGGGTCGCCATAGTGGGCGACCAGCCTTCCCTGCGCGTCTGCAACCGCAACCGCGCCGAAGTGGATCGACTCAACCAGCGGCCCGCGGGTCAACTCGACCAGAGGTTGGAAGGAATGCGGCATTTTATTCCTCGATGATCTCGGCCTGGGGCACGTAGCGGCGAATGAAATACTGGCGCAAACCGTAGCGCAGTCGTTGTTCATACATCGCCTGGCGCTGCGCAGGCGCATCGAATTTCTTCATTAACTCAGGCACCAAGGTGGCTGTGTCTTCGGGCGAGCCCTTGGCTTTGGCCAGATCGTCCACCAGTTGTTCCACTTTCTGCAAGTAGGTTAGTTGGGCGCGAACCTGTTGGTGCGCAGCCAAACCACCGCGCCCGCTGACGATCAGAAATTCGCGATATTCCGGCGACAAAAGCTGCTCCAACCCGGCAATCCAGGCCGACAGGTCTGCCCCAGCCAGGAAGGGCGGCTGGTCAAGCACCACGGCGTCTCCCACCATGACGATCTTCAAATCGGGCAGCACGGCCCAAATGGCCCCGGAAGCCGGGCCGGGGCTGTATTGCAGGATTAAGGGATGATCGTCCCAGTGAATATCCAGATGATCGCTAAAAGTAATCTCGGGGGGCGCCCAGCGGATGCTGCCCAGTCCGTTGATCAATTCCCATTCGGCGCCGGTTTCGGTGCCCTGAGCTTTGAATGTGACCGGGCGGTTGCGGAAGATAGCCGCTATCTTTTCATGCCCCACAACGGTGCAATCCATATTGCGCGAACCGAGGGTGCGGTCGAAATGAGCATCCAGGTTGATCAACAGCCGGTCAACCCCGCCGCCCAGGTTCAGCAATGCAGAGCGCCAGGCACGCGCTTCTTCAGGACGGAAAGGCGCATCGATCAGGATCAGACCGTGCGACCAATTGATCGCTGCCAGGGTAACCCCGGAATAACCGGTCTCGATAAATACGTGGTGGGCGAGTTCTTGCATACTCCTTCCTTAATAAAAAAACGGGTAATTCCCTGCCCCGCTTATGCCGGGGCGACAGGTAAAGTGAAGATGAAACGGCTACCTTCGTTCACACGACTTTCAGCCCAAATACGCCCGCCATGGGCATTCACCGCCAGCTTGCAGAAAGCGAGTCCCAATCCCAGGCCTTTCGGTGCCCGCTCTGCTTGCAGGCGAGTGAACTTGTCAAAAATTTGCTGCATCGCGACGGGAGGAATGCCGGGGCCGTTGTCTTTGACCGAGAACTCTATCTCCTCCCCTACCATCCGGGCGAATACAGAGATCTCTCCATGGTAACTGGTGTATTTGGTGGCATTATCCAACAGATTGATCAGCACCCGGCGGATCATATCCACATCAGCCAACACATTAGGAATTTCAGGCTGTACATCAGTATGCAGAACCTGGTTCTTCGTTTCCACCACCGGTTGAACCGCATCGACCGCTTCACGGATAAGGGTATTTACATCCACCGGGTGGCGGTCAGAAACCACCTGCCCGGCTTCCAGACGGTAGATGTCGAGCAGTGTGCTGATCAGGCGTTGCATCCGTTCCGAAGATCGCTGTGCGATGGTCAGCACCGGCTGCAAGGTGCCTCGATCGGATGCCGGCATGAGCATGTTCAACATGTCCAGGCTGGAGATGATGTTCGACAGCGGCGAACGCAGGTCGTGATAGATCATAGCCATCAGATCATCGCGCAGCGCATCCAGGGCCTTGCGCGCCGAAAGGTCGCGCAGAATCCATTGCAGGGTAGGGACCGTACCGGTATCCACTCTGCGAATGTGTACTTCTACGGGCACCGGCGACCCGCGGTGAGAAAACAACAACGCTTCTTGACTGATCTCACCGCCTTCTTGCAACGTCAACCGGTTTTCTTCCAGCCAGGTTGAAGGCAAATTGAGCATATCACTCACCGCATGCGTGCTCAGGCTGCCGGGCTCGTGTCCGCTCATGCGCTCAGACTGGCGGTTGGATTCCAGAATGCTGCCATTGAAATCGGTAATCCACACCGGGTCAATGCTGTCTTCGAACAACTCGTGATAACGACGATGAGCTGCTTGAAGCGAATCGTACAATTGAGCGTTATAAATGGCGATTCCGGCCTGGTCGGCAATGGCTTGTAACAAGGCCAAGTGTTCTTCATTGAAAAAGTCGGGGACGGGGTGGACGATGGTCAGCACGCCCACAGCCCGGTCGCGGGTGATGATGGGGACGCAAATAGCCGATTTGGCCCCCGATTTTTCTGCGGCGTCATCGGGGCGGCGCAGCCAGCGATCGTCCAGGCTGGTATTTTGGATCAGGGCAGCCTCACGGTTGCGCATGACCCAACCAGCCAGCCCATGTTCCAGGGTGGCACGCAGTTGATCCACCGTGTGCGGAACTAGGCGGTCATGGACGATGATGGCCCCTTCCACCGGTTCCTGATTTTCGTTCAGCACAATCACGCTGGCCCGCTCCGCGCCCACGTACTTGCTGGAGGAAGCCAGCACGCGCGCCAGCACGGTGTGCAGATCCAGGTCGGTGGTTAACTCCCGACTGATCGTATAAAGCAATTCCAGCGAAGACCGGGTCACATCGGTCATCGTGCCCCCCGTAGCGTTCTGCCGTGATGTAGCATCATGCTGCCCGCCCCTCGAATGAGGAACGTTGATGGAGAATTAAAATCCAATCAAACCAGGGCTGCATCATCCTGCTGTGAGTATAGCATAAAACTTTTGTTGCCGCAGGACAATCCCCCGCCCCGTGCATGCTGCCCGCCACCTTGATAGTATTGTAGCGGCGAGGCGAGATTCAGTAGGAGAATCTACCCAATTCTGGTAGCCTCGCCGTCCAAACGGGATATTCGGCACAATCCGTGAGTAAAAGCTAGTGACCTAATCGTAGGTCGGATTGAGGGCGAATTACACGTAATCCATTCGCGCCCAAATCGGGGAAGCCGTCGCCTTCTGCCCGAAATCCGACTTCTGTTTTCCAAAAGATGTCGGATTTCGGCGGTAGTTGGGGTTTTTACGTTCCACCGTTCCAGTTAGATCCCTGATCACCGCCTCTATCCGACCTACAGCTCACAAAACATATATCAGCCACTTAGCGAGAGAACCACTAAAGAACCGGATTTATTGATCATATTTTGATACATAATTCCGCAGGATTCAGCTACAATCTTGTAAAGAACGACAAAATAGCCTCGAATTTGAGGCCCGGGAGGAACTATGGAAAAGAAATTTGGCGCGCTGCGGGTGGTGGGAACGCTGTATAAAGTTCTCGGCGTGATCGTATTGGTGCTCGGCATCCTTGGCGGCAGCATCATTTGCATCGGTGGCATCGTGGGCAGCACGGCCCTGCAGGACATGGGCCAGCAGTTCGGCGTCAACCCTGGGATGAGCATCGCCGGCGCAGTGGTCAGTGGGGTAATGACCGTGCTGGGCGCGGCCATTGGCGGCTTGACCATGTTTGCCTTCGGTGAAGCCGTGTATCTCTTCCTGGCGATTGAGGAGAACACCCGCGCGGCAGCGAACCGCGGATAAAAAACCATCGGCGAATAGTGAAACAAATGAACGAATGGCGCCTGCCTTCGTTCATTTGTTATTGTTCGTGGACGTAACTGCTCAATCAGAGGTGATCGAAAGCCGAATTTGAGGGTTGTGTGGGTGCTTTGCACCCACACAACCCTCAAATTCGGTATTTTCCACTAACTTCTGTGGGTAGATACTCGTGGACAGTTTCTGATGGTCGAAGAGTTGTGCGTTGTATCGCTCTACCACCAGAGGATTTGCGCGCTCTTCCTAGAATCCCAACTCTTTCAGGATGGTAGATTCATCCTGCTTGTTGAGTTTCTTCCCCAGCAATTCTTCCCAGAACTTGTCATCATAGCGCCTGGAGCGCACCGGCAGCGGCATAGGCACACCCCAACCCAGGAGCAGCACCTCTTCTTTGGGTTGCAGGCGCGCCAGCATCCCGCGCAGCGAGTCCTTGCTGGCCAGCCCCGAAAGCACCGCTTGAATGTCCAGGTCGTCGCCCAGCCAGCCGCAAATGCGCGTGCCCAACTGCGATAGCACCTCATCGTAAATCTGCGAGGGGCGCTGGTCGATGATCAGTAAGGTAACGTAATACTTGCGCATTTCGCGCGCGATGGTGCTGAAAGCCGTCTGCGCCGCCATCTCGCGGTTGAGCAGTTTGTGGGCTTCTTCCACCACGATGACCAGCTTCTTGGGCTCGCTGGCTTTGCCACTGCGGAAATCGTTGGTTTTCTTTTCCCAGGCAGCGCGAATGCGGCGGGTGAGGATGTTGGCAACCAGCAGGTAATCCAGGTCGGTTTCAAAATCCCCAAATGACAGCACCACGTGCTGCCCGGCTTCCAATGCTTTGATGATCTCGCCAATGGTGTCGGCGGCAGGATGCTCTACAATGTAAGGCTTGTTGAAGACCCGCCCCAGCTTGCTGTGCAGGCCCTCGGCAGCAGCTACGTTGATTCCCGACTGGCCCGCCCAAAAGGCCACGCTGTCGGGCGCGTCCACCATTTTGCCGTCTTCGTTTTGTACCTTGGCCCCGTACTTCATTTCTTTGAAGTGCTGGAACCAGGCCTGGCCAAAGTCGCGATCCAGGGCAGCCAGGGTGGTGGGGGTGGTTTCTTTCAAGTTCAGTTCGCGGGTCAGCATCTCGATGTCCGCCGGCTCGATGTCTTTTTGAGCAATCTCCAGTTGGAAATCGCAGGGCGTGTTGCGGACGGTGGCGCCGCGCCCCAACCCCACCAGGCGCACCTTGCCGGGAAATTTCCCTTTCAAACCGGGCACGCGCTGATTGGTATCGGAGGAAGTATCGTCGGGGCCGTACTCGTTGTGCATGTCAAAGATCAGTGCCCCAGCCACGTTGGATTGGATCAGCCCGGCCAGCAGCAGGCGAGTGAGGAAGGATTTGCCTGTGCCGGTGGCGCCAAACACACCCGAAGAGCGCTGTACCAGTTTGTCCAGATCCAGACACACCGGGTGACCTTGCTCGCGGGTATAGCCGATAATGAAGCGCCCTTTTTCGGCCGGGTCGCCGAAGATCTCGGCGATATCCCCCTTGCCGGCCATGCGCACCGGGGCGTGGTGCGCCGGGATAGTTTTGATGGGCAATGGATGGGGCTTTTCATCCTTGTGCGCGGCCCAATAGGTCTCATAGCGCGGGTCGCCGGGATCGGGCGGACGTTCGACCATTAAGGCAGGCATCACTTCCAGGTTGGTATATAGAGTCTGCCCGTGCAGCAGCGCGGCCAGTTCGGCGGGCAGGCGCTGCTCGCTCTGTTCATCGGCAAAGCGAGGGTCGGTGGAGCCTAATTGTAAGTCGGTGACCAGCCCATAAAACAGCCAATTGCCGCTCTCCACCACCACAAAGGCTCCCTCTTGCACGCTGTTGGCTGGAACGGTGAGGCGTACGCGCAAGTTTTCTTTCAAACTCCCGCCAACGATATAGCCGATTTGTTCTGGTTCCATGATCCCTACCTTTCCCGAGACTTGACCTGGAGTTTAGCCCTTTTTCAATTCTCGCCATATTTTCCTCACCTCTCCCCTCGGGAGAGGTCGTGCCGGGCTTTGACGGCGCGGGTGAGGGTAAAAAAACGACCCTGCTAAGGCTAAAATCGCCCTCACCCTAGCCCTCTCCCGGTGGGAGAGGGAACAGAATTGCTTGTGATATCAAAAGGCTAAACTCCAGGGTTCACAAGCTGCGCTTGCGCGCTTTGAATTCGACTTTGAGAAGGGTTTGCCAATCCACCACCATGCCCGTGCCGGCGCGGGCCAGCAGGCACAGACGCTGGGCCGCGCCCGGTTCCAGCCAGATGCCCGGGCCCTCCGCTTCGTGCGACT
>CAZMMI010000176.1:0-6501 GCA_964567255.1 uncultured Anaerolinea sp.
AATCACTCAGTTGCTTTGCCGGGGGAGGAAAAGAATTCTGCAAAAGAGAGGGGCTTTCAGCCCCTCTCTTTTGCGAAATCTTCTCCCCTCCCCGCCCTTGAACCTATGTTTTGCGAGTGTTGTGCCAGCGGGGAGGGGCGGGGGTGGGGCTAAGATCTCGAAATTTTAAAGTGACATTGTCAAAATAGTTACAAAAGAGGGTTCCATGACCGACAGTGAATGGCGTGTGGAAAAAGACTCGTTGGGCGAGGTCAAAGTGCCCGCCCAGGCCCTTTACGGCGCGCAAACCCAACGCGCCGTGCTCAACTTCCCCATCTCGGGGCTGCGCCCCTGGCGCGCCTTCGTCTGGTCGATGGCAGTCATCAAGCGCGCCGCCGCTGACGTGCACCGCGACCTGGGCCTGCTGGACGCTGAGCGCGCCGGGGCCATCGCCAACGCTGCCGCCGAAGTTATGGACGGAAAATGGGATGATCAATTTGTGGTCGATCCGTTCCAGGCGGGCGCGGGCACCAGCCACAACATGAACACCAACGAAGTGTTGGCCAACCGCGCCACGCTCCTGCTGGGCGGCGAGCTGGGCAAGTACAAGGTCAACCCCAACGACCACGTCAACATGTCGCAGTCCACCAACGACTGCATCCCCACCGCCATCCGCGTGGGCTGCCTGTGGCGCCTGGATGAACTGCTCGCGGCAGTAGATCACCTGGCCGCCGAGCTGCGCGTCAAGGCCGCCGAATTTGACGATATCGTCAAATCGGGTCGCACCCACCTGCAGGATGCCGTGCCCGTGCGCCTGGGCCAGGAGTTCGGCGCTTACGCCCGCGCCGTGGAACGCGACGGCGAGCGCATCCGCCAGGCCGCCGAGGGTGTGCGCCGCCTGGGCATTGGCGGCACCGCCACCGGCTCGGGCCTCAACGCCCACCCCGAATACCACGCCCGCATGGTGCGCCGCTTGAGCGAGCTCACCGGGCTGACGTTTTACGAGTCCGACGACCTCTTTGAGTCCATGCAATCCATGGCCGATGTAGCCGCCTTCTCGGGAGCCATGCGCACTCTGGCGGTCACTCTCACCCGTGTGGCCAACGACTTCCGCCTGCTGGCCTCCGGCCCTTCCACCGGCCTGGACGAAATCCGCCTGCCACCCGTGCAGCCCGGCTCCAGCATCATGCCGGGCAAGGTCAACCCGGTGCTGGCCGAAATGCTCAACATGGCCATGTTCCACGTGATGGGCTGCGACACCACCGTCACCCTGGCTGCCCAGGCAGGTCAGTTGGAGCTGAATGTGATGATGCCCATCATCGCCCACAACCTTTTTGAGGCCATGCAGGTGATGATCGGCTCGCTCAACGCCTTCACCGACAAATGCGTGGTGGGCATTGTGGCCAATCGCGAGAAAGCCGAGGGCTGGCTGGGGCGCAACGCCATTGTCGTCACCGCCCTCAACCCTATCATCGGCTACGCGGCGGGCGCGGCCCTGGTCAAAGAGGCCCTGGCCCGCAACGTCACCATCCGCGAGGTGGCCGTGGAAAAGGCCGAGCGCGGCGAGCTGCTGCACCGCGACACCAATCGCCCGCTGACGGCTGCCGAGGTGGAAGCCGGGCTGGCCGATCTGCGCGGCTTGACCGAAGGCGGCATCGCCGGAGTTTCGGCTGGAGGATAAGGCCCTCATCCCCAACCCTTCCCCCGACGGGGGAAGGGAGCAAAAGCCTCTGACCCTCTCCCTCCGGGAGAGGGCAGGGTGAGGGTTCTGGGCTAATCTCTATTTCACGTGTTGATAGGCGTACATGGCCGCGCCGACGATGCCCGCCTGGTTCAGCATCTGCGCCGGTACCATCGGCGTGCGAATCTTCATCAGCGGCGCGAACTTTTCCCAACTCTTGCTCACCCCGCCGCCCACGATAAACAGCTCCGGCCAGAACAGGTTCTCCAACCGGCCAAAATACTCGCTCAGTTTCTCGGCCCATTCATCCCAGCTCATCTCCTTGCGCTGGCGGGCCGCATCCGAAGCGCGCCGCTCGGCGTCCTTCCCGCGGATCTCAATATGCCCCAACTCGGTGTTCGGCACCAAGATTCCGTCGGTAAAAATGGCCGTGCCCAGGCCCGTGCCCAGGGTGACCACCATCACCACGCCCTTCGAACGCCCGCGCCCGGCCCCAAAGGTCATTTCAGCCAGCCCGGCCACGTCCGCATCGTTGGCGATATACGCCGGGCAGCCGGTGGCATCGCTGAACAACTTTCCACCATCCGTGCCAATCCAGCTCTCGTGCACATTCGCCGCCGTGTACATGACTCCAAAACGCACCACGGCCGGAAAACCCATGCCGATGGGGCCCTTCCACTGGAAATGCTCCACCAGTTGTTTGGCCACCTCGGCCATGTCCTCCGGCTTGGCCCCTTCCGGCGTGGGAATCCGATAACGCTCGCCCACCATTTCACCCGTCAAAACGTTGACCGGAGCGGCCTTCATGCCTGAACCGCCAATATCGACGCCTAAGATTTCCATTTTTTCCTCCTGCGTTTTGATTACGGGCAAGCGTTGCCCAGGTGTTCCTCATAAGTGACGGCGAAGTTATGCCGCCCAGAACCGTCACAGGCCGCCCGGAAGTAATAATACGGCGATTGGGCCGGGTAGGCCACCGCGCGCAGGGCTGAAAGACCCGGATTGCAAATCGGCCCCGGCGGGAGTCCGGTGTTCTGATATGTATTATACGGCGAGTTGGCTTGCAGATCGCTCGCAGACAGCGGATTGGTCCACCACGTGCCCTGCGAGTCATTCCAACCCACTGCATACTGAACGGTCGGATCGCTTTCCAGGCGCATTCCCGCAGCCAACCGGTTGTAGAACACCGAAGCGATCATGGCCTCCTCGTCCGAAACCACCGCTTCCCGCTCCACCACCGAAGCCAGGATCACGGCTTGCTCCAGGCTTAGACCCTGGTTGGCAAAGCCTTGCAGAACGTCATCGTCCACGCCGTCTTTGAAAGCCTTTGCCAGCCCCGCCACCAGGTCTTCCGGCCGGGCGGTGCGGCTGAACTGGTAAGACCCCGGCAATAAATATCCTTCCAGGTTGCGGCTGCCTTGCCAACCCTGCGGCAAAAGCTCCTCGGGGGCCTGCCGCGCCAGAGAGAGAAACTGCTCCGGCGTCACCGAGAGGCCCGAGGTGGGCAGCGACGCGGCCACCTCTTCCAGGCGCCAACCCGGCAGGATGTTGAAGGTTACTTCGCTGGGGGTGGCGTCTTGCAGCGCGCGGGCAATTTCCACGGCGGGCATGCGCGGGCTCAAGCGAAAATCCCCCGCCTGCAGGGTCTTATCCATGCCGCTGTAAACCAGAAAGCGCCGGAAGCTCTCCGAGCGCCAAACCAGCCCGGCGTCCTCCAGGCGCAGCGCCACCACATCCACCGGCTCGCCCAGCCCAATGGTGAAGTTCACTGTTTCGCCGTTCGGATCGACCGGCTCGAGCAAGTACTGCCGGTCCAGGGTCAATAATTGCACCGAAAGCGCCAGGCGTTGATTCATGCTCAGTTGGCTGGTGGGCGGGCCGTAAAGATCGCTGGCCATGCGCGGAGCAGCCCCCAACCCCGCTACCACTGCCAGCGAAAGTAGGCATAACAAAAGCAGGAAGGATAACAGCGCCACGCGGGCGCAGGAAGGCTGCTTTCTTCTCATCGGGTGTCCCTTTGCGCCTCTAAATAAGACTGCAAAATCACTGCCGCGGCCAGGTCGTCCAAATGGCCGCTGCGTTTTTTTCGCGAAACCCCCATGACGATCCGTGTTTGCTGTGCGGTTTGCGTGCTGCCGCTCTCATCCCACATCTCCACCGGCAAATTGGTTTGCAGGCGGATGGCCTCTGCCAGGCGGGCGGCTTTACGCGCCGCCGGGCCTACCTGCCCCTCATCGTCCAGCGCCTGCCCAACAATGATTTTCACCGCGCCTTGCTCGACGGCAATCTGCGCAATGGTGGCCGCGTCCACCGCCCGGGCCACATGGTTCACCACCGTCAGCCCGCGCGCAATGGTGCCGGTCGGGTCACTGACCGCCAGCCCGATGCGCTTATCGCCCGGATCCACGCCCAGCACCCGCCCGCTCATCGGCTTTGCACCCCAATGCGGAAAGCCAGGAAGGGCATGCGCTGCCACCAGTTCGGCATCATCTCAATTTGAGGGGCTTCCGAAAGTGCTAACGTGCCCGCCAGCCATTCCGCTGCGCCACCCCGGCTGCGCCCGGCCAGCGCTTGAGCAATCTGCGCATCCGACCACTGAGCGCGCAGCGTGCGTGAAACCTTCACCTGCCAGCGCGCTGTCGAATTATCGTCAACTTTCGGCTGAGAAAGTTGCTCAATGACCAATGACCCGTCCACCACCTGGTAACCCTGCGGGCGGTCCACTTCCAGGGCCGTCTGCGCCACCTGCTCCAAATCAGCCGGCTGGATGGTCCAGCCCGTGTATTCAACCCGCAGTCTCAGGCGGGCAAAATCGCCGGGTTGGCCTGGTTCCGGCTCGCGGACAGCCTCCAGAACCCGCTCCACACGCAGTGTCTCTGCCAGCAGCGAGCCGTCAGCGCCTGTCTGCTGGGTGAGTTCTTCCACCGCGTCAACGCTGAGAGCGGCCAGCATTTCGTCGTATAGATCCTCGTAATCCTTGGCCGTCGGGGCCAGCCCGCTCAGATCGGTGCCGCCGTCGATGGGTTTGAGGTTGGTCACCACCACCGAAAGACCGGTGTTCCCCTCCAGGGCTTGCACCTCTCCGGCCTCCACGTTGCCCGCGCTGCCCGGCGTCAAAGCGCGCACCGGCGCTTCCGCCGTGCTGCCCGAGCCTGGCGCCAGCGTCACCGCGCGCGTGGTGGCAAAACGTACCGCGGGGTTATCCAGGGTGACCACCACCGTCTCCATCGGGATGTCCACACTGGCGGCGGTCAAATTGGTGAATAAGACCATGCCATCGGCATTGCGTCCCGGCAGGCGCGTGGTTCCAGAACTGGGCACCTGTTCGCTGCCCTCCACCACCACGCTGATCTCCCGGGCAGGCAGCCCGCCGGAAGGGTTAGCAACCGGGATATTCGGATCGGCCCAAACGTCCAGAGTCAGTTCTTGTTGGCTTAAAGCCGGAGCCAGGCGCACCTCGGCTGAAGGCAAGAAGAAAGCCATCAAAGCCAGCACCGACAAAGCTCCCAGGGTGAAGGCCCCCAACCGCAGCCACAAGGGATGGACTTTCGTCGCCTTGAGAGCTGCCCGCTGCGCGCGCAGTTCTTCGGGAGGCACATAGGGGCGTCCCCGCTTGCGCCAATCCAGCCGCCGGGCCAGCCCACGCGGCCTGCGCCAGCGGGCATGCTGCGCTTGCTTAGAACTGCGGAACACTGGGATTCCCAACTCTTGCGCGTACGCCATCACGTTTTCTTGGCGCGTGACAACACCCAACTGCGCGCCCAGGCTGGAAGCCCGCCGCTGCACCATCGCAAGATCCACCTGCCGCCCCAACACGTTGCCCCGGCGCGGCCAGACCAGCAGGATGCGGGGAGCTTTGCTCCACCCCATTTTATCCTGCACCGATATGACATCGTCGTGGTTTTCGAGCTGGATGATGTAGGTCTTCACGAAGTTTATTTTAACGCAAGTTCGTCGTTTCTACCGGCGGGAATCATCATTGATTGGAGGCGGGACAACCCTGCCTGCCTCCTCACCCCGACACATACCCGGATAAACCCAACCCCGTAGCGCGGGTTTCTTACCCGCGTCCTTCCCTCGACACAAGTCCTGAGCAAACCCAACCTCGTAGCGCAGGTTTCTTACCCGCGCCCTTCCCTCGACACAAGCCCTGAGCAAACCCAACTCTGTAGCGCGGGTTTCTTACCCGCCTCCTCCCCCAACACAAGCCCTGAGCAAACCCAACCTCGTAGCGCAGGTTTCTTACCCGCGTCCTGCTCACTTCGCCAAGTACTCTTCCGTGCCAGCCTCCGCCGGGAAACCCTCCGTGCTGGTGGCGAAACTCAACTTGCCATCCTCCACGCGGTAGGTTAAGAAGACCTGCGGGCTGTCATAGCCCACCATCTTGCCGTTCACGCGGATCCACTTCGTCATCAGCGTCACCTGCTGCTTCTCCACGTCGATGGCAGTAATTTCGGCAAAGCGCTCGCGTGTGCCGCCATCTTCGCTCACCGTCTTGCCGGTCACCACCCAATAGAAGCTCGTTTCGGTGAACACCACCATCTGCGGGCCGTCTTCACTCTCCAGACTCCACAACCCCAGGTAGGGCGGCGGAGTCTGGGGCAGCAGGCAGCCGCCCTCGGCTGCCGCCGGATAACTGGTTGCCAGAGGACCTGCCGTGCTTAGATCACTGCTCGCGTCTATTGTCGTTGACCGGGAACATCCGCTCAATGTCACTGCCAAAACTAGCATGAGCCAGATCAATTTACGCATCATATTTGTCACCTTTTTCGCCGAATTCTGCGCCATTTTACCACCTTCCTTGATCCGGCGTTGACGATTCACCTCTTTGCCAATAAAAT
>CAZMMI010000176.1:6601-8858 GCA_964567255.1 uncultured Anaerolinea sp.
TACGCCGAGGTGGAGCCCCACCCCAACAAGCTGATCATCACTTCCGTCACCCCCGAAGGGGAAGCGGTCGGGCCGTATGAAATCAGCATGGAGCCGCAAACCCTGCTCGAAGAGGCCCAGAAGGGCGGATTCTGGAGCTATGCCGCCGGCGTAGCCTACCAGATGCTCACCAACTACCATATCCGTGGCCTGGTCATCAACAACTACAAAACCGATCTGCCCATCAAAAAGGGGCTTTCCTCCAGTGCGGCCATCTGCGTGCTCACGGCTCGCGCCTTCAACCGCGTCTACGACCTCAAAATGACCGTGCGCGGCGAGATGGAATTGGCCTACCAGGGCGAGATCACCACCCCCTCGCGCTGCGGGCGCATGGATCAAGGCTGCGCCTTTGGCAACCGCCCGGTCTTAATGACCTTTGACGGCGACCGCCTGGACACCAAAGAACTGCGCGTCGAAAAGGAAATGCACTTCGTCCTGGTCGATCTGCTCTCGCAGAAAGACACCATGGAAATCCTCAACCGTCTCAATCGCTGCTACCCCTTCGCCAACAACGAGCAGGAAGAAAACGTTCAGAAGTTGCTGGGGCCGATCAACAAAGACATCATCCACCGGGCTATCGAGTCCTTGCAAAAAGCCGACGCGCCTCGCCTGGGCGAAATCATGCAGGAAGCCCAGCACCAGTTCGATACTTTTGCCGCGCCAGTCTGCCCCGAAGAGTTGACCGCTCCGGCCTTGCACCGCGTGCTGGAATACGAACCGCTCAAGCCCCACATCTTCGGCTGCAAGGGCGTGGGCTCGCAGGGTGACGGCACCGCGCAGTTCCTGTGCCGATCGCAGGAAGACCAGGAGCAGGTGGTGCACATCCTCGAACAAGACCTGGGCCTGCCGGCCATCCGGCTGACCCTGAAGCCCACCCAGAAAGTGCGCAAAGCGGTCATCCCCGCCGCCGGTTTCGGCACGCGCCTGTTCCCTGCCTCCAAAGCCACCAAGAAAGAGCTCTTCCCGGTCATCGACCGCGACGGCATCGCCAAACCGGCCATTCTGCTCATCGTGGAAGAAGCCATCGACGCGGGCATCGAGGAGATCATCATCATCGTCCAGCGCGACGACCTCAACGATTTCCGCTCCTTCTTCAACTCGCAAATTTCTATCGAGAACTTCAACAAGCTCCCGCCGCACTTCAAAGAGTACTCGCGCAAACTGCTGGAGATGGGCCAGCGCGTGTCCTTCCTGGTGCAAGATAATCAAGAAGGCTTTGGGCACGCCGTCTACACCACCCGCGAGCGCATCGGCGATGAGCCTTTCCTGCTCATGCTCGGCGATCACATCTACCGTTCTAACACCTCGGCCTCCTGCGCCCGCCAGATGGTAGAAGCCTACAATCAGTACGGCACCAGCGTGGTGGGCCTCAAGCGCACCCCGGAAAGTGATATCAGCAGCTTTGGCGTGGTCAACGGTGTTTGGGTGGAAGAGCAGCGCATCCTCAACATCACCGAGTTTGCTGAAAAACCCACCCTCGATTACGCCCGCACCAGCCTGCATGTGCCGCACATCCCCGAAGACGAGTACCTCACCGTTTTCGGCCAGTACATCATCAAACCCGAGATCTACGACCTGCTCGAAACCAACATCCGCAACAATCTGCGCGAGCGAGGCGAATTCCAGCTCACTTCCGCCCTCGACCGCCTGCGCCAGATGGATGGCTTCCAGGGGTTGATGATCGACGGGCGCCGCTTCGATATTGGGATCCCCGAGCATTACCTGGAGACCCTCCAGCTTTACGCCCAGCCGTAGGCTTGAGCCATTCCTTCAACTTTTCCACTTCAACCGGGGTGAGTGCGCGCCATTCCCCCGGTTTTAGTTCCCCCAGGGCCAGGGAGCCAATCGCTACACGCACCAATCGCAAGGTTGGAAATCCCACTGCAGCGGTCATGTGGCGAATCTGGCGTTTTTTGCCCTCGCGCAGCACCAGCCGCAGCCAGGTGGTGGGCCCATGCGGCGTGACCGGCTTGCTGCGCGGCGGAAGCTCGGGTTCGGGCACAATCAACGCCTCGCAGCGCCGGGTGGTGATCCCGCGAATGACCACGCCGGTTTCCAGTTGCCGCAAAGCGACCTCGGTCACCACCCCTTCCACCTGGACGAAGTAGGTCTTGGGATGGTTGAAGTGCGGAGAGGTCAGGATGTGCGCCAGCGGGCCATCGTTGGTCAGCAGCAGCAGCCCCTCCGAGTCCAGGTCCAGCCGCCCCACCGGGTACAC
>CAZMMI010000177.1:0-5431 GCA_964567255.1 uncultured Anaerolinea sp.
ATCTACCGGAAGGTATTGCCGTAGGAGCTGGGTACCTGTACAACCCTCAATTTGGCCTCTTTATCGCCGTTGCTATCTTGCTCCACAACATCCCCGAGGGAATCGCCACCGCCCTTCCGCTGTGCAAAGGAGGCGTCCGCCGCCGAGGCGCTTTTCTGGTTGCTCTTCTTTCTGGTCTAGCAGAACCCATCGGCGCGTTGATTGCCAGCTCAATCCTGTTTTCTTTCAAGAATTTCGTCCCTGGTGCTCTAGCATTTGCCGGAGGTGTTATGGTCTTTATTACCCTGGATGAACTGATTCCCACCGCCCGCGAATATGGCCACGAGCACTACACTGCAGCCGGGATCATCCTCGGTTCGATGTTTGTATTTATCCTCTCAGCCCTTTTTGGCGTATAAGAACCAATGAAAATAGTAACCGACCTGCTTAATTTGCTCCCATCAACCCCTGTCCCAGTCCGGCAGGTCTTGATTGGTGTGCACTGGACGATGGTGAGCAGTAAATACGCTGGACTGAGCTCTACACTTGTGGGGTCAGGACCACACCGGCATAACAATCTTCAAGGTGCGGGCGAACTGCACCAAAAAACTGCCCAAGAACTTGCACAATGGGTTCTTTCCGACAATCTCTTAGAAGCGAGCGTAGGCGTTGCTGCTTTGAATTCATTGCTCGAAGTCGATGAAACAAAAGCAAAACAAATTAACGCCGCTGAAGTGATTGCTCAAAAGAGTTCTGGCAAGAACCTTGCTGTAATTGGTCATTTTCCCTTCGTTGATCACATGAAGACCATCGCCAAGAACTGCTGGGTCATTGAAAAGCGTCCTTTCGGGGATGATTTTCCTGAAGACACGGCCCAACAATTCCTGCCCCAGGCAGACGTTGTCGCCATAACGGGCACCGCGTTCATTAACCGCACAATGGAAACCTTGCTAACTTTATGCCACCCTGCATCCCTTGTAATCGTACTAGGGCCTTCTACCCCATTGTCGCCCGTTCTGTTTGATTACGGAATTCATATTCTTTCTGGCTCACGGATCATCGACGAGAAAGCCGCCGCTCTAACCATTCAACAAGGCGCCGTATTTCCCCAGGTGAAGGGAACGCGCCGTCTCACCATTGCCAATGACTAATTGAGATGATGACTTTTACCATAAACACCATTGGTATCATTCACACGCCATTTCAAGAAAAAAGCGGCATGCCCATCCAATCTGCCCGCTCAAATTTTTCCGGCGAGGTGGAAGTATATCCCGAATTCACCGCTGGGCTGGAAGGTCTTCGTGAATTTTCTCACATCTACCTGCTGTATGGTTTCCATCGGGCCAACCAAGAGGTGTCGATGATAGTGCAGCCGTTTTTGGACGATCGAAATCATGGGCTGTTTGCCACGCGTTACCCTGTGAGACCCAATCCGATCGGTTTATCAATCGTACGCGTCACCAATGTACAGGAAAATTTGATATTCTTTAACGGAGCAGACATGCTAGATGGTACACCGTTGTTTGATATCAAGCCCTACATCCCAGAATTCGACGTTTTCCAGGTAGAGAAAGCGGGTTGGTACCAACAGCGAAAACATCCATGATTTGAGGAAATGCGCGCCGGGATTTTGACCAACAGGAGGTTTTATGGCCGAAAAACAAGATGGCTGCGTTAAGCCGTCCAAAGGACTGATCGTAGCCGCAGCGCAAAGCCCTGCGGCAAGCCCCACGGTTGTCAAGGAGGTATCTATGGTTCAAGCACGCGTTGGAAAGCCCGCCCCCGATTTTGAGCTCAGCTCTTACTTCGACGGTGGGTTCAAAAATGTTAAACTTTCTGATTACAAGGGGAAGTGGATCGTCATCTGCTTCTATCCCGGTGATTTCACTTTTGTCTGACCGACCGAACTCTCGGCAGTTGCCGTGAAATACGAAGAATTGAAGGCCCTCGGCGTCGAGGTTTTCTCGATCAGCACCGACAGCCGTTTCACACACAAGATTTGGCAAGAAGAAGAACTCTCCAAGATGGTCGACGGCGGCGTTCCCTTCCCGATGCTCTCTGATGGGGGTGGGCGCGTGGGCACCGCCTATGGCGTCTACGATGAAGATGCGGGTGTAGACATCCGCGGACGGTTTATCATCGACCCGGATTTCAACATCCGCGCGATGGAGGTCATGACTCCTGAAGTCGGTCGCAACGTTTCTGAACTGATTCGTCAGGTTCAAGCCTTCCAGCACACCGTCAAAACCGGCGAAGTTATGCCTTCTGGTTGGCAACCCGGTCGCGCCACCCTCAAGCCTGGTCCCGATTTGGCAGGCAAGGTGTGGAAGGTGTGGAAGCCCGATCAGGCATTCTAGTCTACCAATCAAACTCCCGGCGCTATTTCAAAGAGGCTGTCATCCCGGCAGCCTCTTGCATTTTCTCGTCAGGCTTCAGCGAACAAAATACAAGGTGAGCGAGCCCTGGGCGCGGCTGATGGCGCAGCACCTCCAGCACGCGCGAGCCGAACTCGGGCAGCAAGACTCAACAGTGAGCTGGCGCTGGCACTGATATCAACGTCACCCCACCTCCGCCGGCGACCAGATGCGGACGATAAGCAATTCATTGGGATTACAAACCACACGGGTCTGCGTTAATCGCCGTCACCATCAGGTCGCCGGGCGAGGGCGGGAATCCGCATGCGCCTGCGCCGGTGGCGTTGTAGTAGGTGGCGATACCGGTGTGGATGGGGTTGGTGGGCGCCCGAGAGATGATGGGGAGGTAAGCCACGGGGGTGAGGGTTTGCCCGGCGGCGGGTGAACTGCCCGCCAGGGCCAGCGCCGCTGTCAGCAGCAGCGCCGCGGCCAGGGTGATCCGCGCCGGTTGAAAGTGCATGGTTTGTTCCTTCGATCAAGGATGCCCCCGCCTCATTATCCTCGAAAACCGCTTGTTCTGCAAACGATGCGGAAAAGCAACTACTCATCCAGAGGTGGAAGAGGCCTGAATTTGAGGTGTTACGCGGAAAAAACGTGACCCGAAAATGTGCCTCCAGCCGCTTATATTCGCTCTCGACTTCGACAATGACGCAGTCCAGGCCGGCATCGCAGGAGAAGATGCGAGTGAGCATGGGATGATTGTAAATGAATATGGGGAATGGGGCGGTGGAATCGAGGGGGTGATGTAGAATTGAAGAAAGGGGAAAGAAATGCATGAGCCAGACGGTGAACGGAGGCACGACGAACTTCGTGCTCGATCTGAAAAGCGGCATGTTTCAGGTCGTGACGAATTATCTTAACCAATTCGTCCAGGAACAATGGCCCGTTGCTCGATCAGTATGTTGTTAGCCTCGTCATCATTCAATTTCCGCCGGCAACCGCACTCTCACAAGAAATCGGCCGGGAAGGTCAGCGAACCCTGGGCGCGGCTGATGGCGCCCGGCCTGTCCTCTATCGGCTGGCGCAGCACTTCCAGCACGCGCGAGCCGAATTCGGGCAGCAAGACTCCGCGGTGAGCCGGCTTCCGAACCGCCAGCGAACAACGGCCTTGGTTGGAGACCACCTGGCTGCCTCCCCCGTGTCCGCCGGCGACCAAACTCGAATAATCAACAATTCGTTGCGTTTAGAATACACACGTCTGGACGATGATTGGGGAGCCGCGCGCGAGCGGGTGTAGATTCCAGCCGGTGGGGATGGGTAGTGAGTAAGGTTGGCGATTTGAAAGGGCGCTCTCCGTCCAGGCCGGCGTCGCAGGAGAAGATGCGAGTAGGCATACGGGATTGTACATGCAGATAAGAGAGATCGGGTGGAATGGGGGGCTACCCAAAATCACTTCCTTTCGATGACAAATAGTATCATTGAATTTCACCTTTCAGGTGGCTACAATTTATAAGACTTACAACCATCCAAAGCATAGCGGGGGCTATCATGAATCCAACCATCACTCTATTCATCGTCGTCGCATTGATCACGTCCCTCATCGGGCCGTCACGAGTCAACGCCAGCGTCCTGGTCAAACGATCCAATCAGCCGCCCGTTGTGTCTGCATTGGACGAACCTACCCCTACTCCTACGCCAACTTTAGAAGAAGCCTATCCCTATCCCCCTCCTGGTGGCGAGATACCTGCGACCCCTGGACCCACCCCAACCGCTACCGAGATACCGGTAGAACAGCTTCCTCCTCAGCCTACCGCCACCGAGACGCCGGCAGTAGAGCCAGAACCACAGCCGACCGCTACAGAAACGCCTGAAACGGAGGTCGACTTGCACTGCCGGGTGAGTGATGAGCGCGTCAACCTTCAGGTTGACGCGGAGCCCGCGATCTACATACCGGGAAAACCGATCAAGATCTCCTGGAAAATATGCGGATATGCCCAAATCAAAGACACCGAAGCGGAAATCGTCTTCACCATCCCGACAGGCGTAGTGCCTTCGAAGTCCTCATTGAAAGACCAGGTAACAAGCGACCAAACGCTGATTCTTTCCTCAAAACCTGGGGAAGACAAAGTTTCCTGGGACATCACTGAAACCGCATCCTTCCCCATGTACTTCTCGATTCGTCTGCAGGTGGACGGAAAGGAAATTGACACCCAAACCATCCAAATCGATGCCGGTATAGGCGAAGCATCCAGGGAGAAGAACAACCGAATTTCCTCCGTAGACGGAAAGGTGCAAATCGATGTCCCCACAGAAGCGTTGGATGAAGACTTGTTGTTTAGCGCGCGCAAGCCCAGTCCGCATAAGCTACCGCCCGTATCGCTCAGCGGGGCGCCCCTGGAAATCATCGCCGTCGACAAAGAAGCGGGAGTGAATGTCGATCACTTCAAATCCCCCATCGCCATCCAGGTGAGCTATGACAAGAACCTGTTATTCGGGGGCAGCGAAGACGACTTCCTGCTGTTCTATTACAACGAAGAGGTTTCGGATTGGTACTCCCTGCCTACAACGGTTGATAAAGAAAACCAGCGCCTGACGGCCTACTCGGATCACCTGACCGTTTTTGACTACAAAGCAGCCTCCTGGCAAGGCTATGTTCCACCCAGCGTCGATTCGTTCCAGGTATCAGGGTTTTCCGGGGCGGCAACATACGATATGGATTTTCCTGTTCTTCCAGGCCCGGGAGGATTGAAACCGGTTGTAAAGCTGAGTTACAACAGTCAGGTGATTGACGAGGGCTCCGCTTTCACACAAGCATCTTGGGTCGGCATGGGATGGTCGTTGGATACCGGGGCTATCACGCGCAACATGCACGAAACGAATGACGACGTAAGTGACGATACATTCACGATTTCAGCCAATGGGATCAGTGGGCTACTCCTCCCGGTTGCCGTGAATGGATCGACCACCACGTATAATACGGCGAGCCAGACTTACACAAAGGTACAATTTGACAGCAGTGTGAATACCTGGAAAGCGTGGGGGAAAGACGGCACGATATACCAGTTTGCCTACACAGCGAAGACCAGCGGTAACGCTTG
>CAZMMI010000177.1:5531-8809 GCA_964567255.1 uncultured Anaerolinea sp.
TTCAAATGGAATGATGTCACCAAAACGTCAACGCTGATCAGCGTTCAGGAACAAAATGGAGAGGGTAGCGTTAGCCTGCCCGCGACCTCGTTCTATTACAACGTTGACCAGATGCACTTGAATAAGGTGGAAAATGGCTATGGGGGAAAGGTTGAATTCATCTACGACAGAATAAATCAATTCGATGATGTCAATAAAACAGCGCGTTTCAAGACATGGCTTTTTGGGACAGGTATTGAATGTAATCCTAATGTAGTGAATGATCCTCCTTTTTCATGGGAGCCAGATGGAGGAATAATTAGCTGTGAGCTTTGGGAAGGAGATATGTATCTGAATCTTGGAGGCGATGGGCCAGTTGTGGTGCAAAGTTTTCCTCAGCATCTCGTGAAGCCCGGAGCGGATTACCAATTTGCGATCAGAGGTATGAGTACCGGGAGCGATGGGACGGGCACTCATTGGGGTTTCGTAGATGATGCTGTGTCTGGAGGGTACATTCGATTGGATGACCCGGACGATAACCGGGAAGATGACCAGATTTATTTAAACACTGAGCTGACCGAGATCAGTGATACGCTCTCTATGCCATCCAATTTCAATCCTACCAATACCTATCTGCGATTAGAGAACGGCGGCAGCAGAATTCGTCTTCTCGAAGTGGCCCTTAATATCACCCGTTATTGGGTGTCCTCCCGGACGGTCACCGATGAAGTAACGGGAAAAACTTCTACATACACCTATGATTATGACAACGCAGCCTACAACAATGCGGTTACCTCGCAATCGGTGGCGGCGGGTGGGTCCTTGTATGCACCGAAAATGGGAGAATTCCGTGGTCACGCGCTGACGCAAGTGACCGACCCTGTCGGATTAACTGCCATGACCTGGAACGCGCAAAGCGATGCCTTGAAAGGGACGGCCTTCCATACGGTACAGATGCAGCAAACTTTTGCCAATGGTTTTAAAGTAGGAACGGTGGATGTTTCCCAATGGAGCCTGCCCTCACCCGTTTCTGGATTGAACTACTTTTATGGAGAAGACTTCGACACGGCCCTTTCTCTGTACGATTTGGGTAACCCTAATCCACCCTCTCTGAGCCGCGCTTCATATGCCTTGTCGGAAGGGAAAGCCTTCATCGCCCAGATCCGTCTGGACAAGCGCAAACCGTTCATGGAAGATATAGCCCCCGGTGGTTTGCAGCACGTTATCATCAATGGAACTGCGGAAGCGGAAATTGGAATCAAAGGCCAATCTGGGAAATTCTTCGGGATACACGTCACCGAAAGCGGAGTCGGCGTAGGAACGGCAAAACTACGTTACAACACCGGCGCCGGCTTGCAGGACGGGGCAAATCTGCTGCCGGACGGCCAATTCAAGCTGGGGCGCTGGTACACCCTGCTCGTCATCGTCGATCCCGAAGACGGCTTCCTGGCCCGCTTGTGGTCGATGGACGACCCCAACAGCTTTGGCGAGCAGCGCTTCTCCGGCTTCGCCTCGGAGGCGTGGCGCTACGAAGAAAAAGTGAAAAACGGCTCGCTGTGGCTGGACGCCTACGCGGAAGGGCAGGTGTTCACCGAAAGCTTCACCCGCTACCAGGTCGATCTGCAATACTGCATGGAAGGGGCCGCATCCCCCTGCGGCGCACAGACCGGCGATACCTATGCTGCTATTGCAGATACGAAACTGGATAACTTCTACGATCTGAAAATCTACTGGACCGCTCCCATCGAAAGCGTAGAACGCTCCTACATGGTCAACCCGGTCGAAGGGCTGGGGGATTCGCGTTGGATGGGAACGCGGACAACCTACGAATACGCTGCGGCGGACCAAAACAACCGCCAGTTCGGCAACCTCACCCGCGCGACCCTCTTCACCTGGAATGGAAGCGGCTGGGTGGGAGAGAAGTCCACCCGCACACGCTATTGGCCCTTGGACGAAATTGACCGCTACCTGACGGCCCTGCCTGCCTCGCAAGAGGAATACATTTGCACAGACACATCTTGTTCACCTAATGCCCTCGAATTATCAGGCGCGACGAGGTTCTTGTACGACGGCAAGACCAATTACGCCGCCGCCCCTCAGTATGGAAAGCTGACTGGAAAGCGCAGCCTGCTGCGCATGGAGGGGACGCAGGAATACTATTCGGACGAACTGTACGCATACGATTCCAAAGGGAACCGCATCCGCGTTACGCGCTTTACCGGCGAGGGCACGGCCACGGCTCTGGCCACCAGTGGGGAACAGACCGCCGAAACCTGTTACGGCTGGGCCAACCAGCCGGCCGGCTGCCAGGCCCAGCCTAATGGAGACGTGGCCTATCCTCTCTGGGAGAAACTGATCCTAAGTCCAACCGTATCCCTGCTCACGAGCTGGGAGTACGATTACGGCCTGGGCGTTCCCACCAGCGAAACCGATCCCAACGGCGCGGTCACCTATGCGATCTACGATGCCTTTGGACGGATCCGATCCTTGATCCGCCCCGGCGATTTCAGCAGCTCGCCGACGATGTCGTTCGTCTACCACGATACGGCTCCCTTCTGGACAGAAGTGACCCAAAAAACAGCGAGCTCTCCGCGCAGCGCGGTTCGCAAGTTCTACAACGGGCTGGGCGAGTTGATCCAGACCCAATCTACCAACCAGGTTCTCGTGGATGGGGCATGCGCTTCACCGGACGGGCATACAGACTTGTGCGACGTTGTGGTCGATTCGTGGAGCGGCTTTGCCAGTCAGAGCAATGGCCTGCGGCAGGTGACAAAACAGACCGCGCCTTATGCGGTTCCCGCGGGCACAGCGGGCTACCTCGGCACGCCGCCGGCGGGCAAGCAGTTCTGGACGTCCGCTGTCAGTGATGTCTTAGGGAGAACTACGGCGACCACCAACCCGGACGGCACACAGACGACCTTCCAGTATGGGATCGAAACCGCGCTGGTGGTTGAAAGGGACAGTACCGGAAAAGACCGCACGGTCGAACAATGGCTGGCGTATACGGAGCAGACACAAATCGTTACCCGGGATTCGCTCTCCGTTTCACAGGTTACCCGGACCTACACGAACGCCCTGGGAAACACGGTCTGGGTGAAAAGCGCGCTGTCTCCGTATGTGTATTACCAGTATGATGTTTCCGGGCGCCTGCTGCATGCGCGATTGTGGGATGGGCTGACCACGACCACCGAGAACGGGGTCGTCTATGCGACTGGCAGTTCCACGGATATCACCTACGACCTGGCCGGGCGCAAACTGAGCCTGGACGACGCGGACATGGGGTTGTGGGCGTACACCTA
>CAZMMI010000178.1:0-8804 GCA_964567255.1 uncultured Anaerolinea sp.
CACCTGATACACCGCCAGCAAGTTGCCCGAACCTTCCCATGTGCGCGTCTGGATGAGCTTGAGCGCCACCGGCGGACGACCTTCGAAAATCGGCGAGCCCCCTCCGGCGATCAGCGGGAAGAAGGTCAGGTGTAGTTCGTCGACCAGCCCATGCGCCAGCAGATCGTTCCACAACAGGCGGCTCAGCAGCACCAGGATTTCCTTACCAGGCTGTTGCTTCAGCGCGGCAATCTCGCGATAGGCAGCCTCCCTCGAGATGATTCGCGTGTTCTCCCAGGGCGCCAGATCGCCAGGCGAGAGCTTGTCGGTGATGACGATCTTCTCGATCGCCCCCATCAACCTGGCAAGCTCCTTGCGGATCGCCGACGCCTTGGGGTCGCCCGGCACCTGCGTCCAATAGTCCCGGTTCCCCAAGAAAGCCGTCCGGCTGAAGAGCAAGAAATCCGCGCTGCTCAACCGTTCGGCGTTGTAGTAATCATAGCTGTCGTCTCCTGCATAGTCAGGATGGTTGAATTCGAAGAGCGAGTCGATGCCCTTGTTCTTGTCTTCATAAAAACCATCTAGCGTGACAAAGTTACTGACGATTAGTTTTCGCATCGCGGTCTCCTTTCCCGTTGCCTGATGAACCATTTTCCCTGTATTGCCAATAGACAGAACAAGGTTGAATTGAACCGTTATCGTACGCTTCCCTGCCCGACTTGATACCGTAGGAAAACCATGCCGTTGCCAAAGCGGCGCTCCTCCAAAAGAGTCAGTTCCAGGCGGACCTGCTGCGGCAGGGCGGGTTTTCCGCCTCCCACCAGGACGGGCACAAGGAACAACTGGCATTCGTCAACCAGCCCGGCTCGAAAAGCGTGGGCGGCCAACTCGGGGCCTCCAATGGATATATCCCGTCCGGCAGCCGCTTTCAGTTGTCGAACCGCCTGCGCATCGAAGTTGCGCTCGATCTTCGTTTTGCGGGTCACAACCTCTTGTAACGTCCTGGAGTACACGATCTTGTCAACGGTCTGCCAAATCTCCGCGTAGTCGCGCGTGATCGGGGACTCAGCCGCCAGGCTGGGATCGGTCTCCCAGGCAACCATCGTCTCATACATTCGCCGCCCGAAAAGATAGGTGCCCACCGTACGTTCGAGGTTATTAATAAACTGGTGCACCTCCTCGTCGGGCACAGCCCAATCAAAACTGCCATCCGAGTCCTCGATATATCCGTCCAGGGAGCTTATTGCCGAGTAGATCAAACGAGCCATGTAAAACCTCCGTTCTCAAGCACTATGGTTAAATCCAAATCGCCTCAACGCACATGGGCTTATATTTCTCGAGACATGAACACGCTGTTGGGGTCGTCCCAGTACCCCTCGAACGGCCTGCATACCTCAAACCCATGCTTCGCATAGAGTGCCCGCGCCGGGGCAAAGAAATCCATCGAGCCCGTCTCCAGGCTCACCCGCTGGAAGCCCCTGGTTCGTGCCTCGCGCAGAATATACTCCAGGATCAGCGTTCCAAGACCCCTCCCGCGAAAGCTGCGCGCCGTGCGCATCGATTTCAGCTCGGCGTGGGTATCGCTCAATCGTTTCAACGCCCCGCAGCCCGCCAGTTCCTCGCCCTGCCACACCGACCAAAAAATGATCTCGGGCTGTTTCAGCTTTTCCAAATCCAGCGCATGGATGCTCTCGGGCGGCGTGGTGGCCCGCATGTCATCCAGATGTTCTTCCAAAAACCTAGTAATTCGGGGATCGGACAAATCATCTATTTTAAAACAGAAATCCATTTCTGCCCTCCTTCCATCTTTAGTCAATCCAAATTATACACGTTTCACTCCGCCCCCTGGGGTTTTGATATTCATGACTGGTTTTACCCCCCTTCTCCCGGGATCGCGGAGCATGCCCATCACAGAGGTCGCGCCGGCTGCAACTGACAACCTCACCATTGCGCAGTTTATAGTAAATTAAAACAGACACAATGTAAAAAACACTTGACACTAAGTAAACTTTCTGATACTATATGTGTATCTGAGTTTACAAGAGAAAGGAAACAAAAATATCATGTCCTACCAGGAAAAACGTACCCTCGCCAGCATCTTCTCTGGAATTTTGATCCTCGCCGCCTATTGCATCTACGCCTTCAATCCCACCCGTTTGGCCGCCCTGCCCCCCGGCGATTTGAAGCCCTGGGCCAGCGCCATGCTCATCTTCATCGGCATCGGCATCGTCGCAACCATCATCATCCAGATTGTCTTCCACATCCTCCTCTCTATCTCGCTGGCTGTGCAAACCAAGATCCAAAACATGGATAGCGATGACAAGGAAATCGAACGCTCGATCAACCTCGAGATGGTCGAAGACGAAAGGGATCGGCAAATCGAACTCAAATCCCAGCGCGTTGGCTTCGCCATCGCCGGGATCGGCTTTGTCGCCGCGCTGCTCTCCCTGGTCTTCAACTACTCGCCCGTGGTCATGCTCAATATCCTGTACCTATCCTTCTCGGCTGGCTCGATTTTGGAAGGTTTCGGGCAACTGTACTTCTACAGAAGGGGCGCCTGATATGGTAAAGAAATTTGAAATCTCCAACAACATCCGCAAGCTGCGCTTCTTCGCCAACGAAATGACCCAGCAAGACCTGGCCGAAAAAGTGGGCGTGTCCCGCCAAACCATCATCGCCATCGAAGCCGGCAAGTACTCCCCTACGCTCGAGCTGGCCTTCCGCATTGCCGACGTCTTTGGGGTGGGCATCGGCGAAGTCTTCCAATGTGAACTCAAGGGCGAGTAAGTGCCCAGCCCTCGACAATGATCCGTAGACAAATTAAGATTTGAAAGTAGGCAATTATCATGAAACCGTACCGCAAAATTTCTGTAACCGTTGGTATTCTTTTCCTCGTCGGCACCATCGCCGGAATCCTCAGCATGGCCTTCACCCAACCCCTGCTGACAGGGGACGACCTGCAAACTGTCGCCGCCCATGAAACGCAGTGGATCACCGGCGCCATCCTGATCCTGGTCATGGGGCTGCCCCTGGCAATGGTGCCGGTGGTATTGTTCCCGGTATTGAGAAAACAAAATGAAATCCTGGCCATCGGTGCCATCGTGTTCCGAGGCGTACTCGAAGCCATCGCCTATGTACTGATGGTCATTTGTTGGTTGCTGCTCCTCTCAGTCGGGCAGCAAGGTTCTGCGGGCGCAGGGGCAGCCGAGATGGTTAGCCTGCGAACCCTGGCAAGCCTTCTGTTTTCAGCAGGCGATTGGATTGAACTGCTCCTGGCAATCGTTTTCAGCATCGGCTCGATCATGATCAACTTCCTGCTCTTCCAAATGCGGATCATCCCCCGCTGGTTGTCAGGTTGGGGTCTGGCCGGTTCCATCCTGTACTTCGTTGCCCCCTTCGTCAGCCTGCTCAGCCCTGCCCATCCTGCTTTTTCGGTGGACACATCCATCGGCTTCTTGATCGGCCCGCTGGCTGTGCAGGAAATGGTCTTGGCCGTCTGGCTGCTGGTCAAGGGCTTCAACCCTTTAGCAAAATCCGCTCTCGCGGCTGCATAATACCTTCTCCCAGTTGAGGTCTCCAATGAAAGCGATTCTTTACAACAAAAGCAATGCCGCCGCTGTTCTGGCGCTGCGCGAGGTAGAGAAACCCGTCCCGCAAGACGGTGAAGTGCTGGTCAAAGTCCACGCCGTCTCCCTCAACGCCGCCGACTACCGCTCCATGTCGATGGGCATCATCCCCAAGCACAAAATCTTTGGGGCCGATGTGGCCGGGGTGGTTGAAGCCGTCGGGCCGAACACTCACCGTTTCAAGGTGGGCGATGCTGTCTTCGGCGACCTATCCGCGTCCAGCTTTGGCGGCCTGGCCGAGTTTGTGGCAGCCCCCGAGAAACTCCTGGCTCTCAAACCCGCCAGGGTGCCCTTCGATCAGGCCGCAGCCGTTCCCATGGCCGCGCTGACAGCTTTACAGGGCTTGCGCACCATTGGCAAGATCCAGCCGGGCATGAAGGTCTTGGTCTACGGCGCGGGCGGCGGGGTGGGCACCTTTGCCGTGCAGCTCGCCAAACATTTCGGCGCCCAGGTGACCGCCGTGTGCGGCCCCCACAACACCGAGCTGGTTTGCGCGCTCGGCGCCGACCGTGTCATTGATTACACCCAAGAGGACATCACCCAAAGCGGCCAAACCTTCGACCTGGTTCTGGGCGTCAACGGCAGCCGCCCGCTGCGCGACTACCAGCGCATGCTGGCCCCCAAAGGCGTCTTCGTCCTGGTCGGCGGCGGCCTGGCGCAAGTCCTCAAGACCATGATCCTGGGATCGTTCATGTCCCTGGGGAGCCGCAAAATGCGCTTCCTGGCAGCCAAACCCAACGCCAATGAACTGGACGAGATCATCCGACTGGTCGCGGAGGGCAAGCTCAAAGCCGTCATCGACCACACCTACCCCCTCGAACAAGCCCCGGCGGCCTTCGATTATCTCCGCCAGGGCCACGCCCGCGGGAAGGTGGTTATTCAAGTGGTGTAGATATAAAACACTGTCTCAACACACAGAAGCCCTTCTGAGGCTGGACATCTCCAGCCCGAAGGGCTTCTGTGATCTGAGCAGGGACTTTAGTCCCGCGAAATTAGTCTCCGCGAGCTTCTTTGCGCACCACGCTCAACGCGACAAAGGCAAACACGGCGAACACCACCACGCTGATCCACCCGCCCAGGCTGAACACCTGCGGCCCATACAGACCCAGGCCCGTGCCGGTAAAGATGAGCACGCCCGCCAGCGCGCCAAACTGCCACATGCCATATAGGAAGATGAACGGCAGGTAATGCGCCCCGACGATAATCATCGCCGCCGGGAAGAACCAATGCTGTTGATGCAGGGTGGCCGCTCCAACCAGGATGAAACCAATTGGCACCGTGAAGGCAATTTGCATGGCCAGTTGGTCCAGCGTGTTGCCGGGGCTCAATTTGGTCGAGCGCCCCATCAAGCGGAAGATCAACTGGGTGATGGGGAACAAGAACATGCTGACAAAAAACAGCGCCGCCATGCCCGCGCCCTCCGAAACCCACGTGCCCAACGCGGCGGCCAGCGCCCAAATCACCGCCGCCACCAACTGTCCCACAAACCCGCCCATGTAGGCCTGGCGCAGTTCGCGCTGCGCATCTTGGATATTCATTTTCGTATTCTCCTGTGGAATTTCCGCCGTCCAGGCTTTATTTCATTTCTGCCCGCACGCGCTCCAGCCATTCTACCACCAATGCGTGGAACAGCCCCTCCTGCTCGATCTGCATGTTGTGCCCGGCTTTGTCCAGAATCACAAAGGAAGCTCGCGGGAAATTCTCGATCAACTCCCAATGGTCGCGGTACCCAACCAGTGAATCCTGCCGCCCCATGACCATCAGCGCCGGTTGGCGGTAAGGCTGCTCCACCCGGTCCACGTCCTCTGCGTAGGGCACATGCCGGCTCAGGCTGTGCTCAAGGAAGTCGTAATCGGCGGCTTTCAACCCCGGCAGCACATCGCTGGCGAACTTCTCCCACACCGGCCGGGTCTGCACCACGGTGATGCCGGTAAAGTAACGGCGTTCCTCTTCGGTCAGGCTGTCGACAAAGGCCGCGTCTTTTTCCAGCACCTGGAAAGGCGGCAAATGGTCGCGCAGAGTTTCCTGGCTGGCCACCGGGCAGATCAGCAGCAGCCCCTCCACCAGCGCCTCACGCGCCTTGAGCACGCCCCTGGCCAGATAACCGCCGTAGGACTCCCCTGCCACCAGGAAATGCTGCCCCGGCAGAATCCCGTCGATGAACTCCAGCACCACGCTCAACATGGCATCCGAACCGTCGATCCAGGGCCGCCCCGGAGTCTTGCCCATCCCCGGCAGGTCAAAGTAGATGCGCTGCCAGGGTTGATCCAGTTGCTCAAAGGCCGGTTCCAGGCAGCCTTTCATCAGGCGGTGATCCGGGCTCCACCCGTGGATCATCACCACCGGCATCCCCGAGCCGTGGATTTCGTAGTAGATCGGTATGTCCTTCACCATGTATTCCATCGTTCATCCCTCCCAATCAGAAAATATTTTCTATCATTTCCCGGGCTATTATATCCAAACGGTAGCTACCCGGCTAGAGGTGAAAAGTCCCCACGCTCTGAGCAATTCCTCTGAATTTCTGTTATCCGTCACCAGCTCGAAATCTGGGCAAAAAAACGCGCAAAAGGCATTCGTCTTCTGCTCGAACCGGCGCTGCGCGATTACAGGCTTTCTCGCTCCATTCGGTCATCAGTGGCGTATATAGATTGCGCTCACTGACCTAATCTTTTCCAGGCTGGCGCGCAGATGTACTTGAAAATCAAGTCATTTTCTTGTTCAACGTTTCCAATCAGCAAACTGCCGTCTCGATATTGGTTGCTTGTTGCAGCCAACAGTGGGAATGGCCGGGCTGGATCAATATCAGGGCTGGTAATCCGAATCTGATAAGGGCCTCCAACGCGCTTTGCTGCATTGGTCATGCGTAGTTCGATCCATTCACGGGAGCGGATCGAGGCGGTTGGAATTTCCATCGAGGCCAGCGGCGCCCCATTAAGGTCGAGCAGCGAGATACTAATCGTGCCATCTATTCCCGCCGGGATATCCAGGGCACGCACGCGAATCCCCTCTACCGCCCCGCACACGCTGGAAAAAGTCTGGGTGATGACAGTAGTTGAATGTACATCAGCGGTGGGAGCAGAATCAAGGTCGATATGTTTATATGAAGGTTGGACACAGCTAGTAAGGGTGTAGTAGGTTGAGTCGCAGTAAGTGTAATAGGTAGCGTATAAGCCGAAACTGTATAGTCCAAGCACGAGCACAAGCAAGAAGACTGTCAGACCGCGCCCAAACTGATTCAGGCGGGCAGGGAGATTGACAACGCCAGAAAAGGCGATAAGCAGCAAGGGCATGGTTACAATAAAATACCGCCCTTGTCTGCCAAATGATCCGACCTGCCCAGGATTGTAAAGCAGGCCAAAGAAGAACAATGCGGTGAGCAACCCAGAGAACAGCGACACGCCGGCGAGAATTAACCGCTGATTGCGCGTGAAATCCTCGCGGCGCGGTTCTGATAGCAGCGCCGCAAGCAGCAGCAGCGGGAAGAGCCAGTAAATAGCCTCCGGCACGATTCCAACCCAATGACCGTAAGAAGCTACCCAGTGGCGGTAGTAAGTTTCCATGTAGGTGGTGTTTTCGAGTACGAATGCGCGAGTGAATTCAAAAAAATCAGCGCCAATGATGCCGAGCTGCTTTCCGAAGCTTTGCTGTCCCTCGGTACCGTAGTGCGAGGAAGGAATCGCGATCTGTTCCCAACCCACGTTAAACCCGATAGATATCAACACCGCGGCGAGAATGATCCACTTCCACGCTTTGGAGGGAAAGCGTCGATAGGGCAAGAAAATCAACAAGGGTAGCAGCAGCATTCCGCCGGCTTTGGCCACGCCCAGAAGAAGCAGGCTCACGGCTAGTCCCCATATCTTCCAGGAGCGGCGGGGCTGATTGGGGTTGAGCAAGAACTCGACACCAAAGGCTATGAACAAAAAGGAAGCTGCGTTCGTGAAACCGTCAGCATTGAGGGTGGCTGCCTGGAACAGGGCCATAGGCGCCAGGGCCAGGGTAGCCAACACCCACTTGCCTACTGGAATCACGCGAAGAGCAAGATAGATCCCCGCCAGGTACATAACCAGCCCGGCCAGGCGGCATAGAATGACCACTGGAATGAAGGGATAGTCATATTTCTGCCAGAGCCAATGGGCGATAAGCGCTTGTGGAAGGAAAATCGCCGGGTTGTAAATAGAGCGGGAGGTTAGGAATATCAGGTTGTCTTGATCGTTGCGCTCAAAAAACTTATCCTGGAGCAGATCATAGGCCGGTTCCAGAAAGTAGCGCCGTTGATAGGAAAGCGAAAGAATTTGAGGGGGAACGAGGGCGCCACCATCCGAAGTAGTGTTTGGCAGCCAGGCGAAGCTCGACAGTTCATAGATGCGTGCCTGATGTTGTTCCTCATCAAAACCGGCGCCATACGGAATGTAAACAGCCCCGGCAATACCAAACAGCAAACCAAGCAAAAGGAACAATTCAGCTGGTTTTCGCAACAAGTTGAAAGAGGTTGGAGCGGCCTTCATTGAAAATTAATAAATTATATCATGGGGCTTGTGTCTTATTCCGTGGGTCAGCGGGAGGCTGCGCGAAAATTTGGCGGCACCCAGCCCCAAAAATTTGCTAACTCCAGGGTATTTGATTTACCCTCACCTGCTCCGTTTCAAATTTAAAAACATCTCCACTTTGTAGCTCGATCTCTATCTCCCAATAATTATTGGTGTTCTTATGGCTTTTTATACTATTGATATATTGACTCATCCCCCAAGATAATTGTCGGGAAACGGACATATTCCGGAAATTCAGCAATTCAACTTCCCACCGTTTTTCCCGCCTGATAGAGATACAAATTTTCCCGCTTAACCAATCAACGGTAACATTTCCAATTATGTGGTCATGAAACTGTTCCCATACGTGAGGATCCATAGAAATATCTCCGACTATACCGTATATGAATTTAACAAGTAACAACGACTAACTCGGGGCCCAAACAAACGAAGGACTTGTTAATGAAATGGTCGTAGGTTGAGGATCGGACGAGAAGCAAGTGTGGATTGAGGGCGTCTTACTAAGCAAGAAAAGGTTAGATCATTTTCTGGCACCCTGTCAACTGCCCGAAATCCAACTTTTCCCCTTTCTCTCCAAAATTATAACCCGAAATCCCCCTACGGCTCCCGCACGCAGCGGTAGCTGTGCCGCGGGTTGCCCCCCGCCTTGTGC
>CAZMMI010000179.1:0-3655 GCA_964567255.1 uncultured Anaerolinea sp.
TGGCAGGACTGCTCGGAAAGTCTGAAAGAATTTCCTGTGTGCTCTCTCACAACGGCGGCTGAGGTAGACCCCTTCGATGTGTTGATTGCGGCCAGCCGCGCGAAACTGGGCTACTATTCCCTGGTTGCCCAAAACTCGCATAGCTGACTGTAATACTTTGAGGTGAACATGGAAGATATGGAGCGCATAAGAGAGCTAAGACAACAGGGGTTTTTCTGCAGCCAGATCATCTTGATCCTGGGATTGGAAATGCAAGGGAAAACCAACCCTGAATTGATCCGGGCGATGCATGGTTTAGCCGGTGGGTTGGGATTCTCGGGCGAACTGTGCGGCGCATTGACCGGGGGCGCCTGTCTGCTTGGCCTCTATTCCGGCAAAGGGACGCCAGAACAAGAGGAAGACCCGCGCTTAATCTTCATGAACGAAGATCTGGTGAAATGGTTCAAATCCGAATACGGCCAACCGTTTGGCGGTATTCGCTGCGAAGAAATCCTCTCGGGCGACAGTCAGAATCAGGTCAAACGCTGCCCGCTGATGGTAGCCGGAGTTTTCCAAAAGGTCAAAGAGCTGCTGGTCGAAAACGGTTTTGATCTCTCAGGGCTGGATGAATGAGGGAGATACTTTCTTCCACCGAGAGCGTCTGCCCGGAATGCCTGGCGCGCATCTCTGCGACGAGGATTTGCGAAGGCGAAGATGTCTTCTTGGAGAAAACCTGCCCGCAGCACGGCGCTTTCCGGACGATCCTCTGGCGCGGGAAACCCAGCTACCCGTCTTGGGCGCGGCCAAAGACCCCCTCCTTTCCACAAAACCCAACCACTGCCGTCAAGCACGGCTGCCCTTATGACTGCGGCTTATGCGGTGACCACCGCCAGCACACCTGTTCCGTGCTGCTGGAAGTGACGCAGCGCTGCGACCTGGGCTGCCCGATCTGCTTTGCCGATTCCGGGGGTCCGGGCGCGGAAGATTGGACGCTATCCCAGGTATCCGCCTGGTATGAACGCCTGCTGGCTTCTGGAGGTCCGTTTAATATCCAACTTTCGGGGGGCGAACCCTGCTTGCGCGATGATCTTCCCGAAATAATCCGCATGGGGCGCGGTTATGGCTTCAGCTTCTTTCAGGTGAACACCAATGGGCTGCGTCTTGCCCGCGATCCCGGCTATCTGGCCGCCCTCAAGTCTGCCGGACTCAACACCGTCTTTCTCCAGTTCGACGGCACAGACGATGCCATTTACCGGCGGATTCGCGGAAGAGAATTGCTTTCCACAAAAATGCAGGCCATTGATAACTGCATCGAGCAGGAGGTGGGCGTGGTGCTCGTGCCCACCCTCATCCCGAGCGTCAACACCGGTGATATCGGGAACATTCTCCGCCTGGCTTTGGCGAACATGCCGGTTGTTCGCGGCGTGCATTTCCAGCCGATCACCTACTTTGGGCGGTATCCGGGCGACCCGGATGAGGGCGCGCGCATTACCATCCCAGAAGTGATTCGAGAAATCGAAACGCAAAGTGGCGGCATGATCGCCGCCGAAGCATTTTGCCCGCCCGGCTGCGAAAATGCGCTGTGCTCATTTCACGGAAATTTTGTCCTCATGCCGGACGGTTCGCTCAAACCTATTTCCCATTTCAAAGAACCGACCTGTGATTGCAAGCCCATCGTCGCAGCGGAAGGCGCGGCGCGGGCGCGCAAGTTCGTGTCCGCCAACTGGTCGGCGCCGGACTCCGGGCGTGAGCATTCCGTTCTGAACCGCAGACCCAGGCTGGATGATCTGGACGTCTTTTTGGAAAGAAAACGCACGCACACCTTTTGCATTTCAGGAATGGCATTCCAGGATGCCTGGACCCTCGACCTGGAGCGCTTGCGTGACTGCTGCATCCATGTTGCCAGCCCTGATGGAAGACTGGTTCCTTTCTGTGCCTACAACCTGACGGACCGACAAGGGCGGTCTATCTATCGTGGCCAGCATGATGATCACACCGCTTGACGCCTGGATCCGCCAAAAAATTGGAGCCAGCCCGCCGGAATTTACCCGGCAGGCTATCGATGCATGGCAACTCCGCAGGTTGAATGACACGCTGGCCCTTGCGCGAGCAAAAAGCTCCTTCTACCGCAAGCTGCTATCCGGGATGCCGGAAAATGTTCGAAGCCTGGAAGATTTTCACAAATTCCCCTTCACCACACCGGAGGATGTTCGCAGCGGGCCGCTCCAATTTGTCTGTGTTTCACAAGACCGAATCCAACGCGTGGTAACTTTGCAAACCTCTGGGACCACAGGAACTCCCAAACGATTATTTTTTACAGCGGAAGACCAGCAATTAACGATCGACTTCTTTGGCGTCGGGATGTCTACGCTTACCCGCCCTGGCGACCGGGTGCTGATTCTGCTGCCAGGCGAGACCCCTGGCAGTGTCGGCGATCTGCTGCGCTTAGGGCTACTGCGCCAGGAGAGAGAGCCTATTCCCTATGGTCCCGTACGGGATCCATTCGATGCGCTGGATGCGATCGACCAGAGAAAGGCGGACTGCCTGGTCGGTTCACCCACCCAGGTGCTTGGCCTGGCCCGGCGTTGGCAGCCGCAGCGGCACAAACCGCGCACCGTGCTGCTCTCCACCGATTACGTTCCCAAAGCAATCGTCCACGTTCTGGAAGAGATTTGGGGATGTGAGGTGTTCAATCACTACGGGACGACAGAGATCGGTCTGGGGGGCGGGGTAGAGTGTGAGGCTCACGATGGATACCATTTGCGCGAAGCCGACCTTTACTTTGAGATCATCCATCCTCACACAGGGAATCCGGCGGAGGATGGCGAGCATGGTGAAGTCGTGGTCAGCACGCTCACCCGCAGCGGAATGCCGTTAATTCGCTATCGCATGGGGGACCGGAGCCGCTTCATCCCCGGACAATGCTCCTGCGGGACGATCCTGAAACGGATGGAAACGGTCAGCGGGCGGTATGATGGTTTTGTTGCGTTGGACAATACACTCTTGCGCCAGCCCGATCTTGATGAAGCGCTATTTCCCATCCCCGGCTTGTTGAATTTCACGGTCACCGTCACAGGGAAGAGAAATCAACCAGTCCTGGAAGTCGAAACGCAAATGCTCACGGACGAGGTTAAAGCGGATCTGGTCGAGCAGGCGCTTCGCTCCATTCCGTGTATAAAAGATATCGATATGATCGTCCACTGCCGGCACACTCCCAACGAAGCAGGCAGTTTGCGCAAGCGAGAAATTATTGACAAGAGAAGCTCCGCTGCGTAAAACAATAGTGTTTGGAGGTATTCATGCGTGACGTGATCGCGGAAATTAAAGACTGGAAGAAAGAAGGCAAGCCAGTCGCCATCGCAACCAATGTGAAAAAAGCAGGCGCTTCACTCCGCCCGTTGGGAGCCAAGATGGCTGTGACCGAAGGTCAGAAAATCGCCGGTTCGGTTACAGGTGGGTGCATTGAAGGGGCCGTTTACGAAGAAGCGTTGGATGTCATCCAGAACCTGAACCCGAAACTGCTTCATTACGGCGTACCGGACGAAGAATCGCCATGGGAAGTGGGATTGAGCTGCGGCGGCACACTGGACGTGTTTGTCGAGACGCTGGACTCTCCTGGCTGGAGCGCTATTTATCCGGAACTGGTTAAGTGTTTGGATGAAAATCAGTTGGTGGC
>CAZMMI010000179.1:3755-8799 GCA_964567255.1 uncultured Anaerolinea sp.
ATTGCGATCCCGCTGGTGACCCTGGCGAAAACGTTGGGCTTTTACACCATTGTGATCGATCCCCGCAAGGCGTTTGCCACACGCGAGCGTTTCCCGCATGTGGACGAACTGATCCTTGAATGGCCCTCCACCGCCCTGCAAAAACTTCGCCTCGACGAAGGCGCCTGTATCGCCGTGATCAGCCATGATGAAAAACTCGATAATCCTGCGCTCCAGGTCGCTCTTTCAAGCCCGGCATGTTATGTGGGCGTTCTGGGCACACGAAAAAAACTCCCCCAACGCCTTGCTGCATTACATGATTTGGGGGTTTCTGAGGAGCAGCTGCAACGGCTGCGCGCCCCCATTGGCATGAATATTGGCGCTGTGCTGCCAGAGGAGATAGCGCTATCGATCCTGGCTGAAATGGTTTCCGCGCAGCACGGGATCATCCGGCATTAAGAAATCCATACGACCCCGCCGGTCTCCAGCGTATCATAACCGCCCAGGTTGTTGATCGCCATTTTGGCTTCATCTGTCCCCAGCCAGCCGGCGAGCGTCTGGATTGTTTTCATCCGCTATCTCACTTAGCGGAAACTAAAGCATCCGTTCAGGTTTGTTAACTTGTGACAACCTGATCTCAAATCCTGGACGACGCGAAGGCAACACAGTTATTATTGAGGGTGTCTTTTCGTCTGTCTATCTGGAGAAAGGAGGTGATCGATATATTGTTCATTGTTTGAATGGTGTTTTCTCATTGTTATCTCAAACTTTAGCGAACTTCAATGATAGGAAATTAATAATGCCAACGAAGAATCATCATGTATTAGCGTCGATCTTGGTCTTGTTCTGCCTGGTTTTTAGCATGGTGCAACCGGCAAGCGCAAGGGGCCAACAAGCCACGTTCGAACAGACGGGGATAACTGTTGACCCGGCTGTCCTGAACGAAAATGAAGCCATCATCGAAAACTTCACCACTTCGCAACTTGGTGAGTCCACGGTCTCCGGGGTTGTGACCGATGGCGGCGTTGAAGAGCTTGGCTCACACGGTTTTCCGTTGTATGCCAGCATCCACGTCACCGCCGACGGCTTTGATCAGACCATCTACACCGATCCCTTCACCGGTCGCTACGAAATTGAACTGGTGGACTCGATCACTTACACCTTTGTGGTCAATGCCGTTCCGGCTGGTTACAATACCCTGACCGAAAGCGTGACTCCTTCCGGTTCTGCTTATACCCACGACATTCACCTGATGGTCGATGGCGCGGCCTGCGCTGCTCCCGGTTATCAGCCCGATTATGACATCTTCTACAACTTTGAGAGCAGCGGGGAAGGCTTCACCCCTGGCGGCACTACCAGCTTCGCCTGGGGCAAATTTACCAGCGGCCCCGGGCAAGGCCACAGCGGCGCCAAGGGCATTGCCACCAATCCGGCCGGCGATTACAATGCCAACGAGGACGGCTGGATGACCTCCCCGATTATCGATTTGACCTCTTTCGGGACGAACGCCCCGGTCATCCAGTGGAACGACTGGAAGAACTTCCTTGGAGGTGACTCTGCTCGCCTGGATGTGAGCAAAGATGGCGGCGTTAACTGGTTGCCCGTATGGGGCCCAGTCGGGAATGTCTCAGATACAGCCTACCAGCGGCAGACTGTGGCTCTGGATCCCACTTTCAATGTGGCTAACTTCCAGTTCCGCTTCTACTTCAAGAGTGATGGCCAGGATCAGTATGCGGGATGGTATGTCGATGACATTGGCATCTATTCCGTTTCGCTTCCAGAGCCAACCGCAGTCTTTGCCAACAACTTTGATACAGACAATGGCGGATTTGTCTCCGGCGGCACCAACTCTTCCTGGGCATGGGGCTCGCCTTCGATCTACTTTGAGCCTGGCGGTGCCCACTCCGATCCGAATGTCTGGGCAACGAACCTGACAGGACAATACAATCATAAGGAAGAAAGTTATATCATTTCGCCGGTGATTGACCTGAGCAGCTATACCGGCCTGACTCCCACCATTTCTTTCTGGCAGTGGAGCGATGTTGAATCCGGCACCGACCGGGGTGTAGTCGAAGTGACCAAAGATGGCGGCGCCCACTGGATCAACATGTCTGGCAGTATCTATGATGTTTCACCCTGGTTGCTGAAGAGCATCCAACTGGATGCCGCGTATGCTGTGAGCGACTTCCAATTCCGCTTCCATTTCTCAAGCGACAGCTCGGGCAAGTATGCGGGTTGGTATATCGATGATGTGGCCGTGACGGTTGCCGAACCCTTTGAGATTCCAACGTCCCCCTGCATCGCCGTTCCTGGTGGTGTGGTTGCCGGTTACGTCTTCGACAACATCACGGATGAAGTTTTGGTCGGCTCCGTTGTGAACAGTCCCACCGTCGAGACTACGACCTTTGAACTGGAAGGCGATTCGGATAATGCAGGCCTCTACTGGGTCTTCCAACCCGCCGCGAACAATCCGGAAGAAATGGATTTCACGGCTGCCTACGCCAGGTACGCCAATGACATAGCGACCGTTACGGTGGTTGCGGATGCGGTCACCCGGCACGATTTCTTTCTGAATGCAGGCAGGTTGAGATTTAACCCGACGGCTCTCGAACACACCATGACGATGGGTGATTCTCAAGAGACCGAGACGCTCAAGATTATCAATTCAGGCCTGATTGATGCGACCTACGAACTGGCTGAGAAGGAAAAAGGTTTCGCGCCGACTCCGCTCTCCATCCCGGCCTTCACAGGCGCATTGCCTGAGGATTCCCGCCCGGTTTCCATGGCGCGCGCCCCTGAAACTGCTGCAACTCCCGTGCCATCGGCCTATGGCCTCTTCAACGGCCTGCTTGCCGGCAAAGCCGCTTTTGCCGTCGATATCGACGGTGACAACCTGGTTTCCATCCCTGATTCAGCGGCGCCGGGCACCTGGACTGTGGTTGGCTCGGTGGCTGGTAGTGATTATTATTCCGGCGACTTTACTGGCGGAGATTTTTCCAAACTCTATGTGATTAACGACAAGGACAACAACCTGTACGCTTTGGACATAAATACAGCCGCGTCTACGCTGGTTGGCAAAACGACTCCACCAGTTAGCGGCCAAAAATTCTCTGGACTGACAGGCACCCCCGCTGCTGAATTGTACGGTCTGACCACCGACTGTTCTTCCAGCAATCTGGTGATGGTGGACGTAGCGAACGGCGCCACCACCGACCTGGGCCCCCTCCCGGGTGTGAACTGTGGTATTGACCTGGCTTACAACACCGCTGACAACATGATTTACATTGTGGATATTGTCACCGATAACCTCTTTAAGGTGGATCCGGAGACCATGACCATCACCCAGGTTGGGTCCTTAGGCGCCAACGCCAACCATGCCCAGGGCATGGACTACGAAGAAACAACCGGTATTCTGTACTGGGCAGCCAATACGTCCAGTAACTACGTGAGCTCTAGTGAACTGCGCGTCATTGACATGACAACGGGCGCCAGCACGTTGGTGGGGGCATTCCCCGGCGGCGCTAACGTGGACAGCTTTGCCTTTGCTACCGGCGATGTGTCGGATGTGCCGTGGCTCTCCATTGCCCCGGCGAGCGGCTCGATTGCAGCCAGTGGTTCAACGGATATTGCGGTTACCTTCGACCCGTCCAGCCTGATGCAGCCTGGTAATTACATGGCTGAACTCAAGGTCAAGCAGCATGACACCCCCTATTCTTACGCCAATATTCCCATCATCCTGCATCTCCAGGCTCCCGCCAACTTTGGCTCCCTGAATGGCACGGTGAACGGCATGGAAGCTTGCGATGTGAACCCTGCCCCCCTGAAAAACGTCACGGTGAATATTTACGATCAGGAAAACACTCGGGTCGGCTCTACTTCCACCCTGGCGAATGGATCCTACAACTGGGCTTTGGTTGCCGGCACCTATGACGTTGAAATTGTAGCGCCGGCAGGTTACGTTGATCAGCGGGTGGAAAATGTTGTTCTGGCTGAGGGCGCAACCATATCCACGAATATCAACCTGCGCCTCAAAGCGCCTTGTATTTCGGTTACACCGGAGTCCCTCGAAGAATGGCTCCTGCCCGAAGCCTCAAAGACCGTCCAACTGTCGATTGAAAACAGCGGCGCTGCGGCCGGCAATTTTGCCATTGACGATGCTGTGGAAATGGTCCTGGATGACGGCAGTCGCGACACTCAGATTGGGATTGGCGGAAGTAAGCAATTCATCTTCCTGAACCGCTTCACCCCGCCCGCGGACGCTTATCCGTTCGAACTGACCCAAATTCAGGTGTTCTTCGACTCCGAGGGCTCGGTTGTGGTCGGCGATAATTTAAAACTGGTGGTTTACGAAAATACCAGCGGCAACGCAGACCCGGCTGTGGGTTCCGACTTCCTAGCCGCATTCCCGGTGACGGTGCAGAGTATTGGCGCCTGGAACAACTACACCTTGCCCACTCCGATAACGCTGGAGGAGCTTGGGGATGTGTTGATCGGGGTGGTTGCTCTAGAAACGCCTGGATCTGATTACAGGCCGGCGGCCCTGGATACGACGGCTACTCGGCAACGCTCGTGGATTGGTTGGTGGACGACAACCGCCGCCCCCGAAACGCCCACGCTGCCGCCCGATGAGGAATGGACGCTTATCGATGATGAAGGTTACCCCGGCAACTGGATGATTCGTGGCATGGGTACAACCGCTGCTGGTGATATTTTCTGGTTGAGCGAAGCCCCGCTCACCGGCACGGTTCCGGCTGATGGCAGCCTGAGTGTGGATGTGACCTTTGATGCTGCCAGTCTGACGATGGGCGATTACAAAGCTCGCTTGCGCTTCACTGGCATGTCCACAGGGTCTGTCTACGTCCCAGTGACAATGAAAGTCATTACCTGCACCTATTTACCTGTCCTGATGCGGTAACCATTTGGCTTAATCAATTTGTCATTACAATCCCCTCGCTCTACGAGGGGATTGTAATAATTCTGGATCTACCACGAGATTTCCCATGTACCGAAAACCCTGGTGATGATTAGGGCGATTCTTGGTTCATTGGGAAGTCGTTGACCGATT
>CAZMMI010000180.1:0-8756 GCA_964567255.1 uncultured Anaerolinea sp.
TGGATGTGCTGCACGGTGACCACCGCCAACTCGCCCACTTGGGTGGCCGACAGCGCTTCGGAGATGCTCTTGACCTCTTGGGGCGTGGCGTGTTGCGAGACACGCCCCAGGGTGAGATGTGGCGAGAAATCACGATCTTCGTTGGGATAGCCCAGACGGGAGGTTTCGCGATCAACGCCATGCTGCAACTCGGTCAGGGCTGCCGGGGCGGCGACCCCCACCCAAACCACCCGCGGCCTGAGACGGTTGGGGAAGGCTCCCAGCCCGCCCACTGTAAACTGCAAGCCTTTGTGGCGTTTGGCTTCCGTGCCAAGCACCCCGGTCAAGCTGTTTAGATTGGCGGGCGAGACGTTTCCCAAAAACTTCAACGTCAGGTGGATGTTTTGTGGCGATACCCAACGCACAGCGCGTGAGGTGCGCTGCTGGAGCTGAGCGATGATCTGGCCGAGTTGGGCTTGCAACGCTTGAGGGAGCTCAATGGCGATGAAGGCGCGAATTGCGGTCATGATTTTGCCTGCCTGGGAGTGAGACTTAGTCTATGAAGGCTTCGAGTACGAGGTCAATCGGGTCGCTGCGGACTTCGGGCCCATTATCATCCGCATCTTTCTGGACAACCCGATAAGTGAACCTGACCGTCATGAGTTGCCCGTGCGGCAGCCCGCTCTGGTGCTCAATTTCCGGCGCCTGGGTGGGCGGGTTAAAGATCAGGTTGACATAATATTGTTCATCGCGTTGAAATTTAATGATTTGACCTGGCTGCACATAGATTTCTAGAAGGATTTCGTCTTTGATGCCCTGATCAGTGGAGACGTAATGGTGCATTTGGGGGCGGTAGGAATAGATGAAGGTTTCATCCTTACCATCCCGATCCACGTCGCGCTTGAGCGGCTCGATTTGAATGTTGGTGAGGACAATTTTTTGGGGTGTGGGATTGGTCAGCTTGAAGTTTAGGGTGCTGGGCCAGCCATGCTCAACAGAGTCGGCGTGCAGGCCGCTGATGCTAACAGGCCGGCTCCCGCAGCCGGTGAGCAATATGCTTGAGATGATCGCAAAGGCTATCAGCCTTTGGATGACACGAGCCATTCCGCCTCCTTCAATTGCCAATCTACTGGATATCGATCCGTCGAACTCCAGTATACAGAAGCGGTTTTGGGCTGTCAAGTTGAGGGCGGGCGGTAGTTACTCCAAAAAGGATCAATGCGAGCGGCGGGTTGCGACGACATAGACCAGCAGCAGGCCGGCTGCGGCGATGAGTAGCCACTCCTCGGGTTCAGGTACGCCCGAAATGGGCGGCGGCGCGTTAGGATTGGCCCCCAGGGTGTCACCCAGTTCCTCCAACTCGCGATTGAAGCGGTCGGCGCCTTTTTCCAGGTTGTCCAGGCGGCTCTGCTGTTGCGGGGTGACCAGTACGATCATGGAGGAGTAAGGCGTGACCACGCTGTTCTCCACGGCAATCTGGTGCAGGGCGTCCAGAGTCTCCAGATTGGTCAATTCGCCGCGCTGGCGCTGCGCTTCGGCCAGAATGACGCGGCGGGCCGCCAGGGCGGCGAAGCCATCGGCAGCATATGCGTCTGTGCTTTGCCCGGGGCTGGTGATCCACAAGTAGCCGTCGACCAGGTCAACGATAGAGCCGGGGCCGCCCAGCTCGGCGCTGTTCAGGCGCACAGCCAGGCGGGTGAGGGCCTCGTCCACGCTGCCTGCCACGCCACCCCCGCTGGCCTGGATTGCATCGATGGTAGGGTCGTCATACCCGAGGGGAAACCCGCCCAGGTGGACGATCCAGACCGGTTGGGAAAAACTGTGAGGTGTTTGCCCGATCTCGCCCAATTCGTAGCCGGTACCATCGGTGAGCACCAGTACGGCATCATAGGCTTCTCCGGCGCTGAGCTTTTGGTATTGGATCAACAGCTCGGCGGCATTCTGCCCGCCGTAATACTGAATTTGCTCGAAATCCAGGGCAGCGAGCCTGGTGCGTGAAGGCGCCTCGCCGCGGTAGGGGGATGAGGTCAGGTAGACATCCAGGTCCGCGCCGGCCGAAGAAAGCGCGTTCAGGCGGGCCAGAGCATCGGACACCTGACCGGCTTGAGAGGCCATGCTGCGCGAGCGGTCGAGGACGACCGCCAGGCGCAGGTCAGCAGAGGGTAGGGGTAGACTGGAGGGGTCCGCGGGGTAGGCGATGACGGTTGTTCCGTTGGCGAAAGAAATCTGATGCTCGCTGAAGAGGACCATGCCGGAGGCGGGGATGCTGGCGGGGAGCCAATCGGGTTCGTTCCCGCGCACGGTTTTACCGGCGACGCTGCGCTCGGAAGCGCGGTCCCAAAAGACGTTGAATTTGTCAGCCAGTTGGGGCAGAGGCCAGGCGCCGTCAATGGCTGGGGTGCGGTAGGTCAGCCACAGATGCAGTTCGGGGCCTTCGTGGACGGTGCGCGTGGTTTTGGCGCCGTCATAGTCGGTGGAGATGTTCATGGGGTCGATGGGAAATACACGTAGGCGGTACTGGCGCGGGCCGATTTGCTCGATCAAGGCGGGGTCAACATTGCGAATCAGCTCGCTGCGGTAGGAGGCCTGGGCTGCGCCGCGGGGCGCTACCCGGTAGGCGAAACGCAGCGAGCGGTCGGACGAATTGCCCAGCCAGACACCCGTCACGGCGGCGGATTCGGGCAGGCTGAAGTAATAAATGACTTCCTGGCGTTCGCTGGTGATGTTTTGGTACACCTCGTAGATTTCAATCTCGGCCCAATCGCCATACTCGCTGACGGTGACTTCCTGGTGGTTGAGGCGCACCTCGCGGTCGTCAACAGCGCGCCAGGCGGCCTGGGCTTGATCGGCCGACCAGGTGGAGCGCACCGCCCGCACCACCGCCGTGCGCTCGCCATCGGTGATGGGCTGGTCGAAGAAGTCTTCGTAGAGCTGGGCGGCTTCGCCGGGTTCAGTGGTGAAGGCGAAACTGTCGCGGATTTCACCCGGGGCAGCCGGATGGGCGGGGATGTAAAGCAGAGGCCGGATATAGGCTTCATACGCCCGCTGCACAGAGCGGGCTTTTTCCTGTTCCAGGTTCAGCAATGGCGTGAACATATAGATGTCACGGATGTGGCTGACCTCTCCGACCGCCGAAAGGTAGCGGTAGGAACTCAGATAGGCGTTGAGCAGCCCGGCGCGGATGGTCTCTTGCTGGTCGATGAGGGATTGAGCCTGGGCGGGCGTGGCAGGCGGCGTGGAAAGCAGCGCAAAGGCTTTGCCTTGAGGCTGGCGCAGGCTGAATCCGAAGATGACACCCCACACAACCAACGGCAGGAGCATCATCAGGGCAGCCTTTGAGATGCGGATTTGACCCACCAGGGCGCGGGCGCGATTGAGCCAGGCCCGCACGGTGAGGATGGGCACGGTGACGGGCATGAGCACAACCAGCGTGCCGGTGACGATCAGAACCAACATGCCCAGGATGGACATGGGAATGAAGCGCCATTCGTAGCGCAGGTTGCCGAAAAGATAGGAGAGGGAGCTGAAGAAACCGGTGATTGCCTCCCAAATCACCGAAGCTAAAGGCAGAGCGTAAAACGCCACCCATCCGGCGGCATACAACGCCACCACCAACATGAGGGTCAGCCCGGCGGCTTGTACGGCGGTCCATGTGGGAGCTTGGGCCCGGCGGATGAGCTGCCAGAGGAAGGCGATCATGCCCAGGGCGGTGATGAGGGCCAGCATGGCGATGGTGAGGGTGGTTTCACGCACCACGAAGAGCAGGAGCACGAGCAGCAGCATGGACGGCCCTTCGACCACATAGCCGAGGGCGAAGAGCTTGCCCGGATCATTGCGAAAGACGGTCAGCGCTAACACCACGCAAACCACCGGGATGAGCACAATGACAACGGCGTAGATGAAGTAAACGAGCGGCGTGATCCCGGCGCGCAGCGAGAGAATGATCTCGGGCAGCAAGACGGGCGCGAATCCGAGCAGGACGAAGGCCAGAAACAGAATGTTCCAGAACCAGAACAGAATTGCGCCCAATTTGTCGGATAAGGGCAGCTTGTTGGCGGGAGTTGCGTTCATTTCACCATCCCTTTATGAATGACCTCGCGCAGGCTGGAGAAGAAGCCGAAGGTTGCTTGAGCCTGTGGGTCCACACTTTGATCGAATAAGACGGTTACCAATACCCATTCCTCACGCTGCGGATCGAGATCGGCCCACATGCGCGTCCCATAATCGTCGGTGGTTTGGGTGGCGGATTGGAACCAGTAAGCGGCGGTATAACTGCGCCCTGAGGAGCGGTCGGAGAGCTTGACAACGCGCAGGGGGAACCCGCTGGAAATGAGCTGCGCATAGCTATTGTCGACTGCCAGCCCATACACCTCAAAGCAGCGCTCGGGGCGGTGCTGCCCGCGCCAGGAGTGGCTGCGAATGAGAATCATCGAGCCGCTCAGGTCGCCCAATGAAAAGCGTTGACGGTCGGCGCTGTCTGCCCCGCCGCTAGTAATCCAGTCGACCTCGCCGGGGGTGAGTGGTTGGGGAGAAGTGTTCATCTCGGCGGGGTACTGCCAGGATGAGGAAGCCGACGCGCCTTGCACGGGGCGAGGTGTGTATAGGAGAGCCAGACCCAACACCAGGGCGCACAGGGCAGGGGCCAGCCAGAGCGGGCGGGCGTGAGCCGGGGCCAGGGCAGGTTGGGCACGAGCAGGGCGGGGCAGACGCAAGATGGCGAGGGCTCCCGCGCAGGCGCCGATGAAGCCCAGCACGCCCAGAGGCACATGCAGCATTTCGGCCAGCAGCGGCCAGTTCAGCACCTGTCCGACGCCGATGAGGGCGGCGACGCGCAGCAGGTTGGCGCAGAAGAGCAGCCCACCCAACAATGCACCAGCCAGCAGCCAACGCAAATTAACGGGGTGTCGTTCGATCCAGGCGGCGGAAAGCAGGAAGAGCAGCCCGGTCCACAGGCTTTTCACGCCGCTGCAGGGCAGGTCGACCTTGGCAACGCCGCTTTCAAAGACCAGGATGGTATCGACGCCGAGGGAGGTGTGGCCGATAGCGGCGAAACCATCGCGGACAAGTTGGGCGGTGACGCGGCGCATGGGGTAGCCAACGAAGGTTTCGAGATGCTCGCCGAAGGGCAGCACGCCCACCAGCAGCAGGGCGGCCAGGAAGCCTTCGCGCCAGCGGCGAGGCTCCAGCCACAAGCCCAACAGCCCGTAGGTGGCCAGGCCGAACAGGGCAGCGGACAGCGAGCGGATATCAAAGAAGCGCTCCATGAGTAAGTAGAGCAGCGAGCAGCCGAGAAGGAGCGCCAGAGCCGGTAGGTGCAGCCGCGGGCGCAGGTCTTCGGGGCGTGGGAAGGGAACGTGAGAACGACGCAGGCGGGTGGCGATCAGTACCAGCACCGCCAGCAGAAGGATCTGGTTGGTGCGGAACTCCTGCCGCGAGAAGATGATGCCCAGGTAGCCGAACACCGGGCGGTACAGCCAGATCCACAGCGCAGAGAGGAGCAGGATGGGTCCGGCAGGCAGGAGATAGGGAACCCAACGGTTGGTGTGCATCGGCGGCCTAGGTGCTGCGCAGCTTTTTCATCCACAGGTTCGCGGTATATACCGATATAACCACCCACAGGATAGGAAGATACCGGCAGATCAAATCCCAGGTGCTTTCTGGAAAGTAAATGGTTTCTGGAACCCAAGCAAATAATAGGGTTTGGGTTAAGCCTATCGGGTAAAGGTAAAAACTCAGCATGAAAGGTACACACAGAGCGCTCACGAAAAGCAGCACTTCTGCCCAGGCGCCGGGAAGCGGGCGCGGGCTGCGGTGTACGGCAGAAAGCAGAAGGAAGTACCCCAGCGCAAACACGAGGAGACCCAGTAGAAATGTGATTTGGATCACGGCCAGAGAGTAGAGGTAGTGAGTGATCGTGTAGAGACTTTCATTGGAGGTGGAACTGGCGAGGGCCAGTACAGCAACAGCCATGGAAAGAAGCAAACCCAGGAGGGCTAAGCGGTAGGCAAGTTTTCCGCCGGTGCCGCTGCGCCGACCTATTTCACGCAAGGTTACCGCAAGCTGGGGGCCGATGGCCAGCGCGGCTGTAACGCCGAACTGGGGAGCAAAGGAACTGAGCACGGCTCGCAGATTGGGACCGGGCTCGGAGAAATGCAGGGTGCCGCCCATGTAGATGCCCAGGTAGGAGTAGGGTAGCCCAACCAGGGCCGCCATGCAGACAACCAGGATCAGCCCGTGATCGGGGCGGTTGAGTCGCAGCACGGCCATGCAGATCAGCCCGGCCAGCAAGGATGTGGCCAGCCAGTTGATTCCTTCGGGGCCGTCGGGGACGAATTCAAGGTTGATGATCCACAGGCCCATCATGACGGGAACGGCAGCCAGCAAACCGCGCAGCCGGTCGCGGATGGTGATGTGATAAAGCACAAAGGTCAGGGCCAGGCAACACAAAAACAGGAATATGGTGCCGTTGGTGATTGCGCTCAGATCCAGTTCTGGAAAAGCCCAAGTAAAGAAGCCTGTAATGATGATCACAGCCATCATGAACCAGTAAAAATACCAGGAGGCTGCCCAGCGAGGTCGGCCCAGGCGCAGGTAGACGATGAAGCTGGTCAGGACAGCCAGGGCGGCCAGGATGCCCAGCGCGACCCCAAAGGCTGAATTTTCTCCGCCGACCCCGGCGGCAGCCAGCAGCAGCGGCAGACCGGACACCAACCCAAGCAGGAATTGGGGCAGGCCGGTCAGGAAAGCCTCGAGCCATGAGCCGCGCGGCTCTGGGCCTCTGGGTGGAGGGGAGGCGAGACCGCCCCCCGCGGCTTGGGGGGTCAACTGTGGTTGGAGGGCGTTGCTCATGCTGAAGGCATAGGAATGGGCCAATCCGGCGGGCAAGTCGGCCAGTTCTTTGAGGAGTGTAGCGAGGGGGTTCAAACGCCCACGCAGGCGCGCATCGTCCAGCGCCGAGGAAAACACCTCTTCCATCTCGCTGGAGAAACGAGCTTGGAAGGCGGGCGGGTAGAGGCGCAGAAGGAGACGGTAGACCGAGAAAGCGAGTTTCATATATTCCCCTCTTCCAAACGCAGCCTGGCGGTTGCCACCAGGGCGCGCATTCGATCGGTTTCCAATTGTAGTAAAGCTCGCCCGGCGCTGGTCAGGCAATAGGCTTTGCGCAGGCGACCATCATTGCCGTTGTCTTCGGGAAGGTCGATGCGTTCGATGAGGGCCTGCTCCAGCAGGCGGCTCAACGCGCCGTATAACGTCCCGGTGCCCATGCGCAGCTTGCCCTCGCTCAGCGTGGCGACATCTTTCATGATGGCGTAGCCGTGTTTGCTGCCCGAAGCCAGGCTGAGGAGGATGAAGAAGGTAGGCTCTTGCAGGGGGGCGGAGCGGTAAGAGTTCATTAAGGTTCCCTTTATGAACGGCATGATATGTGGCGGGTGATGTGATGTGTGGCTGGGGTGATGGATGATATGTCAGCGACCGACATATATATCATAGCGCGATCGCGAGACAATTTCAAGGGAAAGATTTTCAAAGAAGCGCGCGCAGATCCTATGAGACTATTGCATGGGTTCAAAGCGGGTGGGCGGCAATTGCCGGGAGACCCAAAAAAACTACTCGCTGCGCAGATGCTTCATCCAAGCGATCGCGGCGCTGATGGACAAAAGGACCCACAAGAAGGATAGGTGAACAGCGAACTGCCTCCACAAGCTTTCGGATAAATGCGTCCCATCCAGGATCCATCTTAATAGGATGAGGTCAAAGTCCCCGGAAGGGATCACGCCGGTCAGCGCCAGGGGCACGCCAGGAAGGGTGATAAAAAGCAACAGTTCGAGCAGCGGGTTAGAGAATGCGCGTGGGTCGCGGCGCATGGCGAGTAGCAGCCGGAAGTAGCCCGCGACATAGAATAACATACCGGACAGGAAGATGATTTGAATGATGACATCGTAAGAGGGGACAAGCAAACTCATTTGCCGGTTGGATTCTGTGCTGGAGGAGATCAAAACGAAGACTGTTGCGGCCAGGGAAAGGAGTAGACCGGCGAGCGGCAGGCGGTAGACGGGCTTCCCGGCAGGCAGGCTGCGCTGCGCCAATTCGCGCAGCGTGACAGCCAACTGCGGGCCGATGGCCAGGGCGGCCGTTGCGCCGAACAGCGGGCTGAAGAATTTCCACACAGCACGCAAACTCGGTACCGGTTCGGAGTATGGCAGGCTTCCACTCAGGTAAATTCCCAGGAATGTAATCGTGAAGCCGGCCAATGCGGTCATACCCACGACCAGCGCCAGACCGGGCGCGGGGCGGTTGAGGCGTACGGCGGCAATGCAGATTAACGCGGCCAACAGTGAGGAAGCTAGACCGCCGATTGCCTGAGACGCAGGGGGGAACAATACCATATTCATGATCCACAGGCCCAGTATGGCTGGAACGGCGGTCAGGACGGCGCGCAGCCGGTCGCGAGCCGCGATTCGATAGAGGAGATAGCCGGTGCAGAGGAAGAGCAGGGTCAGGACGGTGGGCCTGCTGATCCACTGATAGGGTTCCAACCAGGAAGGAACGCCGGGCCAAAAAGCCACTATCAAATAGAACCCAGTCGGGATCCAATACAAGTACCAAGCTGCGATCCAGCGCGGGCGGCCCAGGCGCAGGAGGATGATGAGGCTGGTCAGAGACGCCAAAGCGAACAAGGTGTTCAGGATGATCTGCAAGACGTCAAAACTTGCATCGACCCCGATGATTTTTAGTAATGGGGACAATCCGACGTACAATCCAAACAGGAAGTGGGG
>CAZMMI010000181.1:0-3368 GCA_964567255.1 uncultured Anaerolinea sp.
AATGAACCCCCAATGACCCAACTCACGCACCTTGGCTGATCGAGTATAATCATCCTACAACGTCTTTTTCACGAGGTAGTATGAGCGAGAATCCTGTCTCAACTGAAGACAAGCAGATTCCTGATATTGACCTGGATGCCCCCGAACTATACATCAACCGCGAGTTAGGCCTGCTCCAATTTCAGTGGCGCGTATTGGAAGAAGCCCTGGATGAACGGAACCCTCTGCTCGAACGGGTAAAATTCTTAGCCATCGTTGGCTCCAACCTGGAAGAGTTCTTCATGGTGCGTGTCGGCAGCTTGCGCATGCAACGCGATACAGGTGTCACCAGCCTGACCGCTGATGGTATGACCCCCGCTCGACAGTTGGCCGAAATCCGTCCCAAAGCCCAGGAGTTAATGGAGACCGCCCGGGCGTGCTGGCTCAATTCGTTGATCCCGCAATTGCGCTCCAACGGCATTTTTGTGCTCAATTACAACGAGCTGAGCCCCAAGCAGCGCGAAAACGCCGACAATTACTTCCATGAGGTCATCTACCCGGTCCTCACCCCCCTGGCCGTAGACCCGGGCCACCCCTTCCCCCACATCTCCAACCTGAGTCTGAACCTGGCGGTGCGCGTGCGCGGGAAAGACGGCCAAAAACGCTTTGCTCGCATCAAGGTGCCCCCTTCGCTGCCCCAAATGGTGCCCATCAAACGCTCGTCCGGCGGGCTGCGCAGTGACGGCACTGCCCCCAAACGGCACTATTTCGTAGCCCTGGACCAACTAATTAAAGCCAATTTAGCCGCCATGTTCCCAGGAATGGAAATCCTGGATGCGCACTCTTTCCATATCACCCGCAATTCGGACATGGAAATCCAGGAGTTGGAAGCGCTGGACCTGCTGGACACCATTGAAGAAAGCGTGCGCAAGCGTCGCTTTGGCGCGGTGGTGCGCATGTTGGTGCAGCCGGATATGCCTGCCGACATCAAAAAATTCCTCATCGAAAATCTGAAGGTCGACCCGAACGATGTGTATGTGCTCCATTCGCCATTGGTCACCAGCAGCTTGATGGAGTTGACCCGCATCGACCGCCCAGACCTGAAAGACAAGCCCTTCTTCCCCGCAGTTCCCCAACCGCTCAGAAACCTGGCCGACCTGGAGGATGAGCAGTTGTTCTCCATTCTTCGCCAGAAGAATATTCTGCTTCACCATCCCTACGATTCCTTTGGGCCGGTGGTTGAATTCCTCCGCAGCGCCGCCCGTGACCCCGATGTGCTGGCCATCAAGCAAACCCTTTACCGGGTGGGCAAGAATTCTCCCGTGGTCAACTCCCTGTTGGAAGCCAGCCGTGAATATGGAAAGCAAGTCGCCGTGCTGGTGGAACTGAAAGCCCGCTTTGACGAAGAAAGCAACATCATTTGGGCCAAGCTGCTGGAGACCGAAGGCGTCCATGTCACCTATGGGCTGCTTGGCTTGAAGACTCACTCAAAGGTAGCCCTGGTGGTGCGCAAAGAAGGCAATCACATCCACCGCTATGTTCACCTGGGGACCGGCAATTACAACCACATCACAGCCAATCTGTACGAGGACCTGGGCATGTTCACCTGCGACGAGGAAATCGGCGCCGATGCCTCCGACCTGTTCAACTACCTGACCGGCTACTCGACTCGGGAGACCTATCGAAAGCTGCTGGTTGCCCCGGTCAACTTGCGCTCTCGCTTCGTTGAACTCATCAACCAGGAGATCGAACACGCCCGGCAAGGTCTCGGCGGGCGGATCATCTTCAAGATGAACTCCCTGGTCGATCCGCCCATGATTCGCCTGCTGTATGAAGCCTCTCAGGCGGGCGTAAAAATCGATCTGGTCGTGCGCGGCATCTGCTGCTTGCGCCCCGGTATGCCCGGCATCAGCGACAACATTCGCGTCACCAGCATTGTCGGTCGCTTCCTCGAGCATAGTCGCATCTATTATTTCCATAACGCTGGGGACGAGAAGATTTACATGGGCAGCGCCGACTTGATGCCTCGAAACCTGAACCAGCGCGTCGAAGTGCTCTTCCCTGTTGAAGACGAAAAGATGATTCGCTACCTTCACGACGAAATCTTGTGTACCTATTTATCTGACAACGTGAAGGCGCGCCAGATGCACGCGGATGGAACCTATACCTATCGCAAGGCCAAATCTGGCGATCCGTTGGTAAATGCACAAGAGACTTTCATTCAACGCGCGCGCGAGCGCATGGGCAGCGATTAATCGGACCAGGCGATGGTCGACACCGAAAACGAGTTCACCCGCTATGTGATCTCCCGATTGGGCCGCACCGCCAATCGCGACGACCTGATCATGGAAGTCTGCCACAAAAAAGGGTTGGACTGGGACGATGCCGAAGCCTGGATCAATCAGGTTGCCGATGAGCATGGCCGGGCGGTTGCCTTCCGCCAGGCTCCCGCGTTCATTGCCCTGTGTGGAATTGCCGGGTTAAGCGGGTTAGCCCTGGTTGGAACCGCCCTTTATGCCGTGATCCAACCATATCTTGCTTACCAAAATGGCATAAACCAATACGCCGCCCTGGTTGATTACACGGCTATACTGTGGCAAGTTATTCCACAACTCATCGCTGGAGTTGCGTTGATGGTCGGGGCAGGCGTAGGTATTGGCAAAATATTGAGCAGACTGCGCTACAGCGAACCGCTAGATACCTGAGCCAATCCACTCAATATCATCTACCCCCGCAAAGCGCTTGCGCATGACCGCCAGCGCCTCGGGGTTATTGTCCACCAGAATGAATTGCCGTCCCAGATTCAAGCAGCTCTCTCCCACCGTCCCGCTTCCAGCAAAGAAATCCAGCACCAGGTCGCCGGGATTGGAGGAAGCCCGCAGGATACGGTTGATCACGCCCAGCGGTTTTTGGGTGGGATAGCCGGTCTTCTCGCTGCCGTTGGTGCTCACAATGGTATGCCACCACACGTCCGTGGGCAGCTTGCCCCGGGCAGCCTTCTCCGGTCCCACCAGGCCGGGGGCCATGTAAGGCTCCCGGTCAATTTCATCCACGTTGAAGGTATAGTGTTGAGGGTCTTTGACATAAAATAAGATGTTATCGTGCTTGGCAGGCCAGCGCGAGCGCGGCTTTCCACCGTAATCATAAGCCCAAATAATTTCGTTGATAAAACCTTCCCGGCCAAAGATTTCATCCAGCCAGATCTTGCAGTAATGCACCTCACGGTAATCAATATGGAAATACAGGCTGCCGCGCGGCGTCAGCACGCGGTAGGCTTCGTCCAGCCGTGGGCGTAGAAAACCCGTATAATCCTCAAAAATGTCCCCATATTCCTTCGAGCCTACCTCCACCGTCTCGTAAGAACGCCCCCCGAACCCGGTGCGGTCGCC
>CAZMMI010000181.1:3468-8721 GCA_964567255.1 uncultured Anaerolinea sp.
AAAATAAGCGATTAAAACCTGATGTAATTCGATATAATATTCTTTAATAATCATCTGCCTCCACCGGCATGATCTGCCCTGCCCGGAGACTTAATGGCCAAACCTCGCCCCTGGATCCTCTGGACCCTCGCCATCGTTTTTGCGCTCCTCCTGCTGACCGTCGGCATCGGTCTGTTCGCAGAAGGGCATGACCTTTACGCGCTCATCACCGGGCTGTTGACTCCCTTGATTGCTTTCATTGCCGCGTTTGCCATGTTTCTGGTCTGGCGCATCGAGAAAGACGTCATTTCCAAGGGCATGTGGGCCGGGTTAGGCCTGGGCTTTTTAGCCTGGGCTCTGGCGGATACCGTTTGGTCTGTTTATGACTTAATCCTCCACCAGGATATTCCCTACCCTTCTCTAGCAGACCTATTCTGGGCGGGCGGATATGTGTTCTTCTTCATCGCTCTGGCGGCGCGCCTCCAAAATCTCCCCGTAAAGCCCAATAAAGGTCAAACGCTCGTTATCCTCGGAATGAGCGTTTTCTGGGTTGCAATGACCGTCATCTTCGTCCTCCAACCCATCATTGGAGATTTCGATCCGCAGCGCCTTTGGGAAGGTGTCTTAAACATCTTCTTCCCGGTAGCCGATGCTGCTGTGGCTGTGATGTGCACCATCCTCTTGATCCTGCTTGGGCTGGGGCGTTTCTCGCTAAGCTGGCGCTGGATCTTTGCAGGGATGTTCCTCATGACCGCCAGCGACCTCATCTATTCCTTCGCCACCTGGCGTGAGTTGTACTTTCCTGAGGGGCGCGTAAATTTGATCTCCGCCTTCATCGATGTCACCTACATCGCTGCTTATCTGTTGGCTGGACTGGGCGCATTTATTTACAAGGATATTGCTACTACCCGAAAAGCCGCTTCGGTTAATCTCGTGGTCAAATCGGTCTCCCGTTATTACGCCATGCTCTTTACCAACCGCAACCACCAGATCATCTCCGCCAGCACCAACCTGCCCGTGCTGCTCAACGCTCAGAGCATGGATGATATCACTGGGCACTCGCTCAGCCAGGTGCTCCGTCTAAAACCTGAAATGATCGAGGATCTCTGCGCCCGGTTGGCTCGAGAAGCCATGCTCAAAAATGAGCCTCTGACCATCTACACCCATTGGAACGAACCCCGCGATGTTTGGCTGACAGCCGTCGCCGCGTATGATCTGCACAACCAGTTCAACGGCGCCAATATTGCCCTGCGAGCGAATATCATTGTGCCTGAAGAACAACGCTTGCCCGGGCAGAAAGAACTGCAATTCGACTTGCGCCATCTGCTCACACAAGCCGGCCTTTTGGCGCAGGATGAAAGCCAATCGATGCGCACTTATTTCGTGGATGGCATCCAGGTACTTTCCGACCTGGTCACCCAGTTCGGCGGTGAACCATTCCAAAAATCGCTTTTCAACGACATGCGAGATGTTGTCGAAGAGAATGACCTGCCCGTCCAAATCGACGGCCTGTCGGTTACCGTGCAAGAAGATTTAGACACCCGCCAGCTGGCCGAAATTCTTCACCTTCTGCTCGATGTGGCGGAGCGCTTCGTGAGTGACGTCGTCGGCGAAGACATCGTCCGCGAAGAGATGTCCACTATGGAAAGAGAACTCGACCCAGCCGTGCTTAAGGATGTAAAAGCTTACCGCCTGTCGAAAGAGTTTATATCTCCTGCCCCTTGAATTGGCTGATGTACAAATGCTGGTAGAAACCTTGCAGCGCTAGCAGCGCTTCGTGATTTCCGCGTTCGATGATCTCGCCATTGTTGATCACCAGCACCTGGTCGGCATCTCGAATGGTACTCAAACGATGCGCGATCACAAAGCTGGTACGCCCTTCCATCAGCCGCATCAGCGCCTCTTGCAGGTGTTTCTCGGTGCGCGTGTCTACGTTGCTGGTGGCCTCGTCCAAAATCAGAATTTCCGGATCGGCCAGAATGGCGCGTGCAATGGCCAGCAACTGGCGCTGCCCCTGTGAAAGGTTGCTCCCGCGCTCGCTCAAGACAGTCTGATAGCCGTGTGGCAAACGGTGGATGAAGGCGTCTGCGTTGGCCAGCACCGCCGCAGCCTTCACCTCCTCATCCGTAGCCTCCAGCCGCCCATAACGAATGTTTTCCATGACCGTATCGGCAAACAGGAAGTTATCTTGCAGCACCAGGCCCAGCTTGCGACGCAGATCGTCCTTTTTCACCTGAGAGACGTCCTGCCCATCAATACGAATTTGTCCCTGGTCAATATCGTAGAAGCGCGTCAGCAGGTTGGCGATGGTCGTTTTTCCGGCCCCGGTCGGCCCCACCAGCGCAATCATCTGCCCCGGTTCCGCTTCCAGGCTGACATTCTTCAACACTGGCACGCCCTTCTCGTAACCAAAAGAAACATTTTCCAGGCTGACGTGCCCTTGAATGCGGTCGAGCGCCACAGCCTCAGGAGCATCCTTCTCCGGCAAAGAGTCCATCAGGTCAAAGACCCGTTCCGCGCCGGCTAGTGCCGACTGGATCGATGTAAACAACTGGGCAATCATGTTCAACGGCCGCCCAAGTCGTCCGGCGTAGTTGACGAATGCGGCAATCTCGCCGACCGTCGCCAAGGCTTGCACAGCCAGCCAGCCGCCCGCACAAGCTACCACCGCCAGCCCCAGGTTGTTGACCATGTTCATCACCGGGCCCATGAAGCTGGTGAACACCCGCGCTTTCAAGGCCACTTTTTGCAAATGGCGGTTCACGGTTGAGAATTGCGCTACCGTGGCATCCTCGCGCACAAACGCCTGCACCACGCGCTCGGCTGACACTGTCTCTTCGATAATGCCATTCAGTTCGCCCAGAGTTTGCTGCGTTTCGCGAAAACCTTTGCGGGTGCGCTTGGCAATGGCCCGCGTCAGGAAGAAGGTCAGCGGCATGACCACCAGACTGACGATTGCCAGCGGCACGTTCATCATGAACATGACGATGACAACTCCCACCAGCCCGACCACGCTAGAAATCAACATGCTGGCATTGGAGGCAATCACGTTGCTGATATTCTCCACATCGTTGGTGAGACGGCTCATGATATCACCGTGGGCATGCTGGTCAAAGTAGCGCACCGGTAAGGTTTGCAATTTTCCGAACAAGTCGGCGCGGATATCGCGCACTGCGCGCTGCGCTACCCCCACCATAAGGTAGGTTTGCAGCCACGTGCCGCCTGCCGCCACCACGTATGACAGCCCCATCCAGCCCAACAGGCGGCCCAGCCCGGATAAATCTGATTTAGAAATGTATGTGTCAATGGCCAGGCCCATCAGATAGGGTCCAATCAAATCGACCAGTGAAGTAATCAAAACCAGGCCGACCGTGGCGATCAATACCCAGCGCTGGCGTTTCAAATAAGTCCACAGGCGCCGCAAAGTGCCTTTGGCATCTTTCGATTTCGGGGCATCTTGCAGGAACCCCATTCCCGGCCCGCCGCGGAATCCCATCGTGGGCGGGGCTTGTGTGCTGCGTTTCTGCTCAGTCATTGCTCAGACCTCCGGTTCCCAATTGGGAATCGTAAATTTCACGGTAAATTGGGCTGGAATTCATTAATTCTCTGTGTGTGCCTTGCGCGGCAATTTGTCCGTCGTCCAACACCAGGATTTTGTCGGCGTTCAGCACCGTGCTGATGCGCTGTGCAATCACAAAACTGGTGCGGTCGCGCATGATCTCTTCCAGCGCCGCCTGAATTTTGATCTCTGTCTCTACATCCACGGCGCTGGTGCTGTCATCCAGGATCAAAATGGATGGCTGAACTAGCAGTGCCCGGGCAATGGCGATACGCTGTTTCTGCCCGCCCGATAGATTGACCCCACGCTGCCCCACCAGTGTGTCGTAACCATCCGGCAGAGAGAGAATGAAATCATGTGCTTGCGCTGCCTTGGCTGCCGCTTCCACCTCTGCCTCAGAGGCTTCCGGTCGCCCGTAGCGGATATTGTCGCGGATGCTGCCGCGGAACAGCACCGTCTCTTGCAGGGCCACGCCCACATTCCGCCGCAGTGTCGCCAGATCCAGGTCGCGCACATCCCGCCCGTCAATGGTGATCTTTCCCGAAGTCACATCATAGAAACGAGGGATGAGATGCACCAGGCTGGACTTTCCTGCTCCGGTGGTCCCCAACAGCGCCACCGTCTGCCCCGGTTCCGCCATGAAGCTGACTCCCTTCAACACAGGGTCTCCATCCATGCCTTGATATTTGAAGGTCACATTTTCAAACGTCACCCGGCTCTGTGTCGGGAATTGCGTGTCTGCGCCAGGGCGATTCTGCACTTTCGGGGTGCTTTCCAGCACCTCGTTGATGCGCCGGGCTGAAGCCCCCGCGCGCGCCAATTGAATTACCAACTGGCTGACCATCATTAAGGACCACAGCGTCATCATCAAATAATTGGCAAAGGCAATGATCTGGCCCAACTGCATGTTGCCCACAGTGACCTGCACGCCCCCAAACCAAAGCACCGCAATGATGCCAAAATTCATCGTCAGCATCATGAACGCAGGCATCACCGCCACCGTGCGCCCGGCCTGAACGGTCTGGTTGGTCAAGTTATCGTTGGCCACCCCAAAACGGGCCACCTCGTGCGCCCCGCGCACAAAGGCCTTCACCACCCGTACCCCCGCCAGATTTTCCTGCATCACCCCGTTGAGGCCGTCCAACTTTTCCTGCACCAGCGTGAATAGCGGTGTGGCCTTGCGCACAACCCAAATGACCGCCACCAGTTCAATGGGCATCAACACCAGCGGCAAGAAGGTCAGTTGCGGGCTGGTCACAATGGCCATGACCAGGCTGCCGATCAGCAACAGCGGTGATCGCACCAGGATGCGCAGCATCAACAAGATTGCCTCTTGCATCTGGGTCACATCATTGGTCAGGCGGGTGATGAGCTGGCCCGTTTCTAACTCGTCCAGGTTTTCAAAGGAGAGGTTTTGCACCTTGCGGAACAGCGCCTCGCGCAAATCGGCGCCAAAACCCTGCACGGTCAATTCAGCAAAAACGCCGTTACTCATGCCGCCAAACGCACCTACAATCGCCAATACCACCATCAATAAGCCGGTTTGCAGCACAATCTGCAAATCCAACTGCGCGATGCCCACGTCAACAATGCGAGCCACCATGCGCGGCTGCATCAGGTCCATGGCCACTTCCAGGAGCATGAGCACCGGCGCGATTGCCGCCCAGCGCCAGTAGGGTTTGATAAACCTTGCCAGCTTCAAGCCTTCTTTCATA
>CAZMMI010000182.1:0-3121 GCA_964567255.1 uncultured Anaerolinea sp.
TAATCCAGGCTCGACCACGAAGCCACCGGCCAGCAGTCGTTCAACTGCCAGTACAGCGTCCCGCCCACGCGGTTTTTGTGCCGCCGCCAATGCTCCACCCCAAAGCGGATGCCTTCGGCTTGCAGCACCATGCTCATGTACATCATCTCCGCGAAACCCTTCGGCACCCGGAAAGTATCGGTCATCTGGCTCAGCATGGCCGCGTTGCCCTTATAGCTGCGCTGGTGCAGTTCCATGATGTACGAAGTGATGTTCCAATCCTTCTCTTCGGCATAAGCCTTCACCGTTTCAATCGGCGGGAAGGACTGGAAGCCAAACTCGCTCATGAAGCGCGGGTACTGGCTGCGGTAAGCCGTGAAGGGCTGCCGCCCGTGCCACACGTCCCAGTAATGCGCGTCGCCGCGCTCCTGGCTGTTGGCGTTTTTCATCGGCGTGTTTGACGAAGCCGAACTGGGCCAATAGGGATGATCGGTGTCCAGGTCCTGCAGCCAGCCGGGCAGCGTGTGATAGAAGAATTTCTCATAAGCCGCTTTCTCCAGCACGTGCAGGTCATCCGTGCGCAGCCCCCAGCCCCATTCCGACCAGCCCTGCTCCATCTCGTTGTTGCCGCACCACAGCGCCAGGCAGGCGCGGTGCCGCAGCCGCCGCACGTTGTACACCACCTCTTTCTGGATGTTGGCAACAAAGTCTTCCTCGTCGTGCGGGTAGACGTAGCAGGCAAACATAAAGTCGTGCCACAGCAGGATTCCGTACTGGTCGCACAGGTCGTAGAAGCGCTCGTCTTCATAGAACCCGCCGCCCCAAATGCGCAGCATGTTCTGGTGTGTTTCCGCCGCCCCGCGGATCAACATCTCATAGGATTCTTTGGTCATCCGCGTGGGGAATGAATCCGCCGGGATCCAATCGGAACCCTTGGCGAACACCGGCACGCCGTTGACCACAAAGCCAAACGACAGCCCCCATTCGTCCGGCTCCTGGCGCAGTTCCACCGTGCGCAAGCCTAGCTTATAGTCTTTGCTGTCTTCTTGCTTGCCGCCGCTCTCCAGCGTCACCTGGATGTCATACAGCGGCTGCGCGCCGTACCCATTCGGCCACCACAACTGCGGATTGCTCACCAGCACTTCCAGCTCGGCCTTCCCGTTTTTCACCGGCGCGCTCGTTTCCCAGTTCTGCCCATCCGGGGCCGTCACCTTCATCTTCACGGTCAGCGGCGCCGTGCCAAACACCTCCGGCGCCACCGCAGCCTGGATCTTCACGCCGGTTTCACCGTGCTCCTGGCGCAAATGCACATCTCCCAAGCGGGCCTGCGCGTACCCCTCCAGGCGAATGTCCCGCCAAATGCCCACCGGCGCCAGCTTGGGACCCCAATCCCAGCCAAAGTGGCAGGGCGCCTTGCGCACAAACACCCCTCCCTCCAGGGTCATGCCCACTGGCCCGGTCAGCGGTTTTTCGGCGTTGCGCATCTTGCAGTAATTCACCGCCGAGTGGAACACAACGCTCAGTTCATTGGCCCCAGCCTTCACTGCTTTCGTCACGTCCCAACGATACTGCAAGAACATGTTTTCGGCCTTGCCCAGCAGTTGCCCGTTCAAATATACATCCGCCAGCGTGTCGATCCCGTCCGCCACCAGGAACAGGTGCGGCTGCGCCGCTCCCTCTGGGGTCAATTGGAAGGTAGACCGGTACTCCCACTCTGTCTCCGCGACCCACATCACCTTTAATTCATTGTCCGCGAAAAATGGGTCGGGGATTTTCCCGGCAGCCAGCAAGTCGGTGTGCACGCCGCCCGGAACCTGTGCAGGCAGCCATTCCTCGCCGCCCAACTGTCGAAAAGTCCAACCAGAGGTCAACGATTGTGTAAACATGCAGCTATTTTCCTTTTTATCAAAAAAAATGACCGCCCCGCTCAGGCCTCAGCCCTGCGAACCGGCCGGATCACCGATAACATACGCCTTCCAATCCAGGTCGGAAAGCGCTTCAACGCTTGGATAACCTTCCTTCATGCGCCGCACCGCGTAGCCGTGCCGCTTCAAGCTCTCCCACACCGCCGCTGCGGCCGCCTGCCCGTGCAGTTCGATCAGCAGCAGCGGGCGCGCCTCGGCCAGCAAGCGCTCCATCCCGCGAATCGCCAGCACCTCGCCGCCCTCGATGTCCATTTTGATTACCTGAGGGATTGCCCCTTCCGCCCCATAGGCGAAATCATCCAATGCCACCCCCGGCACCTCGATCTCCTGCACATAAGCGTCGGCGATATCCCGCCCCGCCGAGCCCACCGCCTTGCCCATCGCGTTGGAAGGATGCACCAGGAAGCGCGCCGTGCCCGCCCGGTCGATCACCGCAGCGTGCACCACGTTCACCCGCTCGCCCATGCCGTTCAAGGCCAGGTTGCGCCGCGTGCGAGCCACGTTGGCGGGCAGCGCCTCAAACGCCGTCACCCGCCCGTTCTCGCCTCCCGCGCGCGCCAGCAGCAAGCTCACATAGCCAATGTTGGCCCCCACGTCAAACATCACCGCGCCTGGTTTCACCCAGTCGCGCAAAGCGCACTGCAGCTCCGGCTCGTACATTCCCAACCAGTAATCCTTCTCGGTTTGCATGTCCAGGGCCAGGGTAAAGCCCTGCAAATCCCCCGCTGCCACCTGCGCCTCGCTCAAGCCCTGCGGGGCCGCCCGGTTGAGCGTCCGCCGCACCAGCCGCGCCAGCGGTCGAAACCCATACACCGCCCGTTTCACCGGCGCGGGTAAAATTCGCGCAAAAAAGGCCGCCGCCCTCAACAATGGATTCATCGATTTTTCGCCTGCGATAATTGATACAAGGGTTGAACGCTCACAAGCCCCAATTATAAAGCATCTCCCCCCAAAAACCACCTTGCGAATTTGTTGGCCCAATCTTCACCTCTCCCCTTCTTGGTGCGGCGGGTCTTTAACGCGGGCTCGTGGCGACCCTCTTCAAACCCTCCCGCGGGACAGTCCCACAGCCCCACCACGCAAGACCCACCTTCTTCCAGCCCCCTACCCCTGTAGCGGCGGGTCTTTAATGCCGGCTCACGCCAATCATCTTCAAGCCCCTCCGCGGGCCAGTCTCCCATCCCCACCAAGAAAGACCCGCCCTCTTCCACCACCCG
>CAZMMI010000182.1:3221-5478 GCA_964567255.1 uncultured Anaerolinea sp.
ATCGAAAGATTTGAACTGGAGATATTTGATGCCAACACATTTTGAAGGCGACGAACGAACCAAACTGGCCCTGGACACATTCATCAAGTTCACCCGCGCAGCCGGCGCTTTTGAAAGCCGCCTCCTGCACCGCGGGCAGATCGGTGACCTGACCCTCAGCCAGTTCGGCGTCCTCGAAACCCTTCACCATCTCGGCCCGCTGTGCCCGGGGCAGATCAGCGCCAAGCTGCTCAAGTCCTCCGGCAACATCACCCTTGTCCTCGACAACCTCGAGAAACAAGGGCTGGTTCAGCGCATCCGAGACACCGAAGACCGGCGCAAAATCACCCTCACCCTCACCCCCGCCGGTGAAGCCCTCATCGCAGAGATCTTCCCCCACCAGGCCGCCGTCATCGCCAACGAAATGAGCGCGCTCACCCCCGCCGAACAAGAAACCCTCGGGCGGTTGTGCAAAAAGCTCGGCCTGGGTGCACCCGAATCTCCAGATTCGATCGTCCATCCATCCAATCCATTATCTGTTTCTTAGGAGGTATTTCATGTCCTGGCAAATTGACCCCGCCCACACCCATGTTCAGTTCTCGGTTCGTCACATGATGATCACCAAAGTGCGCGGTGAGTTCGAGAAATTTAGCGGTTCCGTCAACCTTGACGAGACCGAGCCCACCAACACCACCGTCAGCGTGGATGTCGAGACCGCCAGCGTCAACACCCGCGACGGTCAGCGCGACAATCATCTGCGCTCAGCCGATTTCTTCAACAGCGAAGAATTCCCCACCATGTCCTTCCGCAGCAAGCGCGTCGAGCGCACGGGCGAAATGACCGCCAAACTCATCGGCGATCTCACCATCCGCGGCGTGACCAAAGAAGTCGCCCTGAACGTAGAGCACTTCGGCATTCTCAAAAACCCCTGGGGCATGCAGGTTGCCGGCTTCGCCGCCAGCACGCGCATTAACCGCAAGGACTTCGGCCTGATGTGGAACGTGGCCCTCGAGACCGGCGGCATGCTGGTCGGCGAAGATGTCGACATCAGCATCGAGGTCGAGCTGGTCAAAACCCCCGAACCCGAAACCGCTGCCGTAGCGTAACTTTCAAGGCAACTCTTAGAAAAGGAATTTACCGATGCTGAGCTGATGAAGGGAAAGAAATCCGAAAGAGTGAGGGGCGTTTTGCCCCTCACTCTTTCAAAATCTGACTCCCCTCCCCACGCCTCGGATCAACTGTCTCCCTGATTTATGCGCGTGGGGAGGGGACACAGGGGTGGGGTAGCCACTCTAGCATTGTCGAACTGCTTATTCCTCGTACACCACCGCCTGGTTCTCCAACACTCCCCACGAGGTTAAGAACCGCGACACGCTCACGCTGTAATACGAGCCTCCGTCCACCACCTGCACCATTGATTCGTTGTATCCCACGATCATCACCGTGTGTTCCAAAGCCGCCACCACGGTCGTCTGCCCGTCCGCAGCCGTGTATTCCACCGCCCGCCCCGGCAGCACCCCGCCGATTACCCACACGATCACCGGCTGCCCCGCAGCAATCTCTCGTTGCAAGTCCTCAAAACTCATCCAGCGCCGCGCCTCTGCTGGCAGCCCGTAGCTGCGTAGCAGCTCCGCCACCGGCCCCGCGTGCACCCCATACGAGTTCGGCGGGATCATCCCCGCCACGTCCCGCGGGTTGCCCACAAAACCCTGCTCCGGGTTGTCCGAGCGCGGCAGACGCTCCTGGAATTCCGATTCCCCAATCGACACCCCAAAGAAGCGCGCCCAATCAGAGGACGAGCGCGACTCGCAGCTTAACCCCAACGATTGGAAATACCCGCTCACCCCTTCGACCGCCGCCTGTCCCGGAATATCTGGCAGCGGCGTCTCAGTCGGTTCGGGCGGCGGAGGCGTCGCCGTTGAGGTGGCAGTTGGGGTAAAGGTCGCGGTAGCAGTCGGCGATGGTGAAGCCGTAAAGGTCGGGCGCTGCGGCTGAAAAGGCGTTCGCGTGGCAGTCGGCCCTCTCAAGCGGCTGCCCGGGGAGGCCGTGACCGTGGCTGTGTTTGTGGCTGTGACTGTTCTCGCCTGCGCTTGAGCCCGTGCCGGCATGCTCCGCTGCGGCAGACCCAGCCATGCTGCCAGAACCAGCAAGGCCAGCCCCGCCAGCACCCCCACCATCACCGCGCCTCGTTCTCTCCACTTCCCACGCAATTCATTCATACCCATTAATTTTACACCAGTCCCTTTAATCCCTTCCCCATTTTCATCCCCTCCATTCG
>CAZMMI010000182.1:5578-8717 GCA_964567255.1 uncultured Anaerolinea sp.
CGTTGCAAGATTCGCGCACAACTTTCCTGTATAATCAACCCAGAGGTACCCTATCATCCCATGGTAACCCGCAAACCCCTCTCCCTCCCCGTCCTGGTCTTCCTGCTCATCAGCGCCACCCTGTTGATGGCTCTACCCTACGACAGCCTGCGCGCTTATGGCGACCACCCGCACTTCTTCAACATCGCCGCCCTGCCCGGCCTGCCCTACATCGACTTCTGGTCCGAGTTCCCCCCGCTCTTCCCCTTCCTCTCCGAACTGCTCTACCACCTCTCGGGCGGCGTGGAACACGTCTACACCTACCTCCTCATGCTCCTTCTCATCGCGGCCAATCTGGGCTGCGTGCTCCTCTTTGAGCGCATTGCCGCCCGCCTTGACCCGCAGGATTATCAGTGGCGCGCCGTCGTATTCGCTGCTCTTTCCGCTGCTTTACCCTACCACTGGCGCTATTTCGACACCTTTCCGGTCTTCTTCGCCCTCCTGGCTCTGCATCTGGTCCTCTCCCGGCGCGATTCCATTCCCGCCGGGCTGGCTTTCGGCCTCGGCATCCTCACCAAGCTGTTCCCGGCCCTCTTCCTCCCCGCCCTGTGGAAGTTCCTCCCGCGCCGCCGCGCCATAACCATCACCGCGCTTGCCCTGGTCTTGCCTGTTCTGGTCTATGCCGCCCTTTGGCTGGCCTCGCCCCAGTTCACCAAGGCCTCGCTCCAGTCCCAGGCGGCCAAAGGTTCCTGGGAAACCGCCTGGGCGCTCCTCGATGGCAACTTCCGCTCCGGCAACTTCGGCCCCCTCGACGATCGCATCGACCCCGCCGCCGCGGCTATGCCGATGGGCAATCCGCCCCTCATCAATCCCTGGTTGCGCCTGGCGATTTTCGGCGCGCTGGGTCTGTTCCTCTTCCTCCGCGCTCGCCTCGACCATCCCACGCGCGTGCTGTCCTTCATCGGGCTGACTGCCGCCATCTTCTTCCTCTGGTCGCCTGGCTGGAGCGTGCAGTGGGTTCTCTACCTCCTACCGCTCATCTTCCTCACCCTCCCCCCGCGCCTGGCTTTGCTCCTCGGGGCCGCCCACCTGTTCACCAACCTCCTCGAATGGCCCATCCTGCTCTCCCGTGACATGTTCTACACCCTGCCCCTCACCGTTCTCCTGCGCACCCTGCTGCTCTTCCTGCTGGCTCTGGTCTGGTGGCAGCAATGCGCTCCCCCGCCCAAAGCAAAATCACCCGAGAATCAGCAACTTTCACCCTGATCTTGCGTATTGTTTTAAGGTTACAATTCTGCTACTGTATTCCTGTAATCGATACTTGACCAATATCCAATGGAGGATAGAATGAGCAATTACACCAATGCCGCCGGACAGCGCCTCGATCTCCCCGATCCCGTCGTGACACTCTCCGGCGCCACCATGGGCGGCACGCCCTTCCAGATCATGGGCAGCGTCATGCAAGCCCTCACCCTGCGCCTCAGCCGCGGGCAGCAGTTCTACAGCGAGGTCGGCTCGCTGTCCTGGATGAGTGAAGGCGTCCAAATGGACACCAACCTTGGCGGCGGCGGCTTGATGGGCGCCCTGGGTCGCGTCTTCACCGGCGAGTCCCTCTTCGTGGTCAACTACACGTCCAACATCGACGGCGCCCTGGTCACCTTCAGCGGCGAGTTCCCCGGCAAAATCCTGCCCATCAACCTGGCCCAGGGTCAGGGCATGATCGCTCAAAAGGACTCCCTCCTGGTGGCCGAGAAGTCCGTCAACATGTCCATCGCCTTCCAAAAGCGCCTCGGCGCGGGCCTCTTCGGCGGCGAAGGCTTCATCTTGCAAAAATTCGAGGGCCCCGGCACCTTCTTCGCCGCCCTGGATGGCGAAATCGTCGAGTACACTCTTGGCCCGGGCCAGCACATGCTGGTCGATACCGGGCACCTGGCCATGTTCGAGCCCACCGTCTCCTACGACATCCAGCTCGTCAAAGGCATCAAGAACTTGATCTTCGGCGGCGAAGGCCTCTTCCTCGTCAACCTCACCGGTCCCGGCCGCATCTGGCTGCAAACCATGCCCATGGCCAAGCTCGCCGGCGCCATCGCCAAGTACATGCCCAAAGCCCAGGGCAGCACCGAAGGCCCCGGTCTCAACATCAAACTAGGCGGCTAAACACCCGCTGTCTTTTCTGTTGAATAAAACACTGCGGCGCTCACGCGCCGCAGTGTTTTATTCAACCAACTTGATCCCTGCCATCTGCTCCAGCAGCGCAATCACCGCCGAATTATCCAGCCCGCCCAATCCCTGCGCCACCATCGCGTTGAACAACTGGCTGTCCAGCGCCAGCGAAGGCAGCGGCGCGCCAAACTCCCGTGCCGATTCCAGCACAATGTTCAAATCCTTGGCCTGCATATGCGCTTTGAACCCTGGCTGGCGGTTGCCCGCGAATAGGCGCTGCGGCTTCACGTCCAGCGTCCAGCACTGCGCCGCCCCAGCCTTGATCGCCTCCACCACTTTGCGCGGATCCGCTCCCGCTTTCTGCGCAAAGACCAGCAGCTCGCCCATGGCCACCATCTGCGCCGCCACCATGATCTGGTTGGCCGCTTTGGCAATTTGCCCCGCGCCCGCGTCGCCGATATGCGTCACCGACTTGCCCATGGCCTGAAAAACCGGCAGCACCTTCTCCAAGGCTTCCTCCGGCCCGCCCACCATGATGGTCAGCGTCCCGTTGCGCGCGCCGATGTCCCCGCCGCTCACCGGCGCATCCAGGCACTGCACGCCCTTCTCACCCAGCGCCTCGGCAATCTTGCGCGCCGTGACCGGCTTGATCGTTGAATTGTCCACGAAGATCAACCCCTCATGCGCCCCCTCGATGATCCCACCCGGCCCCAGGGCCACTTTCTCCACGTCCGGCGAGTCGGGCAAATTGGTGAAGACCACATCCACCTGCCGGGCCACCTCCGCCGCCGATGCCGCCGCAATCGCGCCCTCGGCAGCCAGCTCCTCCACCGCCCCCCGGCTGCGGTTGTGCACCACCACCGGGAAACCCGCCTTGAGAATATTCCGGGCAATTGACTTGCCCATGAGGCCTAATCCAATATATCCAATTCGCAACATTAGAATGCTCCTGTGGGTCAGCCGTCAGCCGTCAGCCGTCAGCCGTCAGCCGTCAGCC
>CAZMMI010000183.1:0-8671 GCA_964567255.1 uncultured Anaerolinea sp.
TTCCATGCGTTTGAGCAGCGGAGTGATAGTGTTGGTGTTCAGCAAGAGCCGGCGGGCGATTTCATTCACGGTCAGTTCGTCCGTATCCCAAAGCACGAGTAGCACCAGATACTGCGGGTAGGTGATGCCGAGCCGTTCCAGCAGGGGTTGGTAGGCCCGCGTGATGAGGTTCGAGGCGGCGTAGATGGGAAAGCAGAGCTGGTTTTCCAGTTTGAGTGGATTGTTATTCATGGGCAGCGCCTACTTCGTGACAGGGATTGGGGACGTTCTTGCGGCGCGCCAATTTTTCCAGGCCTGGAACCCTCCGGTAGCCCATAGGGCCCAAATCACCAATAGCGGTTGGAAGAAAAGGCGGATGAAGCGGGCCTGGTCGGTGTTCAAGCCGAATCCGTCTACCTGGTTCACATACTGAGAAATGTTTCCGGGGAAGATGGCAACGAAGAAAATGGCCGTTAATAGACCGACAAAAACCTTGAAGCGGGGTAGGGCGATGAGGGCAAGCCCGAGGGCTAGCTCGGCAATGCCGGAGAGCACGACCACCAAATCACCATCCAAGGGTACCCAAGGGGGAACTTGAGCCAAGAACTCTGCACGGGCGAAAGTGAGATGGGCGGTGCCGGTGAAGAGCAGGTTAGCGCCTAAGAGTATGCGCAGGAAATGCTGGAGCAGATTGGTTCTAACGAGGTACCAGCGGGTTGGGGTTGGGGTCATGACCTTTTCTTTAGTCCTTTATATCTTGTAAGATTATGTCGTACAAGATATATTTTACCGAATATATCTAAATAGAAAAGGCTTTGTATAATGATTGGTGGGAGGAATTTCTAACCCAGAGTTGAAAAGGCCACAGTTTTTTCCCAATATGGCAAGTAAACCCTGGAGAAAGAGCAGATCAAACTCCTAAAAAACTTTTTTCCACGGCTCCGAAACGTTGTATTCCGGGCCCATCACGGAGAAGTACAACGCATTTGGGCCATCCGCCAGACCTCCGACAAAGGCTACTTTACAGCCCATGTTCTTTAAGCGGTGCAGGCCTTCGGTTAGCACGGCTTTTGAAAGTCCTTTGCGCTGATGGGCGGGGACGGTTGCAACCGGTTCGTAATATGCTGTGCGCGAAACATCGTCAAACCAGATGGTGCAGAATGAGGCGATAGAACCATCAGGCGCAACTGCTACCAGGTCCAGGTCGCGGCGATAAAGAGGGGCAAGCTGTAAGGATTGATACCATTGGGGTTCATCGCGATTGTTGCGGGCAAATTGGATGTCGTCGTTGTGAAAACCCAGGCCTGAGGCGTAACAGCGCTCTAGCAGCTCTAGCCCATCGCCCAAAGAACGGATGATGTAACCTTTTACGGATGGGATTTCAGGGAGAGGCTCGTCTAGTGACCGCCGGTGTTGGGTTTCAGTCTCGCCCAACGCCTTATCCAACTTGTAACCACGTTGGATCAGTATTTCGTGGCGCTTTTGATTTTTGGCTTCGCTAAACACCCAAAGGTTTTGCCGACCCTGTTCATCAGAAATCGCAAAGTGTTTTTCGGCCAGTTCGATCATGGCTTGTTCGAGGTTTTCGGGAGCTAATTGTGGGTCGATTTGCAAGTAGGCTGTGCCCTTACCTTCTGGGTTGAGTACCGCGACGATGTTTCTCATTTCGTCTTCCCACAGGAAAATATGTTTATGCGGAGATATCTTTTCCAGATAGGGGTTACAAAACCACCACCAGTAATCCCAACGGGCAACATGCCAGCTCAACTCGCGGCGCTGGTTCTTAATCATCACCCGGCGCAAGAATTCACGAATGCGCCAATAGTCTTCCTCGTTCTGGTAGTTGCGTACTGTGAGATTCATGAGGGCCTCCGAATAGATATTCACTGGTTATTATAGTGAATATGTGATCCGGCAGATTACGAATCACGAATTTTCAGGTATTTATCCCCCCGTGCTGTTCATCTGTGGATGACCTCATCGGACTTTAAACAAGAATAAAAGTAATAACGGGGTCAGAAGTGTTTGCAATAAAACGAACCGAACCAATACTTGCGTATTTGACCAGCCTTTTTCTTTGCGGAAGTAATCGTGCAAAGGGTAGCGGATTTTCTTGAATATTCCGATTTTGAAGAATCTCAACAGGAATACTTTGAGCAGCCCTGTAGCTCCATTAACCATGATCACACCAGACACGATTAATATAATGAAAGGGTTTCCGCTAGCCATCACCAGCAAGCCCATCAGGAAACCGATTGGCCGAGAACCGGCATCACCCATCAGCACAGCGCTGGGAGGGGCATTGTGCCATAAATATCCCACCAGGCACCCGGTCATCACAAAACCCAGCGTGGCCCACCCGACTCCGTCTGGATAATACGGGACCAACAGATAGTCTGAGAGACCAGGGTGGCCTAATATCCCGTACAAAACGCCTCCCAAGGATATTAATGACACGACTGACAAACTCCCAGACAGACTGTCTACGCCATCAGAGCAATTCGTTGCGTTGGTAGTTACCCAGATTAACGCGGTCGCCAGGGGAACATAAGCCCACACAGGGAGTAATAGCTCTGCTTTAACCACGGGAAACCATATAAGAACAGGTTGGAACTGGCACAAGATGAAGGACCCTAGAAGAGCCAATCCCAGGTCCATCAGCCCCAGTTGATATTCCTTCAACCCACCGGGGGTGCGATCATCCAGGTAGCCTTCCAGCATTACCAGCAAGATAACAACCAAAATTTCTAGAAAGCGGACATCGATTGGAAGTACAAGCAGGCATACCAAAGCAAAAATGGGTATGAAGATCACCCCGGCTCCAACCGGCTTACCAATACTCAATTCGGAGTCGACAGCATGCAACCGACCTTTATCGACTGGCAGCTTTCGCCAGAGCTTTGGTAGGAGATACCAGGTCAAGCATGCTGCCAGAGCTGTTCCGACTCCGATCAAGAACAGGTGTGATTTGAGTAAACGGAACGGCCCGAATATTTCGATAAGTTCGTAGCCTAGCCAATGTAACAACGGATTTCCTTCGGGTTGATTACGAGGTGAGCAATTCAGACTTCATCGATCATTCAGTTGATAGAATGATTATAAACTTGTAACTACTCAGAGGGTGGGGAATGTTCCTGCCTCTTCCGCCTCTGGCTGAGCAATTATGAAAACTTTTAGAAGGGGGTGCAGAAGATTGACCTGGATGATCTGGGATGAAGCCGGGAATAAGGTATTGATTAAGTTTCATCAACCGATAAGGGGCGGGGCTGTTTGCCATCGATATCCGTAAATCCATATTCCAGGGCGAGGGCGGCGGCCACTAGCGTTTGGCCCGATTTCTGTAAAATATTTGGGTCGGCAGCGAGGGCCGCAACGGCCCGCCCGATGAATTGGGGAGATTCTGAGTTACTTAAATCGAAGTACTCTGCCGCTTTCATCACCGATTCGGTGCGCACCAACCCCGGATAAAGAGATACGGCGGCTACGCCGTGCGGGCGAAGTTCGTGCGCCATGCACGCCGCCATGCGGTCATCGGCCGCTTTGGCAACGCCATACGCTACGCCTTTATCATCTCTTTGGGCGGCAAAAAACGAGATATTGACTATCAACCCATTGTGTTGGGCGATCATGATTGGCGCTGCCAGGACGCTGGCTGCATAGTGGGCGCGGACTCCAGCCTGGAACATGGAGTCCCAGCGTGAGATGGGGGCGGTCCAGAACCCCGTCTCTTTCCAGAACTCTGTCCCGTCGGTGAAGTGCTCGTAGCCGCCCCACACATTATTGACCAAGATGTCCAACCGACCTTGTTCGGTCGTGATCTGTTCAAACACCGCCGCTACTTGGTGATCGTCGCGATGATCGCATGGCAAAGGAATGCATTTGCCGCCGAGTTGGGCAACTTCTTCGGCGGTTTGATAAATGGTTCCAGGCAAGTGGGCTGCGGATTTTCCTTCTTCGACAGTTCTGCCCGTGATGTAGACTGTAACACCTGCCTCACCTAATCCGAGGGCAATACCTTTCCCGATTCCACGGCTGGCGCCGGTGACCAGCGCAACTTTTCCGGTTAGTGTTTGCATGGGGTGACCTCCGGGGTGACTGTTTGGTTATGATGATTCCAGTTAAGCTGCCTGCCGTAGTCCGGAGACAGCTTGATTGATTCGGCGCAGGGTCTCATCGCGGCCCAGGATTTCGGCGATTTCGGTGGCGCCGCCAGGTGTGTTGAGTAGGCCGGAGATAGCGATACGAATGGGCCACATGACCGTGCCGGTTTTGAAGCCGGTTTGCTGGGCAAAAGCCTTCAGGGATTCTTGCAGGGCAAGGTTTTCCCATGTTTCTAAGGATTGAAGGAGTGGTAGCGCCTGTTCAAGAATGGCAAGGCTGCCGGCAAGTGTGGATTTTGACTTCTCATGCACGAATAGGTCGATGGGAAAATCGGGCAGGCGCAGGAGGAAGTCGACCATCTGCGGGATGTCGGTGAGGCGAATGACACGCGATTGGATCAGGCGGCTGATGGCAGCGACATCGAAGCGCTGTACGGCTTCAGCGGGGTAGTGGGGCAGCGCCATCTGATGGAATTCTTCGGGGGACAATATACGGATGTGCTGGCTGTTAAGCCAGTCGAGCTTGACCAGCGAGAAAGAAGCGCTGGACTTGTTGATGCGGTCGATGTCGAAGGCGGCGATCAGTTCGGGGAGGGTGAAGTATTCGCGCTCGTCGCCTGGGTTCCAACCCAGCAGAGCAATATAGTTAACTACCGCCTGCGGTAGATAGCCTTTTGCCAACAAGTCCTCAAAAGAAGCATCGCCTTCGCGTTTGCTCAGCTTGCGTCCGTTCTCTTTGGTAATGTGCGGCAAATGGATATATTCGGGGGTGGGCCAGCCAAAGCCCGCATAGAGCAGGTTGTACTTGGGAGTGGAAGAGAGGTATTCCAGCCCGCGGATGACATGCGTGATGCCCATGAGGTGATCGTCGATGACGTTGGCGAAGTTGTAGGTGGGGAAGCCATCGGACTTGAGCAGCACCTGATCGTCCAGATCGCTGTTCTTGACGGTGATCTCACCGAAGACGTGGTCATGAAAAGTGGACGTGCCCTCGTCGGGGATGCGCTGGCGAATAACAAAAGCCAGGCCCTGGTCGAGACGCTCCTGGACTTGCTGTGGAGTCAGTGCGCGGCACGGGTCGCGTCGTTCAATCACCTTGGTTTTGGCAGCTTTTTCGCCTGTGTTCGTGCAGAAGCAGCGGTAAGCCAGGCCTTTCTCCAGCGCTTCGGCGGCGTAGCGGTTATAAATCTCACGACGCTGAGATTGCGTGTAGGGACCGTATCCGCCATCTTTTTCGGGGCCTTCATCGTATTCGATTCCTGCCAACTCCAGGCTGTTATAGATTACACGGATCGTTTGTGGCATGGTGCGCTTGCGGTCGGTGTCTTCGATGCGCAAGATGAGTTTTCCGCCGTGCCGTTTGGCGAACAGATAAGCGTAAAGGGCAGTGCGCAGGTTGCCGATGTGCATGTAACCGGTGGGGCTGGGGGCAAATCTCGTTCGTACCATAGGGGCGACTCTCCAAAGATGGTTAGCTGCTGCTCAAGGGATGCTTGAGTGTGAGTGCGGCTGATAGTTTACCACAATTGGGGCTGCCCGGTTCACAATGAGATTCTGACGCCAAAATAGGAGGTGATCTGTTGCAGGTGCACCTGCACATCTTTGGCGTCTGCTTCCAGAAGCCTGGAGATGATGACCTTGTACCCCTTATAGCGCACGCCCCAATCTCTGAAGAAGATTTCTACGGGGAGTTGCTTAAAATATTCACTCAGGTGTTGATGTGAAGTGTGAACCGACTCGATTAGCTCGTCCCAATCTTTGAGTTTGTACTTGTTGACCAGGATTGCGTTATATCCTTGCCAATCTTTATCGCGATGAGCGTAGAATTCGGGCAATACGCTGTTTTGAATGGCTTTGGCAGCCTCGATATTGGTGTAGTCCCAGCCAACTATGTGCGCCAGACAGTCTTCAACCGACCAGGTGCCTAAGAAAATCTCGCTGCGCTGCGTCGGGAGCAGCTTTTGAACGGTTTGGATGATATTGATGCGTATCTGCCAAACACTGTGGAGAATATGGTCTCTTCTAGTTTGGAGAATTTGAAGGTTTTTCATCAGTAAACCTGTGATTTTCAACCAACCACAGCTTCTAACAACATCTGGCGATCTACCAGCCCAAGTGGTTTTCCGGCTTCATCGATCACGACCAGCCATTTGCGAGACTGAGCCAGCATGAGTTTGATGGCATTTACAATGGAAAGGTCAGGGCCTGAGGTGAGCGGGCCGGGCGACATCAAGTCGTAAGCCGTCTCATGACCGGGAGTCGGTTGACCAATTTGGCGCAGCGCCTGGATGATGTTCTTGCGGCGGGCGGGCTGAACGCGGGCTACCACATCCGAGTCGCTCAATAGGCCAACGGCTTTACCCTGGGTGTCGACAACAATCAGGCGGTGAGAGTCGCCGCGGGCGAATTTCTCGATGATCGTTGCCAACCCTTCGTCTTGGTGGACGATGGGGATGTCGCTGGTCATGATATGCCTGACCAGTTTGCCTGCCGGTGGGTGTTCAAGCTCTTTCGTGCGGCCGGGTGGCTGGGCTTGGGCTACTTCACGCAGCACATCCAGACGTGAAAGCATTCCAACCAGCCGGTCAGCGTCATTTACTACCGGCAGTCGTTTGAGGCCGGCTTTGGCCATCTTTGCCGCGGCAGTGCCCAGCGTGTCCGACTCGGCAATGGTGATTACGGGATGGGTCATGACTTCTTTGGCCCGGCGTGGAGAAGTTTCCAGTGAACGGAGTTCTTGTTCGATATCGGCCTGATCCAGCCGGATGGCAACCGAGAGCCGTTGCTGGACTCCGGCGCGCTCGAGCAAGTCTTCATCGGTGAGGATGCCCACCACGCTGCCGGAAGGGTCTACGACAGGCACGGCTTTGAGGTGTTTCTCGAGCATTAATTTCCACACCTCGGAGACGGTCTTGTTCATTGAAACGGAAGTTACATCGCGGGTCATCACCTCGGAGACCAGTTTATCCGCGGGCAGCGGGTTGAGATGACGGTGAGTGTACTTAACGACTTGAACATCTTCCAGAGTGATCAGCCCTTCGCGGACCATGGGGGTAACCGTATCGATGGCTGTGGTTATTTTCTCCGGTGTATCAATGACTTCGATCACCACAGGCAGGTCCACGGACAAGACCTCGATGGCGGTGGTGTGGATGCGCGAATGGGCGCCGAATCCGGCTGTTCCCCGGAAGAGAGTGGCGCTGGCCAGTCCGAGCGCGCGGAGGGATTCTAACAGAGCAGCGTCGAGCGGCTTTCCGCGCCAACGATCGCTCTCGCCAATGTAAATGCGCAGCCGCTGTGCTTTGGTATGTAAAGAGAGTTCGGACATTCGGCACTCCTTTCCATCGAAACCAGTCTTTCTACCAATCTGATAGGATAAGCTGTGGGGCGAATGATTAAGCGACCTCTGAATGGGTGTTTAATTGTATCTACTCAGAGGGTGAGGAAAGTTCCCGAATTTGAGGTGTGTGTGGGTGCTTCACACCCACACACACCTCAAATTCGGGCCTCTTCCGCCTCTGGCTGAGTAGTTACGTTTAATCTTATTATAGATGTCTTCCGATGAACATACCTAATCCGACAGCCAATAGGCCAGCAATAACGCTTCCTAATGCGTTGACTAATCCCATCTGCCACTGGCCTCGCTCGATAAGATTGAAACTCTCCAGGGTGTAAGAAGAAAAAGTCGTATAAGCCCCAAGAAAACCAACAACCAGTAAAATGCGCCAGCGGGGATCAATCATGAAGCGCTCGGTGGCCACCGCAATGAATAAGCCGATGAGGAGACTACCGGTGATATTGATGACGAATGTGCCGTAGGGGAAAGTCGCACCCCATTTTTGAGCGATCCAATCGCCGATCCAGTAACGGGCGTTCGCGCCAAGGACGGCGCCGGCTGAGATGAGAAGAATCTTTTCTAGAGTGGATCCGAGAAAACCGTTCACGATACCTCGCAAAAACAAAACCTCTACCAGGCCTGAAGGCATTGGTAGAGGCTATCAGCACAAAGGCGGTTGGGTGGAGCGAGCCTCATCGCTCATTGGCGATTTTAAGCGATGGGGGATTGATTGTCAATCCGCGAGGATGGTCACCCACTGGTCCAGCGCAGCCAGCAAATCGCGCAGGAAACCGCGCGCGGCTTCGTCTACCAGGCGCCCTTCGGCATCGAAGACTTGCTCGGCACGGGCAATCAGCACTTCGGGTTTGGCTAGCGGTAGTGCCCCTACGTGGGTGAGTATCTGGCGCAGTTGCAGTTGAGCGCGGACGGTGCCAAAGTTGCCCGTGGTCACGCCGATAAGCGCGACGGGTTTGTGGTCAAGGGGTTTGTTGGGTGGGCGGGAGGCCCAGTCGATGGCGTTCTTCAAACTAGGGCTGACGGAACTGTTGTATTCAGGCGTGGCAAAGAGAACGGCATCGGACTCGGCGATTTTACGACGGAACTCGGCCACTGAGTCGGGGAAGGGTTTCTCGTAATCGGGGTTGAACATGGGCAACGGGGCCAGGTCGAAGATCTCCAGGCTCATGCCGGTGGGTATCAGCTCAGCAGCAGCGCGCAAAAGCGCGGTGTTATACGATTTTTGGCGCAGACTTCC
>CAZMMI010000184.1:0-8671 GCA_964567255.1 uncultured Anaerolinea sp.
CGCTCGTTCAGGCGGCCGTCCGCCTCGCCGAACTTGTGAATGGTGGTGATGATGATCTTGCGGGTATCGGCCGCCAGCAGAGTTTGCAGCTCCTGCCGGGTGGCAGCCCCGATCATGTTCGGAATATCGGCGGCGTTGAAGGTGGCGGTGATCTGGGTGTCCAGGTCGATGCGGTCCACCACGATCATCACCGTGGGGTTGCCGAGCTTGCGGTGCATCCGCAGCTTCTGCGCCGCGAATACCATCAGCAGCGACTTGCCCGAGCCCTGGAAGTGCCAGATCAGGCCCTTCTTGGGATAGCCCTTGACCACGCGGGCGACCATCAGGTTCGCGCCTTCGTACTGCTGATAGCGGCAGATGATCTTGATGCGCCGGTGTTTCTTGTCGGTGGCGAACAGGGTGAAGTTCTGCAGGATGTCCAGCACCACATGGGGACGCAGCATGGAGCGGATGGAACGCTGCACATCCGCAAGCGTCCCCTCGGCCTTGTTCTCGCCTTCGTGCCACGGCCCCCAGATATCGATGGGCATGCGCACCGAGCCGTAGCGATAGCACTTGCCCTCGGTGGCAAAGGAGAAAACGCCCGGCACGAACATTTGCGGCACGCTCTGTTCGTAGCCGTTGTGGATGTCACTGGCCCCGTCCACCCAGGTCACCGCCGGGCGCACCGGCGTCTTGGCCTCGCCGACCACCACCGGGATACCGTTGACCAGCATAATGATGTCGAAGCGGCGGCCGCCTTCCTTGATCGGATAGACCCACTGGTTGGTGACCACGTAATCGTTGTTGCTGAGATTCTCGAAGTCGATCAGGCGCACCGGCGTGTGTTCGCCGCGCTCGCCGAAGGGCATGGACTTCTCGCCCCGCAGCCATTCGGCGAACAGCTCGTTGGCCCGCACCAGGCCTTCGCTCTGCACCGACAGCGGAATGGTCCGCAGGCGGTAGAGCACCTCGTCGGCGCGGTCAGGTTGGGCCTTGATTTCCGGGTTCAGGCGGATGAGGGCGTCGCGCACCATCGACTCCACCAGCACGTCGGAGTGCTGACGGGGCAGCTCCTCGGTGGACACGAAGCGCCAGCTTTTGACTTCGCCGCCGTAGCTCGCAAGCTCTTCGGCAACCATGTTCGAAGTCACGCCGCCGCAGAGCGTGTCGAGAACCATCTGATCGACAGTGTTTTCTTCGTTAAACATGGCAAACTCCATTACTAAGCAGGCCACATGACAACGACTGCTTCAGTTCCGTCGTCTTAGCGATTTGCTCTGATATTATGGGCCTCGCCGCCTTCAACTCCCTGAAAAGTAGCTCCACGAGGGCTTGTTCTTTATCAGACGGTACAGGCACATCCATTTCTTTAAATTTGATTGCAGTTAGATGGGCTATGGTGGAATGTCCTGTAAGAGCTTTGAATAATCCTTTCCTGTCAGCCCACATCATAAATTGCAGCATTACTTCCGATGAGAAATGGGAAATAGGCCGAAGTCGATGCAGTGCCTTTTGGTAGTAGCAATTTGCAATTTCCCTATGCCATATTGCACTGCGTCCTACCTCGCCCCCTTCACAGACAAGAATGTCTCCTGGGGCCAGTGCAAACTTCTCACGCTCTTTTTCAGAGAAGTCCATTTCCTGGACCTTTTCCAGATCAATACGATCCCATTGGACATTGTAATTGGCCAAGTATGGAAATGATGAATTTCCCGTTTTGGCCTTTGGTGACAGCATTTTTCCAAGTTGAACGGAAAATAGGTTTTTCAGCTTCTTTGTTGGCCAATTCTTTCTGGAGAAAAATTCCACTCTGTGAACGGATATCAATATGTTTAGAACTGAATAAACGCATCGCCATTGCTCCACCGCCTCATCCGCCGCCCACAGGATCTCGGCAATGCGCTTCTGTTCATCAAGCGGTGGCAGCGGGAATTCAAAATCTTGCAATGCGGTCCAACTGGTTCTCGGTGACAGCGAACCGGCTGAGGTGCCAAGTGCATGATCAAAAAAGGCATCGCTCTGGCAGATAAATGGCAGAAGCTCGGGCAGTAGAACCTTTCTATTCTTCGGTTCGAACGTCAGGATGTCCCCCGAGCAAATGCCTTCAAACTCGGCATAGGCGACCTTGCGTTGATAGGCCCGGCGCTTGCCGAAGAGAGTCTGGCCCAGTACGAATTTGCGAGTAAACGAGGTGCCATCTGCTACGGAATTCCAGCGCCGAATGTGCAGATTCTCGGGGTCGATGTGTTCAAGCCCGACTATTCTTTCGACGCCATTTACCTCGGAATCACGCTCCACGAGGTTGGCGTTCTTCACCACCTCGCCGAACTTCACCATCTTCCAGCCGGGCTTCAGGGAACTCATATATTCCCTCCCGCGTGAATCACTTTCAGAGTTCTATCTACATAAGTCTTAAGCTCCCTGACTTCTGGTTCGTCGGCGACCTCGCCAGTCCCGCCGTGATGAAAACGCTGGCTGTACGTATTGATATGCGCAAGCTCCTCAACCAAGGGTTGGCAATGTGATAGCGGCGTTCCGGTTTGTGCTTCGCGAATTTTACGAATCATGTCACCCAGCCAATCGTTCTCTACCCATGCTTTAGGAAATTTAAGGTGCAGGTACTCCTCCAAGATGATACGAAGCGTATCTGCTACCTCTTTGAGGCGCTGAAGATGATCGGCGGGATTCTCCGAATAATTATGCAGGAGATGATAGTTCTTCAAATAGGCTTGACTGGGAAGAGGCGGAAACGGCTGCGCTTCGAGGGTTGCCGGGTCAATGAGTGGATTGAGGACGAAGGTCTTCGCTTGCGTCCCGGGGCGCCTCTCAACCGCTCGGGCGAATTCGAGGTCATGCGAAAACACAAAGCACTGATTAACAATTCCGGCAAGGTGATGAATTCTTTCGATAGTACATTGGCGGCGACTGCGATCCTGATTATGATAGGGGTCGTCGAAAACTACGACTGATCTACCTGCATCGGACGCCATTTCCACCTTGGCCAGGAAAAATGCGAGGGACAATGCGCTGCGATCGCCGCCACTGAGCGTATTTGCTAGGGAAACTTGAGATGGGTCAGACGCAGATTCTGGTGTAGCAGAAACCCGTTCTCCTCTTAGCTCGATCGCGAGTTGACCGGATGGACCACCCCTGAAGGTTACCCCGTCACTGACAATTCGGAAATCCGCACCAAAAAGCGTCAAGAATTCATTAATTCGTGCGCCATAACGCTCGAAAAGTTGATTGGATTGCTCACGAAGCGCTTCGTTGGCTCGTTGCTTCTCCTGTTGAGCTGTCGTTTTCTGACGGGTAGCCACATCGTATGCTGCGTAAGCATCTACGGTCACCTGCTCATGCCGTTTCTTGGCAGCATTCAATCCAGTCAATCTTTGCTGTAACGGTGACAGATCAATCACTCCAGCATTAGCCTGGCGATTTTGTAGTTCACCGTTTATCTTAGTCAAAGCTTCATTGTACGCTTTTAGTGCGGCAGTCTTCTCATTCCAAGAAGTTACTGCGGCGGACTCTTCAGCGGTCAGGGGGGCTTCGCTTCCCGGGTTTGCCTGCTTTCGTGCCAATGCAGAATCTATCGCCTGATGAGCGGCTTGCAGCAAAGCGATTATGGTTTCAATGTCATCAATTTCCGGTAACACAAATTCAAAACCAGCAGCGTCCTTCCACCAGTCCTGTTCGGTCTTGTGAGAGGTGAGGGTTTGCCTAATCTGATTTTGCGCAGCTTCACCAAATGCGCCCTGGACAGCAGACTTCGTTGATTCCCGAAGCTGTTCCTGCGCTTGCAGTTCGCCGGAGAAAAACGAACGATATGCATCCAGAATATCCAGACCCTGCATATCCTGCCCACAGTGTGGGCAAGCTGTACTGCTTTGAGCATCGAAACCTTGTTTGACCCAGCTTAATGCAAGCCCTCGAGAGGTGGCGGCGAGGTGATTCCTGATCTTTTTTTCCGCAGCCAAAGAAGCTGTATCGAGTGTCGAGCTCAATACCCAATCCAATGTCTCTGGAACTTCAGCTATCGGTAATGTAGCCAGTGGCCTGCGAGCCCGAATGGCAGCCGCTTTTGTTTTTATTTGTTCGGCTGTCCTCAAATCGCTGGCTGCTTCATCGATTTTGGTGTCCACATCATCTACAGAGGCAAGATTTCTGAACGAGTCTATGGTGTGACCAGTGGGAATGAGCTTTGTGAGGTTTGATTGCGCAGTATTGACCTCAGCGGTGGCGTTGCTTAGTTGCTGCTCTGCCGTATCGACAGCCTGTTTCAATGCGATGGCTTGATCGCCGATTACCAGCCCATATAAGTTACGGCGCTGATCAACGCTGATGTGATGCCCGATGAAAACATTTTCTGCTACAAAACGGTCATCATAGACATGAATCGGCGGACAATTATCACGCTCATGCCAATGAGCGTCATGGAAACGGGTTGCTTGTCCACCTTCTAGCAAAACGACAACTTCTGGCTGCACGTCTGATCCAAGTCTTTTTCGGCCGATTACATAAGCGGGGTTGCCGGTACCAAGAGAACGGAACACATCGCACAGGGTACTTTTCCCACATGCATTGCTCGCGTAAATCACGTTCAAACTGGAAAAATTGCCTTCCGTGCCTCGCATGGGGTTCAGTGCGGAAAAACGGCCGACTCCTTTTAGCACATTAATTCGCTTGATCATTTCTCTTCATCCTTGAGAATGTGAACAGGCAGTTTTCCCGACTGTTTTTCCAGTCGTTTTTCATCAGATCTCACCCGACGTTCCAACTTCTTGATGTCCTCTTCTGGTGGAAGTTTTTCCGGCTTGATACCGCGTTGTCCAAGCATGTTGCGCACACTCACGCTGTTCTGCACATGCTCGCTGGTAATGGCGTGTTCGCCCCACAGATCCTCCTGTTGTACGTTATGATTGGTCATCTCGGTGGCCAGGTTTTTCGCGGCTATGGTCAGGGTCGGTAGGAAGTCGGCCAGTGGGCGTGTTTTGGTGATTCCGTAGCGATCCTTCATCACCTGGGTTGTATTCCCGCCAAAGAGCGCCGCATCTCCTTTGGACCGAATCCGGCCGAAACCGGCATCATCAACGCCGCGCTCATAAATGTTCTGGGATAGCGTTTTTTCCGACTCCCGCAGCCGTTCCCGCGCATCAAGCCGGGCTTGCAGGCGCATCCGATCCTCGATCAGTTCCTGCTTGCGGGTCTGGATGGCAAAGTAGCTCTGCGCAAAAGCGATGGGTTCCTTGCGTGGGTCGCCGTTCTGGGCTATCAGATAGCAGGCGTAGCGGGTGAGCATGAAGTCTTCCACCGGTCTCTGGCCACCCTTGCCGATCTCGATCATTTTCGTGACGCCACGAAAATGATCGTCCGCTTTGTAACCCGTTGTTTCACAAGACTCTATGGCGCGCTTAATGGCGGTCAGGAAGTTTTCCCAGCGGGCATAGCCGAGAGGTTCCATCAGATCGCGGGCGAACCAGAATTCAATACCTTCGTCGGGTAGGGTCTGGCTCAGGGCGTCAAACCGGCTTTGCAGTTTCTGAACGGTTTCTGGTTTCATTGAGCTGTTCTCCCTATTGAATCCGCAGATTGTGCAGATTCACGCAGATTTTCTGAATCGGTTTTTAATCTGCGCCCATCTGCGGACAGTCCTTTTTCAAGTACCTTAAAAAGACCGTCCATCGACTCCCGCAATGCCATCGAGCTTTCCTGCCAGTTCGCAATGGCCTGCTTGAGGCTGACCGTTTCGGCCGCGCCGTTGCCATTGCCGTTTATGTTGTCCGCCCGCACGTAGAGCGGGATGCTGAGATTGCTGGCTTTCTCCCGGATCTCGTCATTGCCGACCACCCGGGCAAAGCCGTCCTCGTCACCGAAAGCCTGGTAGGCGGCGACAATGCGCTGGATGTGGTCGTCGGTGAGGAAGCTCTGCGCCCGCTCGCGGGTCACATCGTTCACCGCGTTGATGAAGAGCACCTTTTTCCTGCGCTCCTTGGGCTTGTTCATCCGGCAGATGACGACGCAGGCTTCCATGGGCGAGTTGTAAAAGAGGTTGGGACCGAGGCCCAGCACACACTCCACCACGTCGTGGGCGACCAGTTTCTCGCGCATGGCCGACTCTTCGATGCGGAAGAGCACGCCATGTGGAAACAGGATGGCGCAGCGGCCGCTCTTTGCCTTCATGCTCTTGATGATGTGCTGCCAGAAGGCATAGTCGGCGCGGCCCTGAGGCGGGGTGCCGTAGATGTTCCGGCCCCACGGATCGGCGGACCAGGCATCGCGGTCCCACTGCTTGATGGAGTACGGCGGATTAGCCAGGACCACATCGAACTGCATGAGCCGGTCGCCTTCGACAAAGGCTGGATTGGCCAGGGTATCGCCCCGGACGATGCGGAAGTCCTCGATGCCGTGCAGGAACAGGTTCATCCGACCGATGGCCGAGGTGAGCAGGTTGCGCTCCTGGCCGAACAGCCGCAGGTTCCGCCACTCCTTGTTCTGCCGCTTCAGGTGGGCGACGGCGGAGAGCAGCATGCCCGCCGAACCGCAGGTGGGATCATAGATCGACTCACCCGGTTTGGGTTCGAGCATCTCGGTCATCAGATGGACTACGGTGCGGTTGGTATAGAACTCCGCAGCGGTGTGACCGGAATCGTCAGCGAAATTTTTGATCAGAAACTCATAACCCACGCCCAACTCATCCTCCGGGCAGTTTGCGAGCGAAAGCGTCCGCGAGCTGAAGTGCTCGATAAGCTCGCGCAGCATTCGGTCCGGCAGACGGTCCTTGTTGGTCCACTGGGCATCACCAAAAACACCGTACAGGGTGTCGGGGTTGGCTGTTTCAATCGCCCGCAGGGCGTCCTGGATGGCCCTGCCCACGTTTTTGACCTTGGTGCGGGTGGCCCTCCAGCGGGCGTCCTCCGGGATCTGGAAGCGGTGCTGCTCAGGAAGCGCGGCGTATTTCTGATCGCCGCCGGATTCATTCAGCGCATCGGACATCTCCTCGTCGTACACGTCGCAAAGGCGCTTGTAGAAGAGCAGCGGGAAGATGAACTGCTTGTAGTCGCCGGCGTCGATGTAACCACGCAGCAAGGTGGCGGCACCCCAGAGATAGGATTCGAGTTGGGATTGAGAAATGTTTTCCTTCACAACAGGCCTTCCCGAACCAGCAAATCTTTCAGCCGATCCTCGGCCGCATACGCCGCCTGCAGCGAATCCTTGAGATTGGCGATGGTCTGGTGGATGGTCATCGATTCCTCCTCGATCACCGGCTCCACGTAGCGGGGGATATTCAGGTTGAAATCGTTTTCGCGGATCTTGCCGAGCGTGACCACCCGGCAGACCCCTTCGACATCCTGATAGCCCTCGTACCAGCGATGGATGTTGTCCACGTGTTCGGGCAGCAGTTCGTTCTGGGCGCGGCCGGTCTTGAACTCTTTCGATGCGTCGATGAACAGCACCTTCTGGCGGTGGGCTTTGGGCTTGCTGTCCCGGAAGACCAGTACACAGGGCGCGAGACCGGTCCCGTAGAAAATGTTCTGGCCGAGACCGATCACCGCTTCGAGCAGGTCCATCTCCAGCAGCTTGCGGCGGATCTCGCCCTCCTTGGACATGCGGAACAGCACGCCATGGGGAAGCACCACGGCCATGCGGCCGGTCTTGCGGGCCATGGACTTGATCATGTGCTGGACCCAGGCGAAGTCGCCGGACTTGGCTGGCGGCAGCCCGGCAAAGTTGCGGCCGTAGGGGTCGTTGATCCAGACATCGTCCCCCCACTTTTCCAGGGAGAAGGGAGGATTGGCGATGACGCAGTCAAAGGTGGCGAGGCTGTCGCCTGAATAAAAGGCGGGCAAGCGCAGGGTGTCGCCGCGTTCGATATGGAAATCTTCCGCGCCGTGGAGAAAGAGGTTCATCCGGGCGATGGAGGATGTGGTCAGGTTCTTTTCCTGGCCGTAGAGCTTGCCCAGCATGAGGTTCTCGTCGCCGCCATGCTCTTTGACATGGTGCAGCGCCTCGAGGAGCATGCCGCCGGTCCCGCAGGCCGGGTCATAGATGGTTTCCCCGGCCTTGGGCGCAAGGATGCGAACCATCAGCGCGACCACGGAGCGCGGGGTATAGAATTCACCGGCCTTCTTGTTGGTCAGGTCGGCAAATTTCTTGATCAGGTATTCATAAGCCTGCCCGAGAATGTCCGCCCTGCAGGGCTCATTACCCAGGTTGAGGAATGAGAAGTGTTCGATCAGGTCCTTGAGCAACGCGTCCGAAAGACGGTCCTTGTTGGTCCACTGGGCATCGCCGAAGATGCCATGCAGGGTGTCCGGGTTGGCCTGCTCGATGCAGCGCATGGCCTTTTGGAGCGCATGGCCGATATTGGCGCTCTTAGCCCGGACATCTTTCCAGTGGCAGCCCTCCGGAACCTGGAACCGGTGGTTCTCGGGGAACTGGGCGAATTCCACGTCGTCGTCGGAATCCTCCATGGCCACGGCATATTCCTCATCATAGACGTCTGAGAGCCGCTTGAAGAACAACAGCGGGAAAATGTAGGTTTTGAAGTCGGCTGCGTCTACAGGACCACGAAGGATATTGGCTGCCTCCCAGAGATGCCCGGAAAGCGTCCCGATATCCAGATCGACTGAATTGGAATTTCCGTTCTTTCTGCTCATTCAGCTTAATCCTGCCTCAATTTATTGGAAGATTC
>CAZMMI010000185.1:0-8615 GCA_964567255.1 uncultured Anaerolinea sp.
GCAAGCCGGGTCACCCACACACGAGCAGCCAAAATCAATGACTGCGCTCAAGCGGTCGAACTCATCCCTTAATCTTCACGCTCCATGAAAAGCGCTCGCCATGCTGTAGCGAGCGCTTCGTGCTAACCAATGCTCTAGATCCGCTTGATCAGACGCAATAGGTAAAGAAGCACCACCGCGCCAACCAGCGCCGTGATGAGCGAGCCGATGATCCCGCTGGCCGAAAGACCTATCACGCCAAACAGCCATCCGCCCAACACCGATCCGATGACCCCAATCACCAGGTCGCCTACCAGTCCCAGCGACTTGCCTTTCATGATCCGGCTCGCCAGCCATCCGGCAGCCAGTCCGATCAATAAAAATAAAAGTAAACTACCAGCATCCATTTCAATTCCTCCTTTGCGCTACTATAACACAGACTAAGCTTGAATTCCCAGGTACAGGCCGATCAGATTGTTCGGAGAGTCCACGCTCTCGAACCAATAATTCCACTCGCGGTACTCTCCAGTTTTCTGTAAACCTGCCTCGGCAACGGCCCGTTCCAGGGTCACGTGAGTCTGTCCCATATGCATCAAACCACCCCACAGCAGCATCCCCGCGCAGTGATACGGTGGCAGGGTTTTCACCCTGGCCTCTCCCACCGGGCTGGTTCCCGCGCTCACCGGGATACCCACCTCCATCCAGTATAGACCCGGCGCGTGACTGCCGGCCGGGAAGTAGCGCACCACATCCGGCCCCACCGCTGCCAACCCGGCCATTTTCTTGGCCTGTTCCAGCTTATCCAACAAAATATCCAGGTCTCGGTCCAGGTTCTTGAACTCGGTAGGCTGATTGCCCACGTAAAAGTAGGTGATCTCCCCCATCGTCACCACGCGCATCTGTCCAATGAGAAAATCCGCTTGTGCCCGATTATTCATCTTCCTGCCTCTTTCTTAACCTGGAATACCGGATAACCGGCGGCGATTTTCTCGAACTCGGTCAAGGGCGCGTTCAACTCCACACTCACATGCGGCCTGGCCCCCGGCGCGATCCGCAAATATTGCTTCAAAATCGGCGCGCGCTGTCTGGCGTCCACTTCTTCCAGCACCACTTCCTCCACCTTCCCATGCCTCAGAACGGCTTTACCACCCGCCGCCTTCACATTTTGCACCCAATTGGCTTCCTCGCCCAACATCGACACCAGGTAGCGCTCATCCTTGATCCTCGCCATGGCCAGTGGAAAGCGAACCGGCTTCCCCGACTTCCGGCCCACTACTTCCAGGGTAACCATGTAGTTTGGCGAAATGCCCACAGCGTGCAGCCACCCCCAAAAACCATTCAAAATTTTTGCCAGCCCGTTCGGGCGGCCGTCTTTATAAAGCCATCGGTGAAACGTCATGCTCCATTCCTTGTATGATCAAGTATTCAGAATTGCAGATTGCGCCTGATGGATCTGTAGTAGGTCCTGTTTCCCGGCATCACCTGCGCACCAGCGGCAAGTAAACCGGGATATAGTACTCGTACGCGCCCATGTCGTACTGGATACCCGCGGGCCGGGTGCGGTTCTCCATGTCTACAGCCGCCCCTGCCACACAGGCATCGATCGCCGGGCTGGTAGACCGCAGATGGTAATCCGCTCCTGCTCCCGGCGCGACAAATTGCGGGTCAATGTTCAGTCCGGCCCGCGTGCCATCATCAATATTGCACGAGTAACTTGTTGGGGTATCCGCAAAACCGCCACTGGTGTTGCCCCAGGCGATATTGTTGGTTGCCAGGGTCGCCGTACCTGAAAATCCAGACGCGCCAATATTATTCGCGAGCGTACAGTGCGAGATATTAAATTCCCCACTCTGCCTCCGGATACCTGCTCCCCACCCTGACGTAACCTCGTTGTGATGGATCAGGCAGTTCGAGACATTCGCCGCTGCGCCAACTCCCAACTGGTAGATCGCCCCTCCCCTGAACGCCTCGTTATTGTAAAACGTGATTTGGGCAATGGTCAGCGTGCTGCCATTTGAGTATATTGCGCCGCCATCACCGCTCGAATTATCGTCACTATCAGCCACATTGTTATACATCCCACCGCAGACCTGTGTGAAGGGATTGCAGCCCGTTGACTGGATGGTCACTCCATCGGGCCGGATGGTGCCGCCATTGATGCTTTCAACCACCAACGAGGACAAAAAACTAACATGGATATTGACCACTGAAGCATAGGCAGCGATCGCACCGCCATCCTTATCTGCCCGGTTGCCGGAGAAATTGCAGTCATCGCCATCGAACGTACTGTTATTCAAGTAAATCGCGCCGCCTGAACCGCCTGTATCGTCCGCGGCTTCAGCCGCATAGTTGCCGGCTGCCAATCCGCCGAAATCTGCCCCATCACATTCCACCTCCGGGCTGTTATCCGCATAAATCGCCCCGCCGTTTTTTGCGTAGTTCAACTCCAGCTTAGGCCGGTTGACGACGTAATCGTCCAACCACAGCTTAGAACTACCGGATAAGTGAAACGCGCCGCCGTCTCCCTCCGGCGTCTGGTTGCCGCGAAACACCACCTGTCCGTATACATCAAACATCCCGCCTGCGTCGGCAGCTGCCGCTCCGCCGTTCCCGCTAGCATCATTATCCGTGATCTCGAGAAGATATCTAGATCTTGCATATAATGGAACGGTAGCCGTGTTGCTGATATAGATCGCCCCGCCGTTTTCATCAGCATGGTTCTTCGCCAGGTAGCTCTGCCCGCTGGTCGCATCAAATTTGGCGTCGCCACTCTCTACAACCGCTACCGCTCCACCACTGTTGCCGGCTGAATTATGGTGGATATTCCACGATTCAGTGAATTCGAGCATTCCGCCCGCCACATAGGCCCCGCCGCCATGACCTGCCGCGGTGTTATTGTAGACCGCCCCATTCGAAAAGGTTAGCTTGCCGGCACCAATAAATATGGCGCCGCCTCCAAAGGCCTGGTTGCCGTAAATATCGGTATGATCCAAAGTCACCTGTGGATTCGTGCCGGTCACCACTACCCCGCCTCCGGCCATATTGGCCCCACCGGTTATTTTGAAATTTCGAAGCGTGACCGTATTTCCCGTAATCGTAAATACGGTTCCATCCCCATCCCCATCTCCATCCACGTCCCCATTCACTGTACTGGACGCTCCCGGGGTAAGCGTTCTACAGGTTGCGTCGTACCCCCCGACAATGGTCAGATCTTTCCCTGTGATGGACACCAGCTCAGCGAACGTGCCCGAGGCGACCTGAAGCGTAGCCCCCGACGGGGCTGCGTCAACGGCGGCTTGAATGGTCGCATAAGCGCACACGCCGCCGTTTATCCCCACCCGCAAAACGGCCTGAATCGCATCTTTCGGGTTCTCGAGTACGGGCGGGAAGAAATATCTTCCTTGTCCCGCCGGCCCTGACGCCGAAACAGGAACAACCGCCCCCCAAAAAACAAACGCCAGGATCAATCCCAGGTTTAACCACCCACGAGTAGTTTTCATATACATCTTCTCCTTTGATCAAAACCAGGATTATTATAGATTTTCGTACCCGTAAGTGATCACAAAATTTATTGTAACTGCTCAGAGGTGAGGAAAGAGACCGAATTTAATTTGGCCATTCGCAAGGGACCCAACTGCGCGAAGAATTACGGCAGCAGCCATGCCGCCAGGCTTCCTCCTATCAAAATGACAACCCCTAAAACAAATAGAAATCCCGCTCCCGCGGGGTCGGGTTCCAGCACCGCTTTGCTCGGGTTGGCCGGATCATAATAGACCGTCACCAGCACGCCCTGTGGATAGAGGCGCAGCTTTTTTCTGGCCGCCTCCAGCGTATAAGCCGTGCCCCCAAAACCGACCTGCCTTCCTTCGTAGGTCTGGTCGTTTACCCGATATTCATACACCACTTGCAAAATGTAGCGTGGGGTTGTGCGGCTCTTGCGGTTCGCCCCGTCAAAAGAATCTAATCCCGACGCCAACACCACCCCATCGGTCGTAGCCCAATGCTTCCGGGCAGTCCACGCAACCCAATATTGGTAGGCTGCCGCAACCAGGAACAGCCCGCCCGCCAACGCAATGATGACCGTTAGAACAATATTCCCGATCATTTCTTTGCTCCACCTGCCCGAAAATTCTACATATCTTGTCAATTAGTAACTACTCATCCAAAGGTGGAAGAAGCCCAAATTTGAGGTGTGTGTGGGGTGCTTCGCCCCCCACACACACCTCAAATTTGGGAACTTTCCTCACCCTCTGAGCAGTTACGTCAATTATGCCATAGATTTCCAGCCTGCTCCCTACAGGCTCACTCAAACAAGCCGTGGCTTGCGGATATCACCGCATAGGCGCCTGGAGGGTCAGACATCTTTATACTTTCTTAGCACGACCCCACATTTCTTTCGGCTATAATAGATGTGCAGTTGAATATGCACTCCTTTGGAGACCCTATGACCCTCAACACAATCTATCTCATTTGCGCAATCACCGGTGGGACCATCTTAGTCCTGCGCATCATCCTGACTGTCATCGGGCTCGATCATGGCGCCGACGCTGTGGACACTGCGGATGTCGGCCATGTCGATGTCGGCCACGCGGACACAGCCCACGATCACGGCGGCGGCGGGATTGGCATGAACCTGCTCTCCCTCCAATCCCTGGCTGGATTTTTCACCATGTTCGGCCTGGTCGGAATGGGCTTATTGCAAGCCCAACTGGCTCCTATCTGGAGCCTGCTGGGCGCGCTGGTCGCCGGGGGCATCACTGCCTGGGCTACCGCCTTCATCTTCTTCCAAATGGGCCGCCTTCAATCCGAAGGTAACATGGTCATCACCGACGCCATCGGTCAGGTCGGCACCGTTTACCTGACCATCCCCGAAAGCGGCACCGGCGTCGTTTCAGTAACCGTCAAAGGCACATTGCGCAGTCTGGACGCAATCTCAGAAACCGGTAAGCGCATTCCCACCGGCGCAATCGTCCGCGTGGTGTCCATCACTGCCGGTAAAATCCTCGTCGTGGCAGAACAAACTGCCAATCATTCTTAAACCCCAGGAGGTTCTTCAATGGGTGACTTTCCCCTTCTGACCCTTTCGGTCATCGTCTTCATCGTTTTGATGATCTTCGCAGTGCTCTATATGGCAAGCCGCTACCAGCGCTGCCCTTCCGACCAGATTCTGGTCATTTCGGGGCGAGTGGGCAAAGGCATGTCGAGCAAAACCATGCATGGCGGTGGTGCGTTCATCTGGCCGGTGGTTCAGGAATACCGCTTCATGAGTTTGACCCCGCTGACCATCGGCATTCCCCTTCAGAATGCTCTCTCGCTGCAAAACATCCGCATCAACGTTCCCTCTACCTTTACCGTGGGTATTAGCACGCAACCCGAGATTATGACCGTGGCTGCGGAGCGCCTGGTAGGCCTCACCCCTGCCCAGATCGAAGCCATGGCCAAAGAAATCATCTTCGGCCAACTGCGCCTCACCGTCGCCTCGCTGACCATTGAGCAGATCAACCAGGATCGCGAGAGCTTCCTCGAAGCTGTGCGCAAGAACGTGGAACCCGAACTGAACAAAATTGGCCTGTACCTGATCAACGTCAACATCACCGACATCACCGATGAAAGCGATTACATCGAGAGCATCGGTAAGAAAGCCGCCTCTGAAGCCGTCAACCAGGCCAAGGTGGACGTGGCCCAGCAGACCAAGAAGGGCTCCATCGGCGAATCGGACGCCAAGCGCGAAGAGACCATCCGCGTCTCCGAGAACCTGGCCGAAGCCGAGAAGGGCAAGAGCGCGGCCATGACCGGGCAGCGCATCTTCGTCCAGCAGCGCGAGTCGGAAGCCGTGCGCGGCGAAAACGCCTCACGAGCTGAAATCGCCTCCTCCAATGCCGAGTTGGAAGTGCAGAAAGCCACCGCCTTGCAGCGTGCCGAGATTGCCAAGCGCGAAGCCGAAAAAGCCATTCAAATGGCCGAGTACGAAGCCCGCATGGCTTTGCTCAAAGCTGAAGAAATTGCCCAGCAAGAAATCAACAAGACCAAGCAGGAGATCGACGCCGAAGCCAACGCCGAGCGCATCCGCCGCGAGGCCCGCGGTGTGGCTGACAGCACCCTCATGAAATACCAGGCCGAAGCCGAAGGTCTCAAAGCCTTGCTCGAAGCCAAGGCAGACGGTTATCGCAAGCTCATCGAGAGCTGCAACGGAAACGCCCAATCTGCCGCCAGCCTGCTGGTCATCGAGAAGCTCAGCGACATGGTCAAGGCTCAGGTCGAAGCCATCAGCAAGCTCAAGATCGATAAGATCACCGTCTGGGACGGCGGCGGGCAGAATGGCGCCAACGCCACCGCCGACTTCGTCTCCGGCTTTGTCAAGGCCATCCCTCCGCTGCAAGAGATTGCCGCCATGGCCGGCGTGGAACTGCCCGGCTATTTGGGCAGCGCCACCCCGCAAAAACCGGAAGGCGAATCCCCCGCAGAAGAAAACAAGGCATAATTGCCCTGCAGATAGAAACATAGAAAAATCGAGGACTGTTTCACCACAGTCCTCGATTTGTTTCACCTACGATTTGACAGGTTACTGGTTCTTCCCTCTGTATAAAATGAACCGCGCAATCAGAGCCAGCAGACCAAGCCCAAAAATGATGCCCCCTGCCACACGGATCACTTCCGCCACGCCGCTTTGAAACGCATAGCGCGCCGCCAACTCTGGCGTCGGGTCCTGATAGGGAATCCCGGCGAAGAGCACATCATAAACAAACCCCGCCAGGATCACAACCAGCCCCAGCAGCAGGACCCACACCGGCAGCCATTTCACCCAACGCCGCTCAGTCGACAATGTACAAATCCCCAATTTCGCCGTGCTTGCTCTCGTTGAGCAGCGCGCTCAACTCGCCCAGGTGCCACAGGTGATGATCCAGGGTGAAGATGACCACGCCCAATATGGTCTCCCCGGCCCAGGGGAAAGCAATATTCTTGGCGCTGTAATCCAACGCCGTCAGCCATTGTTCGGTCTTCGCTTTCATCACTTCCATGAGCGCCAGAATTTGCTCTTGCGTTGGCACGTCCTCATCGGCCATCTTCCACGGATCCACGTCAAAGGGTTTTCCCTGCCCATAAAGCAAGGCTTCCTTGTCCGATAGATAAAACTTCACGGACTGCAGCATGTGAAAAGCCAGCCGCCCGGGGTTATACCCCTTACGCCCCACGTGCAGCCAGGGCTCTGCATCAAAAGCCTTCACCACCTTGGCATATACCAGCCAGCTCCGATTGTATTGCCGAATAAACTCAGTCTTCATTAACTTTTACCATTCCTTTCTTGCTTTCAAAGCCCATTCCAAAGCGAAAGACTCTGAACCAATCCTGAACCCATTCACCCAGAACGGTGAGGTCCCGGATAGCGTATTGCGGTTCGCGGTACTCTCCATAAAAACAACCCGAACAGGCAGTGGATATCTTCTTGGCATACTCTCGATAATCTTTGCTGCGGAATAAAGTTTCAAAATCAGGGTCGAGGACATTCCCGAAAGGCGGCTTTTCTTTACAAACCGTAACGGTACCGTCCGGCAGGATATCCAAAGTCATCCTTCCCGCCTCGCAAGTCCAGTCCATTTTGCTAAAGAGCAAATGGGCAAGATAATCGCGCAAGAACTTTGTTGAATTGGTTAAACCCTGGCCAGATTGCCGCAAGTGGATCAATTCATTGACAACCCTGTTTTGCGTATCAGCCGACAAGCCTTCGATTTCAAACGAATTATCTTGGCTGCGGAAATTATAGCCGTCCTTAGTTGACTCTTGCTCCGAAATAATCATCACCGGGGTAATATAGGTATAGATTCCGCGTTGGTAGAAATAACGAACCAGATCCGGCAGCTCCTCAAAATTGAACCTGGATGCCACCACGTTTGCCTGTGAAATGCCGTTGGGAATCAATTGCTTCGCATATTCTAGTGTTTTGAGGGCATGATCCACAACCCCCTGCCGCTGGCAAATATCATCTTGCTTCAACTTATCCAATGTGTCGATGGATACGCTGATGTCGTTGAGCCCTGCCGCAACACATTCCGCCATGCGTTCGTATGTAACCTGGGGACCCCCGTTCGTTTGCACGCGGATCGAGAATTGGTGTTGTTTGAACGCAGCGATAATTTCTGCCAGGTCTTTGCGCATGAAGGGCTCGCCGCCAGTTATGACCACATGGCGAGCATTCATCCGGGCCAGCCGCTCCGCCATCACCCGGATTTGATCAATAGTCAATTCCTTGAAGGTGCTGGCATCGAATTGCCGCTGCCCACACATCCGGCAACCATAATTACATCGATGGGTGATCTGATAGCGAATATAGAAGGGATTCCCCATCATCCAGGATGCGAGGAGCCCATAGGCTGTGCTGCTAAGTTTCATAAGTTCATGATTTCCGTTTGAGGATTGGCTGACCGGCAGACAAAAGGCATCTTCGAGCAAATTGCATTATATCATTTGTCCTATGAATGGCAGGTAACTGCGCGCGTAAAGGTAAAATCGACCCGAATTTGAGGTGTACCTCAAATTCGGGAATTCTCAAAAACCGATTCCTGATGTATTATTCGGCCTTGCGCACCTGATACACCGCCAGCAAGTTGCCCGAACCTTCCCATGTGCGCGTCTGGATG
>CAZMMI010000186.1:0-8603 GCA_964567255.1 uncultured Anaerolinea sp.
ACTGTCTCGGCAGGCCGGCAGACGGACCCAGGGCGCACACTTTTCATCCCAATGTGACATTCCACGCTGAGGAGCGTATTTACTTATGCAAAACACGATTAATGGACTTCCCCCCAAACAGGGCCTTTACGACCCGGCTTTTGAGCACGAGGCTTGCGGCACGGGCTTTGTGGCCAACATCAAGGGCGTGGCCTCGCACGATATCGTCGAGCAGGCCCTGACCATTTTGGACAACCTGGCTCACCGCGGGGCCTGCGGCTGCGAGGCCAACACCGGCGACGGGGCGGGCATTTTGGTGCAGATGCCGCACCGCTTCTTGGCCCGCGAATGCTCTACGCTGGGCTTTTACCTGCCCGGCCCGCGCTACTACGGGGTGGGGATGCTGTTCCTGCCCACGGACGAGGCGCTGCGAGCCGACTTTGAGCGGCGCTTCGAGGCGATTTGCGCGGCGGAAGGTCAGCGTGTGCTGGGCTGGCGCACGGTGCCTACCGACGGCAGCCAACTGGGCGACACGGCCCGCTCGGCCATGCCGGTGGTGCGGCAGGTGTTCGTGGAACGCAACGCCACCATCAAGGACCGCATGTCCTTCGAGCGCAAGCTGTATGTGATCCGCAAGCGGGCCGAGCAGGCCATCCGTTACGGGGGGGTGCCGGGCGGGGAGCAGTTCTACATTTGCAGCCTGTCCTTCAAGACCATTGTCTACAAGGGCATGCTGATTTCGACGCAGGTGCGCGGCTTTTACCCCGAGCTTGCGGACCCCGAGCTGGAGACGGCCCTGGCGATGGTGCATTCGCGCTTCAGCACCAACACCTTCCCGTCCTGGGACCGGGCGCATCCTTACCGCTACCTGGCGCACAACGGCGAGATCAACACCCTGCGCGGCAACGTGAACTGGCTGCACGCCTACCAGACCCGTTTCCAGTCGGCCCTGTTCGGCAACGATTTGCCCAAGATTTTGCCGATTATCAACCTGGACGGGTCGGATTCGGCCATGTTCGACAATGTGTTTGAACTGCTGGTGCTGGCGGGGCGCTCGCTGCCGCACGCCATCATGATGATGATCCCCGAGCCGTGGTCGCACCACGAGAGCATGAGCGAGGAGAAGCGCGCCTTCTATGAGTTTCACAGCACCTTGATGGAGCCGTGGGACGGACCGGCCTCGATGATCTTCACCGACGGGGTGGGGATTGGGGCCACGCTGGACCGCAACGGCTTGCGCCCTTCGCGCTACTACATCACCGACGACGACCGGGTGATTTTGGCCTCGGAGGTGGGCGTGCTGGACATCCCGGCGGAGAAGGTGGTCAAGAAGGGCCGTCTGGAGCCTGGGCGCATGTTGTGGATCGATACGGAAGAGGGGCGCATCGTGAGCGATGAAGAGATCAAGAACACGATTGCCTCGGCGCGGCCTTACCGGCAGTGGTTGGACGAGTACATGGTCAACCTGGCGGATTTGCCCGACCCGGTGCTGCCGCCGCTGGGCGGGATTGGGCAGGATTTGGAAGGCAAGGACAAAGACAAGAAGATTTTGCAGTACCAGCATGCCTTCGGCTATACCTACGAGGATTTGCGCGTAGTGTTGGGGCCGATGGCGACCAACGCCATCGAGCCGATCGGTTCGATGGGCAACGACACGCCCCTGGCGGTACTTTCGGACAAGCCCCAACCGCTGTTCAACTACTTCAAGCAGTTGTTCGCCCAGGTGACCAATCCGCCCATCGACGCCATCCGCGAGGAATTGGTCACGGGCACCGAGGTGATGATTGGCTCGGAGCAGAACCTGCTGGAGCCGCGCGGCGAGAACTGCCGCCAGATCAAGCTCAAGACGCCCATCCTGACCAACGAGGAGTTGGAGAAGCTGCGCCATTTGAACCGGCTGTACTTCCGCACGGTGACCGTGCCGATTTTGTTCAATCCGGCGGAGGACGGGGCGGGCATGCAGCGCGCGCTGGAGGACATTTGCGCGCAGGTGGACTCGATCATCGCTAAAGACGAGGCCAATATCATCATCCTTTCGGACCGGGGCATTGACAAAGAGCATGCCCCCATCCCGGTGCTGCTGGCGGTGGGCGGCCTGCACCATCACCTGATCAAGAAAGGCACGCGCACGCACATCGGTTTCGTGGTCGAGTCGGGCGAGCCGCGCGAGGTGCATCACTTTGCCCTGCTGCTGGGCTACGGCGCGGTGGCAATAAACCCCTACCTGGCCTATGCCTCCATCGAGGAGATGATCCGCCAGGGGCTGCTGCCGGGGCAGGACTATCATGAGGCCAAGCACAAATACACCAAAGCGGTGGTCAAGGGCGTGGTCAAGGTGCTGTCGAAAATGGGTATCTCCACCATTCAAAGCTACTGCGGTTCGCAGATCTTTGAGGCCGTGGGGCTGCGCCCGGAGTTCATCGAGCGCTACTTTACCGGCACGCCCTCGCGCATCGGCGGGATTGGGCTGGGAGAGGTTTCGCGCGAGGCGGAGATGCGCCACGCGGAGGCCTTCCCCGAGCGCCCGGTGAATGGGCGCACGCTGGGGGTGGGCGGGCAGTACCAGTGGCGGGCGGAAGGGGAGCATCACCTGTTCAACCCCGAGACGGTGTACAAGCTGCAACAGGCCTGCCGCAACAACGATTACAAGACTTTTCAAGAGTACGCCGGGCTGCTCAACGACCAGTCCAAGCGGCTGGGAACGCTGCGCGGGCTGCTGGAGTTCAAGTTTGCCGAGAACCCCATCCCGCTGGAGGAATTGGAGCCGGTGGAGTCGATCGTGAAGCGCTTCAAGACGGGGGCCATGTCCTACGGCTCGATCAGCCAGGAGGCCCACGAAGCTCTGGCGGTGGCGATGAACCGCATTGGTGGTAAGAGCAACACCGGCGAGGGCGGCGAAGACCCGGCGCGTTACACGCCCGAGCCGAACGGCGACTCGAAGAACAGCGCCATCAAGCAGGTGGCTTCGGCGCGTTTCGGCGTGACCAGCAACTACCTGGTGAACGCGCGCGAGTTGCAGATCAAGATGGCGCAAGGGGCCAAACCGGGCGAGGGCGGGCAGCTTCCGGGGCGCAAGGTGTACCCCTGGATAGCGAAGACGCGCCATTCGACGCCCGGGGTGGGGCTGATCAGCCCGCCGCCGCATCACGACATCTACTCGATCGAGGACCTGGCCCAACTGATCCATGATTTGAAGAACGCCAACCCCCAGGCCAGAATCAACGTCAAGCTGGTGTCGGAAGTGGGCGTGGGCACGGTGGCGGCAGGCGTGGCCAAAGCGCACGCCGACGTGGTGTTGATCAGCGGTCATGACGGCGGCACGGGGGCCTCGCCGCAGACCAGCATCAAGCACGCCGGGCTGCCCTGGGAGTTGGGGCTGGCCGAGACGCACCAGACCCTGGTGCTGAACAACCTGCGCAGCCGGATTGTGGTGGAGACCGACGGGCAGCTCAAGACCGGGCGGGATGTGGTGGTGGCGGCGCTGTTGGGGGCCGAGGAGTTCGGCTTTGCCACGGCCCCGCTGGTGGTGCTGGGCTGCGTGATGATGCGTGTGTGCCATTTGGACACCTGCCCGACGGGCATAGCCACGCAAAATCCTGAACTGCGTAAAAACTTCCGCGGCGACCCGGCCCACGTGGTGAACTTCATGCGCTTTATCGCCACGGAGATGCGCGAGTGGATGGCGAAGCTGGGCTTCCGCACGGTGGATGAGATGATCGGGCGGACGGACCGGCTGGAACCCAGGCGCGCGGTGGAGCATTGGAAAGCGAAGGGCGTGGATTTGTCGCCGCTGCTGCACGTGCCCGAGGCGGGGCCGGAAGTGGGGCGGCGCTGCTTGATCGGGCAAGATCACGGCCTGGAGGAGACCCTGGACCGCCAAACGCTGCTGGCGCTGGCCCAACCGGCCTTGGAACGCGGCGAAGTGGTGCGGGCTGAAGTGCCCATCCGCAACGTGCATCGGGTGGTGGGGACGCAGGTGGGCAGCGAGCTGACCCGGCGCTACGGGCCGCAAGGGCTGCCGGAGGATACCATCCACTTTCACTTTAAGGGTTCGGCGGGGCAGAGCTTTGGGGCTTTTATTCCACGCGGCATGACCCTGGAGTTGGAAGGCGACTCGAATGACTATATCGGCAAGGGACTGTCGGGCGGCAAGATCATTGTTTACCCGCCCGAGGGCTCGCAGTTCGCGCCGGAAGAGAACATCATCATTGGCAATGTGGCCTTCTATGGGGCTACCAGCGGCGAGGCCTACATCCGCGGGATGGCAGGCGAGCGCTTCTGCGTGCGCAACAGCGGCATGACCGCGGTGGTGGAAGGGGTGGGCGACCACGGCTGTGAATACATGACCGGCGGGAAGGTGGTGGTGCTGGGCGCCACCGGGCGCAACTTTGCCGCGGGCATGTCCGGCGGGGTGGCGTATGTCTTCAACTGGGACGGCGACTTCGTGCGGCGCTGCAACCAGGAGATGGTGGAACTGGAAAGCGTGAGTGAGGCGGAAGAACTGGCCGAGGTGCGCGGAATGATCGAGACTCACGCCGAGGCGACCGGCAGCCTGTTTGCTTATCGTATTTTGGCCGACTGGCAGGAGACTTCGGCGCGGCTGGTGAAAGTCCTGCCCAAGGATTACAAACGCATGTTAGAGGCCTTCCGCAGCGTGGAGGCCGAGGGCTTGAGCGGCGAAGAGGCGGTGATGGCGGCATTCCAGTTGAACAGCCGCGATCTCGTGCGCGTGAGCGGAAACTAATTAGAGGTGCATCATGGCAAAACCAACCGGCTTCATGGAATTTGAGCGCGAGCTTCCGGCGGACCTGCCGCCGCAAGAGCGGATTTTACATTGGAAGGAATTTCATAAACCCTTTTCTGAGGAGAAACTGCGCACCCAAGGGGCGCGCTGCATGGACTGCGGCATTCCCTTCTGCCACACGGGCAAACTGCTCAACGGCATGGCGGCGGGCTGCCCCATTCACAACCTGATCCCCGAGTGGAACGACCTGGTCTACCGGGGCATGTGGCAGCCGGCGCTGGAACGGCTGTTGAAGACCAACAACTTCCCCGAGTTCACCGGGCGGGTGTGCCCGGCGCCGTGCGAGGGCTCGTGCACCGAGGGGTTGAACAACGAGCCGGTGACGATCAAAAACATCGAACTGGCCATTATCGAAAAGGGCTTTCAAGAGGGCTGGATTACGCCCGAGCCGCCCGCGGTACGCACCGGGAAAACGGTGGCGATTGTTGGATCGGGGCCTGCGGGGCTGGCCTGCGCCGATTTGCTCAACCGGGCCGGGCACAGCGTGACCGTGTTCGAGCGGGCCGACCGGGTGGGGGGGCTGTTGATCTACGGCATTCCGAACATGAAACTGGACAAGCAGGTGGTGCAGCGGCGCATCGACTTGATGGCCGCCGAAGGGGTGAACTTTGTGACCAAGACCGAGGTGGGCAAGGACCTGCCCGCCGAAAAGCTGCTGAGTGATTTTGACGCCGTGGTGCTGTGCGGTGGGGCGACCAAGCCGCGTGACCTGCCCGTGGAGGGGCGCGAACTGAAGGGCATCCATTTTGCGATGGAGTTCCTGACGGCCAACACGCGCAACCTGCTGGGCAGTTCGCTGCTGGACGCTGAGGTGGCGACGATCTCGGCGCGGGCTAAGGACGTCATCGTCATCGGCGGCGGCGACACGGGCACCGACTGCGTGGGCACCTCGCTACGCCACGGCTGCCGCAGCCTGAACCAGTTTGAAATCCTCGACCGCCCACCCACGTCGCGCCAGCCGGATAACCCCTGGCCGGAGTGGCCGAAGGTGCTCAAAACCGATTATGGACAGGAAGAAGCCATCGCGGTGTTTGGCGGCGACCCGCGCACGTTCCTGATCCAGACCAAGCGCTTTGTGGGCGACGAGAACGGGCAGGTGAAGGAGATTCACACCGTGCAGGTGGAATGGGTGCGCGAGAACGGGCGCATGTTCCCGCGCGAGGTTGCGGGCAGCGAGAAGGTGTGGCCAGCGCAACTGGTGCTGCTTGCGATGGGCTTCTTGGGGCCTGAGGATCAGCTCCTGGGGCAGTTGGGCGTGGAGCGCGACCCGCGCAGCAACGTCAAGGCGGAATTCGGCAAGTTCGCCACCAGCGTGCCGGGGGTGTTCTCGGCGGGAGATATGCGCCGGGGGCAGAGCCTGGTGGTGTGGGCCATCCACGAAGGACGCGGCGCGGCCCGCGAGGTGGACCGTTACCTGATGGGCAAGACCGACTTGCACGGGTAAAGGCGGTTCCTTCCACGGCAGCTTCAAAAGAACCCCTAGAGGTTGACAGACTGACCAGAACCGTCTACGATTAAAGTCATCATATTTGGCTCTAATTTGGCCCGGAGGTTCTGGTATGAAACAATCGACTCAACCACACAGGAAGCAAGCCTGGCTTGGATTCCTGCTCCTGGCAGCCGGGTTGTTCATGACGCAACTGGTCCAGGCGGCGCCGCTGCAGCAGACTCCTACACCCCCGCCGCAGCAATACCTTCCGCTGATCCTCAAGCAGCCAACGCCCACGGCTACTTTTACCCCGGTGCCGGCAGGGCCGCCGCCGGCCTCGATCAGCCGTTATTTGAGCACGGTGAACACGACCACGCTGTATAACCTGGGCTGCACCTTCGGAACGAAGGATTTGCAGACGCCTGGGACACAGGATTCGCTGGTTTTCTTGTACTTTGGCCGCCCGCGTATTGAAAACGGCGTGTTGGGCACTAAGATTTACGGCGGCGGGCTGGTGACCATGCAGCAAATTGCCGATGCGGTGCAGGCCTTTGGCAAGGGGTACTATTTCTGCACCGGATCGGATTTGCTTTCGCACATTACCATTGGCATTGGCACCAGCAATTACGCCTACGAGGACTGCGATAATTGCGCGGTGACCTACGATCACGGGCGGGCCTGGGCGCAGATGGTCAACGGGGTGAACAATTGGTTGGTCGATTCGCGGTATTCCGGGCAGGTGAGCGCGGTGGGGGGAAACGACCTGGAATTAAGTTGGAACTACCCGGCTGATTCGATTGCCTGGTTGAACGGCTATGATTCAGCCAACAATTCCGAATTGTTGAACTTCGGCGCGCTTCCCGGCTGCCCGCGTTTCTCGGCGCCGGGGGCGACCTGCGGTTCCTATCCTTATATTTGGACCAAGGAAGAGGTCTGGGTTGCCATTTGGGGAGCATCCCCGGTGTATCCGGTGCCGGAGATTTATGCCAACAGCGGGGTAAATGCCGAGCAGTGGTATTTGATGAGCGTATATGCCTACGATAATCACGGGCAAGCCGTGGAGTTCCGCGGGGTGATGACCCAATACGGGGCCTGCCAGCAGGTGGATGATCCGACTTGCGAATATTTGGACAACACGCCCGAGCAAGGCTGGCAGCAATTGAGCGACCTGGTGAATGGCAACGCCAAGACACGCCATTACATCAAGTACTTGACCGACATCCGCTGGTGAGGAAGGTGAGGTCGATATGAAAATCAAGTGGATTATCCCGGCAGCGGTTATTCTGGCGCTGGTTGTGGTGGTGGGGATTGTGTTATTGACCAGTCCGCGCGTGCCCAAGGCGGCAGTGATTGCGGTAACAGCAGAAACAACGCCCGTCCCCGAGTATTTACAGGGCCTGGAAGCGAAGATGTTTGACCCGGCGATCGACGCGCAGGGGCGCGCAAGCCTGGCGGAGAAAATTGAGATGTATAAGACGGCGGAAGCCATTCGCCAGAACGGGCTGGCTGCGCCAGCCTCCAAGGACCCGGCTCAGGCCCAGGCTCCAGACATGGCTGCTCCGCAGGGGGCGGGTGCAGGAGCCCTGCCCGCGGGGATCTTTGAGGGCAGCGACGGCATGGTGCGCCCCGAAGAAGGGCGTATTCTCAATTACTTGCAGCGCAATGGTGAGGATGGTTCTTCGCTGTTGGTGTTTGCAGGGCATTCCGCCGTGAACGAGCAAGAAGGCTTGATCATCTTCGCGTCGCTCAACAGCGCGCGAGAGATGGTGGAATATGTCCATTACACCCATGCGGCCCAGGTCGGGGCGCTGCGCATCCTGGCGGACGAGGGCGGGCGAATCCAGTTGCAGGCGACGGATGAATCGATCTGGTATTTTGATTTGGCCGCGCGCACGTTTGGGCAGTAGCGAGAGGGTTGCCAGGTGGGTGGGTTTGATCAATTCTTGATGTACTTCCAGTGGACTCCGTGATATTGTGTGATGAGGAGTAGATGCTGGAGGCTTGTATGGACGCTAGAAAACATCTTAATTCGGTATTGCTGCGCACGGGCCTGGGGTTTGTTGCCTGGCAGGCGGTTGTCTTTGCCCTGGCCTGGTATTTGCATGATCAATTGAGTTGGGGGAAGTTCTTTAGTGATATTCTGTTTCTGATTGGCGTGCTTGAATTAGGCATTGGCTTAATGGTTATGATCGGCTCGCCGTCGGGGGCGCCTGGCGGTCAGATGGCTACGTTTGCGCCCTCGGCTAAGATTGGCGGGGAAGGGATGTCGGAGCAGTCCCTGATTGAGATCCTTGAAAAGCGGTTCGTCGTTTTATATTTGATCGTCAGCGGGGTGATCACGTTTGTGGCAGCGGCGATTGTTTTGATCAAGTGAGGGAGTATAGAGGCGGG
>CAZMMI010000187.1:0-4250 GCA_964567255.1 uncultured Anaerolinea sp.
CCGGTCTTTTCACTGACGACTTCCAGAACATAGGCTTTGACTGAATCGCCATCCACACTGGAAGATACCACTGCAGAAACCTGTCCGGCTTCCGCAAGAACAGGAACTTCAGTCACAGATACTGCCAATGGCTCAACCGCAACAACCGGTTGCGCAGCGCCCAGCGCCTCACGCATGAACTGCACCACCTTGGTCAGGGTGTTGTAATCCGACAGGCGCAAGTCCTCACGCCGGGGAATATCGTAATGTGTCCGAATGGTGACAAACAGCTCAGCTTGCTTAACCGTGTCGATGCCCAAATCCGCTTCAAGGTCCAATTCCATGTCTAGCATTTCAATTGGATAGCCGGTCTTCTCGCTGACCACTTCCAAGACATAGGTCTTGATCGCGTCGCCGTCCACTTCAGTGGGGGCAGTGATGGAAACTTGGACAGCTTCCACCGGCACAGGGGCTGCTTTTACGGGTTCAGCCACTATCTCGACTGCCGTGGGTGTCTCAGCCGAAACCCACATCGTCGGTCCTTGCCCGTATTGCCATTTCGATTTCGTCGGGGCTTTCTGTGGCGCGCCGGTATGCTTCACTCGCAGCGTGCGCTGCACGGTTTCCAGTTCGGGGGCCGCGTAACCACACACTTCCTCCAGCCAGCGCCGGTAGGTAGATTGGTCAATCCGCTCTCCCACGCCCGGCACGCGCCGCATCAAAGTCAGGGCAATCTGCGAGCCAAAGCCCGCCCCCAACCGCAGCGCATATCGCACATCGTACTGCCCACCTAGCGACAGGTTCAAATTCCCTAATTCCGGGTCCGCCTCAAATCCATTGTGGATGTTGGCAATCGGCGGAACTTGCTGGTTCTCCAGCGCCTTCACCGCCAGCACATCCTCCACTCCCACGCCCATCGCATGGCCCGTGTAGCCCTTGGTGTTGGCAATCACTACCTGGTTAGCCTGCTCGCCAAACACCTGTCGCAGCGCGCGGATCTCCGCCGAAGCGCTCCCGCCCCGCGCCGGGGTATAGGTTTCGTGCGACACAAACACCGTCTGCGCCGCCATCTGTCTTCTGTCCAGGCCAAAGCGCTCTTCGGCTGTGCGCACCAGACGCTCCATCACCTCGCCAACGTGCTGCGTGTCCAGGCGCGTTCCGTGAAAGGCGCTGTTGGCAATCTGCGTGGACAGTACCTCGCAAATCGGGCGCGCGCCTCGTTCGGCGGCGGCATCCGCCGCCTCCACCACCAGCGCAGCTCCGCCCATGCCCATGATCATGCCGTTGCGCCGCCGGTCAAACGGCAACACCGCCATGCGCACGTCCCCCTCCACGGTCGCCGCTCCACTGGCCAGCATCCCCGTGCCAATCCAATTGGCCAGCGCCCCGCCGGTCACATCGTCTCCCGCCACCACGATCACCCGCCGGCAGCGCCCCGTCCGGATCCAATCTTCCGCCACTGCCAGGGCATGCGTCGTCGAGGCGCAAGCCGCGTTGACGTGCGTGTTCGGCCCGCGTGCGCCGATGTACTCGGCAAACTGAGAATGCCCCATTGCCAGCACCCGGAAGACAAACCTACGGTCGAATTGGTAGTTCAAAGCAGTTAATTGCGCTTCCAACTCTCCAATTCTCGTTTCCAGGGCAGCCTGCAAATCATTCTGCCCCTCGGGAACCAATGCCAGCACACCGCGCAGCTCGTTGAGTTGGCCCGCCAGCTTCTCGTGCTCGCCAAAGCGCCCGGTTTCCTCGGCCATTTCATCTAGCCCAGGGAATGCCGAGCTAAAAATCACGCCGGTCTCGTCCTGCAGTGACTCGGGCAGCTTCCAGCGTTCCGGCAGGAAGGTGCCCCTGCTGGTCTGGCGGTAAGCCATCACCAACGGAATGCCCGCGTCGCGCAGCGCCTCGATCCCTGCCGCGATGGCCAATTGGGTGGAAATATCAAACGCCTCCACCCGTTCGGCTGGCACCCCGAACTCTTCCACCAGATCAAACGTCCCCCTTTGCCCACCCAGCTTCACGGCCTGGTCGGCCTGATCCAGCACTTCCATCACCGCGCCCGCCTCGCTCTTCACCAACCGCGTCACGCGCTTATCGATCATCCGCTGGCGCAGTTCGTCCGGCAGAATCTCAATCCGGTTTTCACCGCGCAGCAGATCACGGATATTGTCATCGTTGAACACATGCTTGCTGCGGCCCGGCAGCCCCAACCCCGCGCCGGTCACCACCACCGACCCGGTCAGCGGCAGCCTGCCATCGTTCTCCGCCTGTGCGGTCTTCGGCGCATCCTGCACTGCCACCGGCTGGGCCACAACAGGCTGCGGGGCCGCCACAATTACGGGAACCGGGGCAGGTTCAACGACCACAAGCTCTTTCTGCCCCAACGCCTCGCACATGAACTGCACCACCTTGGTCAGGTTGTTGTAATCCGACAGGCGCAAATCCTCTCGCCGGGGAAGTTCATAATGAGTGCGGATAGTAGCAAACAACTCGGCCTGCTTGACCGTGTCGATCCCCAAATCGGCTTCCAGGTCCAGTTCCATGTCCAGCATTTCCACCGGGTAACCGGTCTTTTCGCTGACCACTGCCAGCACGTACTGCTTCACCTTCTCGCCGTCCACCGCGGCGCGCTGCACGGCCCGTTGGCTTACCGCCTGTTCGGGTTGGGCAGTTCCGCCCACTCCCGCCGCATACAGCCCGCATAGAGCCTCGTTAAAGCTCACCACCGCCCCCTTGCGCGGATGGTTGGTTGCCAGGATGGTCACATCCTGCTTTTCTTTCAGGCAGTCGGTCGCCAATGCGTTCATCACCCGCTTGGGGCCGCACTCCACGAACACTCGCGCCCCCTCGCGATACAGCGTGTCGACGCCCTTGATGAATTGCACCGGCGAAGCCACCTGCGCCGCCAGGATATCAAGGATTTTCTCCCGCTCCGTCGGGTATAACTCGCCGGTCACGTTCGCCACCAGTTTGATTCGTGGCGCGTTGACGCTCATCCCGGCAATCACCCCGCGCAGCGGTTGGCTGGCAGCGGCCACTATTTTTGTGTGGAAGGCATGTGACACAGGAATCTTGGTGGCTTGCAAGCCTGCCGCCTGGAAAGCCGCCAAAGCTTCTTCCACCCCTGCCGTCGACCCGCCGATCACGGACTGAACCGGGCTGTTGATATTTGCTAAAACCACGTATTCCTTGACCGATTTCAGGATCTCTTCCACCTGGGCAATCGGCGCAGAAACCGCTGCCATGCAGCCGTTATCCGCCACCGACACCTTCTTCATCTCCCGCCCGCGCGCGCTCACCACTTGCAGCGCCTCCGCAAAGGTCAACACTCCTGCCGCCACCAGCGCCGCGTACTCTCCCAGGCTGTGCCCAATCACCAGCTCCGGCTGGAAGCCGAATTTGTCCATCAGGCGCAATATCGCCACGTTGGCCGTCAAAAGTGCCGGTTGGGTGATCTCGGTATTGCGCAAAGCCTTCTCTGCCTCAGCCAGCGAGGCCTCGTCCCCCTCCACGTAGATGTAGCTGGTCAACGGGCGGCCCAGAATCGGCTCCATCACCTGGTCGGCCTCGGCGAAGGTCTCCGCCACCAGCGGCTCCGCCGCGCACAAATCCTTGAGCATATTCACGTACTGCGAACCCTGCCCGGGGAACATGAAGGCCAGCTTGCCCGGCGCGCCGCTGCCCCGGAACACGGAGTGCGCCTGCAATGCCTGCCAGGGGTTGCTGCTTGGGTCGGCCTCCAGGCCTTTCAGCGCCCGCTCACCGCGCTTTACCAGCTCGTCCAAATCTCCGTAGTCAATCGCCAGCCGCTCCGCTTTGCCCAGCGCTTCCGCCGAAGGCACGCCATTCTGCGGTTGCTTCCCCTCCCGGGCTTGCTCCAGAACAACCGACAATTGCTGCTTCAGATCGTTGACCGAATCGGCACTCAAGAACATCAGCCCTCGATATGGTTGCGCCAACGCCGCCGCCGGAGCCGCCGCCACCGGGACTGGCCTTGCAGCCCCCGCGGGCTGCGCCGCCAGGTACTGCGGACTCTTCTCCATCAACATACCCGGAATATACTCTTCCAACACCACGTGGAAGTTTGTGCCCCCAAAACCAAACGCGCTCACCCCTGCTCTCCGGACCGCACCCGGCTTCACCTCCCACTCCTGCAAGCGGGTATTCACCCGCAAAGGCAGTTGCGAGAAATCCAGGTTGGGGTTGGGGCGCTCAAAGTTCGCCGAAGGCGGCAGCACCTTTTCGTGCAGCGCCATCGCCGCCTTGAACAAACC
>CAZMMI010000187.1:4350-8597 GCA_964567255.1 uncultured Anaerolinea sp.
TCGCTGCTGCTGCCAATCCCCCGGATCACCGCGTAGATCTTGTCTCCGTCCCGTTCGGCGTCTTCCAGGCGTTTGAGGAGGAAGATCCCCGCTCCTTCGCCCATGACAAAGCCATTGGCTCCATCCGAGTAGGGCCGCGAACCGTCTGCGCTCAATGCGCCAATCTTCGAGAACTTGACAAACGCCTCCACACCCATGCCCCGGTCCACACCACCCGTCAGCACCGCATCGAAGCTGTGCGCGTTCAGCCCTTCCACCGCGCTTTGCAGCGCCGCCAGCGAGGATGCGCAAGCCGCATCGGTCACATAGTTCGGCCCGGTCAGGTTGAATACGTTGGCCACCCGCCCGGCGATCACATTAGAAAGCTCGCCCGGCATGGTGTCTTCGTTGATTTCCGGTGTCGTCCGGCGAATGTTCTCCACCAGCCCCGCCAACAAGGCCTGCTGAACCGCCGGGGACAGTTGTTGAAAGTCCGGCACCGCGCTCAATGCCTCGGCAAACTCCGGCACGCGGATGCGCAAGGTGGTGTTGTAATGCTTCTCGCCGCCCAGCGCGTTGCCCAAAATCACTCCCGTTCTGGATAATTCCAGGGGTCGCTGCGGGTGTCCATAATCTTGCAAAGCCTGGCGGCAAGCCGCAATGGCCCACTGCTGCGCCTCGTCCATCTGCCCTAACACCCGCGGCGGAATAGCGATCCCCCATTTAAACGGCTCAAACTGAAAGCCCTTCACCCAGCCGCCAATCTTGCTATAAGTCTTTTCCGGCACGCTCGGATCGGGGTGATAGTACAAATCGGCCCGCCAACGGTCCACAGGCACATCCGTAATCGAATAGCGCCCGCTCTTGATATTCTCCCAAAACGCCGGTGCGTCGTGCGCGTCCGGCATGATAGCCCCCATTCCGACGATTGCTACTGGTTTCATTTCGTGCATCTCCATCCTCCAGGGGTAGGTCTTTGAGCCTAAGCAACACAAATACATCCCTTCCAGAGAGCATCTCTGGAAAGTCAGCGAAAGCTATGCAAGCTCAAAGACGGTGGTCTAGAATTTTCTGTGCAAAATTGTAGGCAGCGGAATCAGATTTCTGCTGCTCTGAAACCTGAAACACCTGGAAAGTTCAAGAGTTACGCAATTTCAACATTTAGGCTGATTGGAAGAATCACCGTGGAAAATCCCAAGGAGGCCATATTTGATATTTTGTATATTAATTACTATAATATATCATGTCTAGTTACTCTTCGGGGCATCATCGGCCCCGAAACCACTTGCCCCTCGAAAGGATGGCTGTAATGACCGTCGAGCCGAATGCTGGTGATATTTACCCCCCCTCCGCCGAGATTATCAACGCCGCCCACATCAACAACCGGGACGTTTTGGCCAACATGGCCACGCAAGACCTGTCCAAATTCTGGGAAGAACAGGCCAAGGAATTTGAATGGTTCTCGCCCTGGGACAAGGTGTTGGACGACTCCAACCCGCCCTTCTATAAATGGTTCACCGGCGCTACCACCAACATCGTCTACAATTGCCTCGACCGTCACGTCGCCGGCTGGCGGCGCAACAAGCTGGCCTTGCTCTGGGAAGGTGAAAACGGCGAGCAGCGCACATTTTCCTATCATGCCCTCAACCGCGAGGTGTGCATGTTCGCCAACGTCCTGCGCAGCATGGGCGTTAAAAAAGGTGACCGCGTCACCATTTACATGGGTCGCATCCCCGAACTGCCCATCGCTATGCTGGCTTGCGCCAAGGTCGGCGCGGTCCACTCGGTCATCTACGGCGGATTTTCGGTCGAAGCCATCCACGGGCGCATTGACGACTCCCAATCGAACGTCATCATCACCTGCGACGGCGGCTTCATGAACGGCAAGACCATCGAGTTGAAGGCCATTGTGGATGAAGCCCTCAAACGCTGCGCCACCGTCGAGCATGTCATTGTGGTGCGTCGCACCGGTCACAACGTCTCGATGGAATCCGGTCGCGACTACTGGTACCACGACCTGATGGGCCTGCCCGTGGCTCGCTCCACGGGCGGCGGCTCGCGCTGCGAGACCGAGGAGATGGATGCCGAAGACCCGCTCTTCCTGCTCTACACCTCCGGCACCACCGGCAAGCCCAAAGCCATCCTGCACACCCACGGCGGCTACATGGTCGGTGTAGGCACCACCCTCAAATGGGTCTTCGACCTCAAGGAAGAAGACCGCTACTGGTGCACCGCCGACCCTGGCTGGATCACCGGGCATAGTTACATCGTCTACGGTCCCCTCCTGTTGGGCGCCACCTCCTTCATGTACGAAGGCGCGCCCACCTACCCCTATCCCAATCGCTGGTGGAGCCTCGTTGAACGATACGGCATCAATGTCTTCTATACGGCTCCCACCGCCATCCGTGGGCTCATGCGCTTCGGCGACGCCTGGCCCAACCGACATGATCTCTCCAGCCTGCGCCTGCTCGGCTCCGTGGGAGAACCCATCAACCCCGAAGCCTGGCGCTGGTACTACGAGGTGATTGGCAAACGCCGCTGCCCCATCATGGACACCTGGTGGCAGACCGAAACCGGTATGTTCATGATCACGCCTCTCCCCGAAACCACCCTCAAACCCGGCAGCGCCACGCGCGCCTTCCCCGGCATCGAAGCCGACATCTACGACGAAAACGGTAAGCCCGTCGCCCCTGGTGAGGAAGGTTACCTGGTGCTCAAGCGCCCCTGGCCCGCCATGCTTCGCACCATCTACAAAGACCCCGAGCGCTATGTCAGCCAGTATTGGAGCCGTTTCCCCGGCGTCTACTTCACCGGCGACAGCGCTCGCAAAGATCATGATGGCTACTTCTGGATCATTGGCCGCGTGGATGATGTCATCAAGGTCTCCGGCTACCGCCTGGGCACCGCCGAGATCGAGAGCGCCCTGGTCAGTCACCCTTCCGTCGCCGAAGCCGCCGCCATCGGCATGCCCCACGAAATCAAAGGTCACGCCATTCACGCCTATGTGATGCTGCGCTCTGGAGTAGAACCCGGCGAGGACTTTGAAAACGAACTCAAACAGTACGTAGCCCACGAGCTAGGTCCCATCGCTAAGCCCGAAAAGATTACCATCGTGCCCCAATTACCCAAAACGCGCAGCGGCAAGATCATGCGCCGCGTGCTCAAAGCTCGCGCCCAGGGTTTGCCAGAAGGCGACCTCTCGACCTTAGAAGAGTAGAAACCGCTCGCTTTCTACCCGTTGAGTTTTACTTCACATGCCCCAACCAGGGTGATATCAACCTGCCCATCAGCATTCGTTTGGGCCGGTTGAACCTGCTTGCCGGCGAACAATCTGATGTTTTTGGCACAACGCGCGTCAACAGTTTTTGTCCCCCCACTCAATCATTTGTCCACTATGACCATCGTGTAAAATGGATGAAGGTCTTTCATCCAATTGTATCCTTCAGGAGTCTGCTCATGGAGCTTCGTTTCCGTCAGGTTCACCTCGATTTCCACACCAGCCAGCACATCACCGGCATCGGCGCTGAGTTCAACCCCAATGAGTTCGCCGAAACACTCGCCAGGGCTCATGTCAACTCGGTCACCTGCTTTGCCCGCTGTCATCACGGCTATGTCTACTTCGATACGCAAAAATTCCCCGAACGCCGCCATCCCCACCTTCAGCGCAACCTGCTGCCCGAAATGATCGCCGCCTGTCATGCGCGTGGAATCCGCGTGCCCATCTACACCACCATCCAGTGGGATCAATTCACTGCCGACCGCCACCCCGAATGGCTGGCCCTCGGCGCCGATGGCAAAGTTCTCGGCACCCCGCCTTACGAAGCCGGTTTCTACCGCTATCTCATGGTCAACTCGCCCTACTTCGACTTTCTCAAAGAGCATGTCCGCGAGATCTTTGAGCTGATGCCCGTCGACGGCTTCTTTTTCGATATCACCCAATCCCTTGATGACTCCTCCATCTGGACTCGTAACGCCATGCTGGCTGCCGGTCTGAACCCTTCCGACCCCGAAGCTCGCTTCCGCTACGGCTTGCAAGTCATCGACACCTTCAAGCTGGAAATGACCGCTTTCGTCCGCCAGTACTCCCCCGATTGCACCATTTTCTACAACGCCGGGCATGTCAGCCCCTTTGAAAAGGCCGGGCTGCCCGCCTATAGCCACCTGGAGTTGGAATCCCTGCCCAGCGGCGGCTGGGGCTACCTGCATTTCCCGCTCACCGCCCGTTACGCTCGCACCCTGGACAAAGACATCCTCGGCATGACCGGCAA
>CAZMMI010000188.1:0-8593 GCA_964567255.1 uncultured Anaerolinea sp.
GTTCAGGGCTAACTACTCTGCCAGAGGCAGAAGATACCTGAATTTGAGGTGTGTGGGGTACGAAGCACCCCACACACACCTCAAATTCAGTGACTTTTCTCCCCCTCTGAGCAGTTACCTTCAGGGTATAATTCTCTTGTACTCCCATCCTTTCCGCAGGAAAAAACAATGGAAGAAAAGCAGCACAAACGCGCGATTAATGCCTGGGTGCTTTACGACTGGGCCAACTCGGCTTTTGCCACCACCATCATGGCTGCCGTCCTCCCCGTGTACTACGCCTCGGTTGCCGCCGCCAACTTGCCCGGCAACGTCGCCACCGCTTACTGGGGCTACACCACCTCCATCTCCCTGCTCATCACCGCCATCATCAGCCCCATCCTGGGCGCGGTGGCCGACTTCCGTGGCTCCAAAAAGCGCTTCCTGACCATCTTCATGATCCTCGGCGTCATTGGCACCGCCCTCCTGTATTTCGTCCGCACCGGCGATTGGCTGATGGCTTCCATGTTCTTCGTCTTAGGAGAACTGGGCTTTGCCGGGTCGCTGGTCTTCTACGACTCGCTCCTCCCCCACATCGCCCGCCCCGAAGAAATCGACCAGGTTTCCTCCAAAGGCTATGCCATCGGCTACCTTGGTGGCGGCCTGCTCCTGGCCATCAACCTCGCCATGATCATGCTGGCCCCCGAAGAATTGACCGGCATCATGACTCGCCTCACGTTCCTCACCGTGGCCCTGTGGTGGTTCGTGTTCTCCATCCCCATTCTGCGCGTGGTCACCGAGCCGCAGCGCCGCATCCAGGCCGGCGAAGCCGGGCAGAACCCCGTGGTGGTCAGCTTCAAGCGCCTGTATAACACCTTCAAAGAGATCACCCGCTTCCGCGATCTGTTCATCTTCCTGGTGGCCTTCTGGTTCTACAACGACGGCATCGGCACTATCATCAAGATGGCCACCATTTACGGCTCCGAAATCGGAATCGGTCAAACCACCCTCATCGGCACACTGCTCATGGTGCAGTTCGTGGCCATTCCCTTCGCCTTCCTCTTCGGCTGGCTGGCCAAAAAGATTGGCACGCGCCAATCCATCTACATCTCTCTCCTGGTATACACCGGCATCGCCATCGCCGGTTATTTCGTCGCCAAAGAATGGCACTTCTGGGCCCTCGGCTTTGCCGTTGCCACCGTGCAAGGCGGCAGCCAGGCCCTCAGCCGCTCGCTGTTTGGCCGCATGGTGCCCAAGAGCAAATCGGCCGAGTTCTTTGGCTTCTTCAGCGTCAGCGAAAAGTTTGCCGGCATCATGGGCCCCTTCGTCTTTGGCGTGGTTGGCCAGTTGATGGGTAACAGCCGCTTCGCCATTGTCTCGCTCATCATCTTCTTCGCCATCGGCGCGGCTCTCCTCACCCGCGTCAACGAGAAGGAAGGCATCCGCGTGGCCCAGGAAGAAGAGCAGGCCTTGCTCAACTCCACCACCGCCGGCTAATTGGAACCATTCTTTATGTTTTGACGTCCTGAAAAGAGATTGCCTCTTCGGAGCTAACCATCTAGAGGTGGAAGTAACCCGAAATTGAGGTGTATACGGGGTGCGAAGCACTCCGAATACACCTCAATTTCGGAAATCTTCTTCAGCCTCTGAGCAGTCAAGCCTCTTCTCATGGTATCATGGGGCCTATGTCACGACTAACCCGCATCTCCATCCTTCTGGCTGTCTTCTTCGCCCTCGATAAAGTCGCTGGCTTTATCCGGCAGATCATCGTTGCCAAGCTCTTTGGCCTCTCCGATTTGTTGGACGCGTTCAACGTCGCCAACAACATCCCCGATATGCTCTACGCCCTCATCTCCGGCGGCGCGTTAGCCATCGCCTTCATCCCCGTCCTCACCGGCACCATCACCCAGGAAGGCCGCGATTCGGGTTGGAAGCTCTTCTCCCGGGTAGTCAATATCGTTTTCCTGGTCACCGCGGTTTTATCCGTGGTCGTTTTCTTCCTTGCCGAACCCCTGGTGCGCTCGCGCGTGGGCGTGGCCCCCGGCTTTGGTCCCGAACAACAAGCCCTGGTGGTCGAGTTGATGCGCCTCAACCTCATCGGCACGCTCATCTTCTCCGTCAGCGGCCTGGTCATGGCCGGCTTGCAATCCAACCAGCATTTCCTCTTGCCCGCCCTGGCCCCTCTTGTCTACGATATCGGCCAAATCTTCGGCGCGCTGGTTCTCGTCCCCAAAGAGCCCTTCGCCTTTGGACCCGTCACCCTGCCCGCTGCCGGGCTGGGAGTCCAGGGGTTGGTCGTCGGCTCCATCATCGGCGCCACCCTGCACCTGGCTGTGCAAATTCCGGGTCTCATTCGCTACAAATTCCGCTGGAGCCCATCGCTGGGCTTGAAAACCGAAGGCGTTCAGCGAGTCCTGGCCCTCATGGGTCCGCGCCTCCTCACCATGATCTACATCCAGGGTGTTTATCTGCTGCGTGACAACCTTGCCTCGCGCCTCAAAACCGGCTCCGTCACCGCTCTCACCTACGGCTGGATGCTCATGCAAATCCCCGAGACCATCATCGGCACCACCATCGGCACCGCCTTGCTCCCCACCCTCTCCGAGTATGCCGCCTCGAAAGATGACGAAGCCTTCCACGCTACCCTTCAACGCGCTGTGCGCGTGCTGTTAGGCATCACCATCCCCATCGCGGCTGTCATGGGAGGCGGGATCGGCCCACTGCTGGGCATGGTCTTTGGTTTTGGCCCCGAAGGCACCCAGACCTTGCTGTGGACAACCCGCGGCTTTCTGCTGGGCATCGCCGGTCACAGTCTGATGGAAGTGGCCGCCCGCTCCTTCTATGCCCGTCAGGATGCCCGCACCCCGCTCATCACCGGCTGGATCTCCTTTGCCTTCTACATCGCCATCGCGAGCCTACTGTTCCGCCCTCTCGGGCCTGCCGGCATCAGCCTGACCGACTCCATCATCTTCACCGCCCAACCCATCGCCCTGCTCATCATCCTCACCCGCCGCATGGGCCGCCCGCTCAAACTGGGCAGCACCCTGCCCCGCGCTCTGGGCGCTGCCATCACCGGTGGCGGCCTGGCCCTCTTCATCGCCAACCTCTCCTGGACCGCCTCTCACCCGCTCTTCGGCGGCCTGGCCGCCCTTGCTGCCGGGGCCCTGCTCATCCTGCCTTGGATCTGGCAAGAGCTGCGCCTGTTACTTAAGTTATAGATGAGACTTGAAAGGATTGCCGCTGCCTGGCCGGAGAACCGGCTTCCCTTTGCGGTATAATACGGCCTATGTCCGAATCAAACATTGAAAACACCCAACCGACCCAGCCTGCCCTGGATCAAACGACCAAGATCCAGGTCGCACCGCCAGTCGGTGACACCTCCCCCGTCCCGGTTCCTCCCAAGAAACGCCGCTTCAACTGGTTGTGGGTCCTTGCCGGTATCTTCACCGTGCTCGCCCTGGGTGGCCTGGGCACCTTCTTTGGCTACAAAATCGCCCTGGCCGATCGCAGCGCGGCTTACCAGGAGCACATTGCCACCGAGGCCACTGAACAATTCATGCTGGCCCTTCAGGAACAGGCCGCCGGGAACTATGAAGTAGCCCGTAAGCGCCTGGAATATGTCATCTCGCTGGACCCCAGTTTCCCCGGCGCAATGGATAAGCTCACCGAGGTCATGATCGCCATGGCGGTCACCAAGACCCCCACGCTTGCCCCTACCCCGACGGAAATTATCCTCACCCCCACACCCGACTTCCGTGGGGAAGAAGATATTTTCAATCACGCCAAACAGCTCATGGCCTCCAGCGAGTGGGAATCCGCTATTCAAACGCTGGACGCGCTGCGCGACAAAAACCCCACCTATCGAGCGATTGATGTGGACGGCCTGTATTATGTGTGCCTGCGCCACCGCGGGTATGTGCGCATTAGCCGCGGACAGTTGGAAACTGGCATTTACGATCTGACCCTCACCGAGCGCTTTGCTCCGCTGGACGAAGAAGCCAAGGGCCTGCGCAACTGGGCCCGCATGTACATCGCCGGGGCCAGCTTCTGGCAGGTGCGCTGGGACCAGGTGTTGAATTACTTCTCCCAAATCTATCCCTTCGTTCCCAACATGATCGACATCAACGGCATCACCGCCACCGAGCGCTTCCGCACCGCCTCAATTGAATACGCAAAACAACTGCAGCAGACCGACAAAGCTTGTGAAGCGGTCATCCATTACCAGAACGCCATTGGTATTCGCACCGAACCGGAACTGGAAACGGCTTTAGCTGACCTCATCAACGCCTGCACCGAGCCCACCGAAGCCCCGCCTTCACCCGAGGTGACCCCTACCCCCACCGCCACGCTGGACCCAGCCTTGATCACTCCCGTGGTCACGGAAGAGCCCACCGTGGAACCGACCGCCGAGGTCACGGTCGAGCCCACCCCAGAGACCCCTCAGCCGCCCGCCAACCCCTAGACGGGGCCTGTCATGGTCAACATGCCGCCCATCGTTCTGGCTTTTGCGTACTGGCTGCACATGCTGGCTACCGTGGCCTGGTTGGGCGGTTTGTTCACCCTGGCGTTTCTAGTCGTCCCGGCGGCACAGCGCGCGTTAGACGCAGCGTCCTATTCCGCCCTCTTGGGCAAGCTGCAACAGCGTCTGCAAACCCTCGGTTGGCTCAGCCTGGCAGTCCTCACCGGCACCGGGATGTTTCAAATGAGCGCCCATCCCAGTTACGGTGGCTTTCTTTCCATCGATTCGCCCTGGGCTGCCGCTATCCTGGTCAAACACCTGGTCATCGCGCTCATGGTGGCTGCCGCCGCATATAGCACCTGGGGGCTGCTTCCCGCCATTCGCCGCACCGCGTTGTTGCGCGCCGCCGGAAAACCCATAGACGAAGGCCGCACTGCCGCGCTCGAGCGTCGCGAACGATTCCTGCTCGGCGCCAACATCGTCCTATCCATCCTTGTCCTGGCCCTCACCGCCCTCGCCCGCGCCGCCTGACAAGCTTTCTTCCTTATTCTTCCTCTTTCCCTCTGCGTTCCTCTGCGATCTCCGCGCCTCTGCGGTTCCTCTTCCGCCCCCTGTTCTACACCGTAAAGTAAAACGCAGCCCCCTTCCCCGGCTCCGCTTCAGCCCAAATCTCCCCGCCGTGCCGCTCGACGATCCGCTTCACAATCGCCAGCCCAACCCCCGTCCCCTCAAACTCCTCGCTGCGATGCAGTCTCTGAAACACCCCAAACAGCTTATCCGCATACGCCATATTGAACCCCACCCCATTGTCACGGACAAAATACACCGTGCGCTCCGTTTCATGAATTCTTCCAACCTCGATCACCGCCGGATGGCAACCGCGAGTAAATTTCAACGCATTGGTCAGCAAATTCACCCATACCTGCTGTAGAAGTGTCGCGTCTCCCTGGCATTTGCCCAGTTCACCAATTTTCAACTCGACGTCTCTGCCCATCCGGTCGTCAACCAGTTGTTGCAGGGCTTGTTCCACAATCTCGCCAACATCCAGCCACTGCTTGTTCAGCGGCTTACGCCCCAACCGTGATAGTGACAGCAAATCGTCAATCAACCGCCCCATGTGCTGTGCATTTCTGCGAATAGACTTTAAGAAATTCTGCGCCTCCACCGGCGCCTCTGCCCCGTAATCTTCCAGCAAAATCCGCGAGAAACCATCCATTGCCCTCAACGGCGCGCGCAAATCGTGAGACACCGAATAAGTAAAAGCTTCCAACTCTCGGTTAGCCGCCACCAATTCTTCAGTGCGTTCCTGAACGCGCTGTTCCAGTTGCGCATTCATCTCTTGAATTTTCTCCTCCGCTTCTTTACGAGCGGTAACGTCGCGCGCCACCACCAGGATCCGGTCGAAATCCCCCACGCGCACCGCGGTCAGGTTGATCTCCGCCCAAAACAAGTGTCCATCCTTGTGCCTGGCATGCCATGTCACGCTTTGGGGCCCTTCTGTCATTGCTTTCCGGATCATGTTCCAGCCTTCTTCGCCCGTATAAGGTCCTTCTCCAGAACTCAACGCGCCGATTTTCGATTCAATGAACTCCTCGCGCGAGTATCCATACATCTCGCACATCCGGTCATTTGCCTCAATGATGTTCCCGGTCTCGATATCTCGCAGTGAAATCGCATCGTTCACCGAATTGAAAATCATTCGGAAGCGTCGCTCGCTCACTTCCAATGCCGAGGTCGTTTGAATCAGGTCGGCTACGTTTGTTTCAAGACCCGAAATCAAACTGCGCATGGTCGTGGTCATCTGGTTGAAAGTCTTCCCCAGGATAGCCAGCTCATCCTCCATATCCTCAGGGTCAACCTCCACATTCAAGTCACCTTCAACCATCCGCTCTGCCGCGCGCGTCAACTTACGCAAAGGCTGCCCTACCGTAATCCAGATCGCCGCGCCACCACCCAGGGCGATGAGCAACAGGCTCACGGCAAGCTGGATGAAAGACCCCCGCTGCAAGTTAGCCAGTTCGCGTTCCATCGTCGTGAACTCCATCGCGATGACCACCGCTCCCCCGTCTGCCAGGGCGTGAAAACCCAGGACAGTTCCCACGCGCGGATCTTCCACTTCACCTTCTTCCGACTCCAGCACCATCGCAACGATTTCTGGAGAAAAATCCTCCGCAGCGCTGGTCCCTTCCTTACTCGGATCGGGGTGATACAGGTACCGCCCCTGCGCATCCACCACAAATCCGTAGGTGTCGGTGGTATGTTGAAAGTACTTCAATTGTTCTTCCAGCACAGCAGGATCATTGTCTACGGCATTCGTCAACGCCAGCACAGCCGCGTGCGCTCGCTCCTGCGCGCCCATCAACTTATAAAACATCAATGGCACATTCCGCTGCAGGAAAATAACCATCACAAAAAATGGCAGCAAAGATAACAAGAGCAGCCATACGGTTAACCGCAAAGCAATCGTACTGCGCATTTCTTTCATATCACCCCAAATCAATCAGACGATGCGAAATCCATTAAGAGCACAGGCCGTACCCCACTTGCGATTCCTGATACTCCAATCCGGTTAACGATAAGTTTAACCGGATTCCTTAGAAACTCCATCATCCATGACCGATCATTTTCTTCGGCAATATCATAGATAGCGCTTTACATGGTGAAAACCGCCGTTCCGCTATGGCTATGCGCAAAATAGACCCTATTTCCCACTGTACACGGCAACCCAGGCCGCCCCGCTCACGCTTTCAAGCGGCCGCTCAGGTCGTGCGTCATGGCTCCGGTGATCTGCACCGGAACGATTTCACCCACGGGGGCTTCTCCTTCGATGAACACCATCCCATCGATCTCCGGCGCGTCGTGATATGCTCGCCCCACCGAAATACCTTCGTTGTACCCTTCGATAAGCACCATCTGCGTCTGCCCAACCTGTTTCTGGTTGCGCGCCAGCGATATCCGCTCCTGCGCCGCTGCCAGCCGCTGCACCCGCTCCTCTTTCACTTCTTGCGGGATCGGGTCGCCCAAAGGCTCGCTGGTAGTGCCCGGCTCAAACGAGAACGGGAAAATGCCCACATGGTCGAAGCCGGTTTCGTTCACAAAATCGAGCAGCGTCTGGAACTCTTCCTCTGTCTCGCCCGGATACCCAACGATGAACGTTGTTCGCAGCGCCAGATCCGGCATCGCTCCGCGCATTTTCTCCAACGTGCGCCGCACCCAATCCATGTTGGCCGGGCGCCGCATCCGTTTGAGTGTTTCCGGGTGGGCGTGCTGCAACGGCATATCCAGATAACGCAGCACTTGCGGATTTGTCGCCATCACCTCAATCATCCGGTCGGTCACATAACCGGGGTAGGCATACATCACTCGGATCCAAGGAATCTCGGGCGCGGCCTGGCTCAAACCGTCCAACAGCCCAGCCAACCCATCTTTCATGCCCAGGTCATGCCCGTAATCGGTTGTATCTTGAGCGATCAGGATCAATTCCTGCACGCCTGCATCCTGCAAGGTGCGCGCTTCGGCCCAAATGGCCTCGGGCGAGCGGCTGACCGCCGTGCCCTTGATCAGCGGGATGGCACAAAAAGCGCAAGGCCTGCGGCAGCCGTCGGCGATCTTTAAATAAGCGCTGCTGCCCTGCACAGCCGCGCGCAGCACCCCGTGTTCATCGGTGCCCACCGTTTTGGCTTCCTCCGGTAGGTGATACAGCGGCTGCGGATAGCGCTGGTCGGGGCGCAGCTCCTGCACCAGCCCAACGATATCCATCCAGCGCCGCGTTCCCAGGATCGCATCGATTCCAGGCACTTCCTCAGCCACCTTCTCCCGGTAGCGTTCGGTCAAGCAGCCCGCCGCCACCAGCATCTGCCCTTTCTTCTTTCGCCGGGCCAAATCCCTCAGCGTGTCCAGCGACTCCTGCTTGGCCGGGCCAATGAACCCGCATGTATTCACAATCAGCAAGTCCGCATCGCCGCGCCTGTCCGTCGATGCGTACCCGGCTTCATCCAACAGTGACGCCATCGAATACGAGTCGACTGTGTTCTTTGCGCAGCCCAGCGAGACCAGGTAAAATTTCTTCTTTTTCAAGCCTTACAACCCTCAGGAATAATTTCGACGCCTGCGCGTCAGGTTTTGACTTTACCATAAGGACAAGGCTTAATCAAGACC
>CAZMMI010000189.1:0-8433 GCA_964567255.1 uncultured Anaerolinea sp.
GCGCACCCCAGGCAGACGCCTCAAAGCCCTGCAGCGAAACCTGAAGCGGGTGGGCTCCTTCCAACATCAACTGCGTGCCGCCACCACCGGCCTGGACTCTGAACGAGCCGCTTCGGCCAGTCTCTCCAAATAACCGGGACTGCCACATTCCCGTATAAGGCCTGCCGCTGCTGTCCAGGTTGAAAATGACTTCCCATTGCTCATTGTGACAGGTGACCATCCCCCCCATGCCCTTCACGCCGAATGGCTCGCTGGTCCAACCAGAGACGTCTCCTGGGGTAGCCTCCTCCTGTTCTTTCACCCAGGCCGACAACCTGGACAGGCTGCCCGCCAGGGCGTCCAGATCAGCCTGCCCCCCGCTTTGCAGCAGATCCACAGCGGCGCAAAGCGTCTCCAGATCTGTAGCAACCGAGGTCGGCACGGGAGAATCTTGCTTTTTGAACATCCCCAGCAAATCGGGATTCATATCGATGGATGGACTCATGACTTCCTCCATTCGTTCAAATCTTGCTGATCAAGCCGTTGGGTAAATTCGATCAGCCAATTCTTCGGGAATTGCGGCAGGCTGCCGTCCTCTTCGGCCAGCGAATCATAGTCAAAGTAACTCGAAAAACCAACATTTGTCAAACCGGCTGCTTCCAAGGCAACAGTCACCTTCAGACCAAAAAGAAGACCCTTGACCAGCGTGGCCATCGCCACTGCCGAAACGGCTACGCCTACTGCGGCCAGAGCAGTCACGGCGGCAGTGACAACGACACCCACTGCAGCTGTCATTTTCGACAGGTTCCAGGCTTCGCCGTAAGTGGTCATCAAGTTTTCCGGCTTTTTAAAGGATGGATCATCCCAGCGCTGTTCCCACCACGGGTCTATGGCTTTGTAATCACCGGAACTGCTTCCCGAAAGGAAAAACCCTGCCCAGACATGCACACTCCACACATAATATTTTTCGTACTCGATGCCATTCATGCCGCGCATGGAATCCAGGCGTACCTTAAGGTCTCCTTCGCTGCGATAGTTACGGCGCTTTTGCAGGTAATCAATGATATCCGACCGCATCTGGTGACATACATACGGCCGATTGGTATCTAATTTTTGGTAGATGTTCCACATCGGGCCGCGCAGGCAGTACGGCAGAGAAGAATCTTGAAAATACGGGTTGTTCAACTTAGCCTGGATATCGCTATCACTGAGCAAACCGCTCAGCATACTCAATACGTTAGCGTTGACATCGAACGAATCACTGGCAGTCGCTACGACCCCCGTCTTCCCTCTTGGCCCGTTGCAGGTGACCTGGAACTGAGCCTGAGGCAGGTTGCTCCACGTCAACCCCGAATAGGTCAGTATCCAGCGTGCCGCTCCCTTGACCACCTTGAACCTTCTGCCCTTTTGCTCCGCATCGGTTGTCTGGGTCAATTTTTCGGCGCCGTCGCTGGGTTGGAGCATCGCCCCGCCGCCGTCCGAAGTCTCCAACGTGAGCTTGAGCCCACTCAACGGTTTGTGGGATGGCAGCAGCTTGGCGTAAGCAATCGCCTCCGAAGTGCTGCGTTTCTCGCCCGGCACCACCCACAGCCGCAGCAAAATAAACTGTGGTTTCACCCGGATCTTCAAGTCATTTTTCTCAAAAGAATAATTTTTGGGGCCGCCTGGGCGAATTCGGGCGTCCACTTCCAAACAATATTCCGCATGGATGGCATCCTTATTCGGGGCCATCGAGTCGGTGGAGCTGAGGTCGTAGGCAAAAAAGCCCCCGCCAGTGTTGGCTGCGTTAACCGCCGGTTCTTCAAAAGAGGTGGTTGTAATCCAGTCAATTTTCTGCACTTCAGCGATATCCATCACGGCCTCAGCCTCAGCCCCCCTGGCAACCTCTTTATCGCTGCGGATAAAGAAAAACACCAGCGGGAGTTGATCGATACCATCGGCAATGAATTCCATTTCATCTAACTCCAGTCCTTCATACGAACTGGGGCGTCCGCGTGTTTTTACGCTTTGATTGTAGCCGTAGGCTATCATTCGCAATTGCGGCGAAACCTGAAGCGCTGTTTCCGCAGCGTACTCCTGCCCTTTTTTGTCCTTCACCACCACTTTGACCATCACCCTGCCGTTATCATCGGTGAGGTCCTCGCCAAAATATTTCTCCAGGTCAATTCCATCGCGTACATTTAGCTTAAAGTTGTAAGTTAAGCCATCATCAGAGGAGTAAGCCTGTTTTACCTCCAGAATATCCGGCTCAAACGTCAAGGGCGGGTCCATGAAGCCGTAATAAAATCCGGGCTTGACCGGCACGCTTTCCCCAGGCTCGCGGAAATATGCGACCAGTTCTGGTGCTAACCAGCGTTTATCTCTTTCGTAATAGGAGATTCTTGGGGAATTCACCGGAGAAATGGCAAACTCCAGGCTGAGCACCAGTTGAACTTGCGCATCGGCTTTTCCGCCAGGAAATACACCATGGATATCCAGCGTTGTAGTGGTTTCCGACGGAATTTTTAGGAGTGTGATACCACAGGAAAGCTGTCCACCAGAGCCTGTGATTTGAAGCCTGAAATACTCCGACAACCCCTGCGGCAGGCTGACCGAGATTTGGGCATCTTTTTCGATCTGGTAGCCCTCCTGCGTAACCTTGTAACCATTGACGGTCAATGTGACTGGTTTATTCAGCTCCAGTTTCAAACGTGTATGAGAGGGGTTTAACACATACACCGTTTCTTGCGTGGGTTGTTCATCTTTTCCCGCCGCGGCTGCCTGGGCTGCTTTATTGGCCAGTTCGGACGCCAAAGCGCTCATAGCCCCAGCAATGGCGATGCCCGTCACAACGATGACACGTGATACAAACCGTCCGTCTCCCGGCGTGGTTGATGGCGTGGAAGGCTCCCACTCAGTCTCTGGTTCTACATTTTCTGGTATCGTCGCGAACCCTTCACTGTCATCTGCCACCCATCGATAATTGTAACGGTTCATTCCGGCAGTGCAGGTCACATAGATGCTTAATTCATCGCCATCACTTCCCCCGGATGGGAACGCGGTCGAAACCTGAAGCGTTTGACTACCACTGACAATCTCCCCATAATTGGTCGCAACTTTTGCAGCGTATCTATTCTCCGAGTCGGTAAAATCAATTGAACTTCTGGTTACACCGCCGAAGTTCATACCAGGTACATCAATCCGTGCAGAGGTAGAGGCACTCATATAATTGAGGCCTTGATTGATATAACCAGGTTCATCATCGTCCCAAATGTATTCATCGATGTTGGTACTTATTGTGAGGTCAATCTTCTCTCCAGCAGCATAACGCTGCCCCGGTTCCGTCCAGGTCATGGATGCTTGAAAGCTTTCTCCGTTCAGTTCGTTTCTGAACATGGCGCTGCCGCGGCCAATGTTGAATGCAGTGAAACGCTCAGCAGATGCTTCTTGGATATCCACGGAAATCAGTTCCCAGTAGCCATCATTCTCTTGTGCCCGTACGGTTCCACTGGCAGGCATGAATACAAACAAACTAACGATACATAGGATCATCCAGGTGAAGGTACGTTGGGGTTTATTTTTCATGATTACCTCACCTCCAAATTCTTAGTCGCCGGTGTGTGCAGCATAAAATAGGCAAACAAGGTGCTGATCAGGGCAGTGATGTGCATTGGCAGGTACCCGTATGAGGAAATCGCGGAACACCCACAACCCAATAACATCGGCAATGCCAGCGCGATACCCATACGAAGCGCAAAGGGAAAGGTTATATGAAATTTCTGCAGCGGGAGCAGTAATTTATCCAGCGGTTTGCGCAGCAGCCACAACAACAGCGGCACCCCCGTGAGGATCAATGGCGTCAGAATATCGACGCCTTCCGGTCTGCCAAGGATGATCTGCAAGAGTGTGTATAAGAACCAGATGCCCCCCACCACTACCCCGGGCAGCATAGCCAGAATGGGGGTGGAGGCGAGTTTTTTCCAGTCGGTCTGCCCAAGCCTTGCGGGCGGGGCAACCGGTTGATCGCTAGGGGACGCAGTGGGCGCAGACTTTACTGACGGCTGCGCTGCGCTGGCCTTCGGCTCCCCGGGAATCCAGCGGCTTCCATCGTACCAGACAAACCGGCCTTCCGGCGTGCATGCCCACCAACGCTTCTCTGCGTCCATTGCTTTCAAGCGAGAAAGAGCCGTCGAGTAACTGGCCTTGTCCAGCCGATTTGCTTGAAAATCGGCCGTTAATTGCCGGTGTGTCCGTATCATCTGGTGAAGTGTCATCGATCGTTCGGGCATGGCTCTCCTTTTTGGGGGACATTTTGAGATAGAGAGATACTTTTAGGGCTCCAATCATGGTTTAACTGTGGGTGACTTTGGCTTTCTTGCAGCGGCTGATAATTGTGTTTTTGATAAATGCAAAATCGGCAGGATCTGCATAGATCTGGTTACGAGACAAGTTCTCGTTGACATAGATGACATGTCGTTTTTCGTTCACAGTGATGGATTTCACTTTTGCAAAATCGCTCGTCAGGCTTTGTTTAGATCCCGCCAACATTCCCGCCGCTGTGGCCTGAACGTTTCCAGCCATTGCTCCCGCTAATGAAACAATCAACGCCAGCACCTGATTCTTTTTGAATTGCTTATCCATTTGTATGTGCTTAACGGACTGGTCATCCATCTCAAACATCACACAGTATTTACCTCCATTCAGAATGGATACAAGCGGATAAGCCAAGAGCATCAACCCTGTGACAATCACAAGTACCAGGGCCATAATTTTCACAAATGCAAGCAATGCTGCGCCAAAGCCATCTTCCAGCGTCAAGAAGAATGTCAGTAGCCCCGGCGCGAAAGAGGCCAGCATCAACACCTTCCAGATGGTGATCACCAGGGTTGGGTTTTTCCACATATCCATCTCGTATACCCATCGCATAACGCCGTCCTCGCCCATCATCACGCCTGGGCTGACTTGACGGACAGCAGGCTGGGGAATGGCTTGAGGTTTTGGTAAAGGTTCACCAAACGGCGCGCCGCAGTGTTCGCAAAAGCGGCTGTCTGCAGGAGATTGCTGACCACATTTTTGACAAATCATCCCATGACCCCTTTCATGTTATCTGGCTTGTATGATCGATTTTTTTCAAAATTTGTCACCAGGTATAGAATCTTCGCTGAAAGTACCTACTTGACCAGCCCCAAAATTTCCTCGGGGATTTCCACGACCAGTGTTCCTGTGTCAAATTCGGGCGCGCTTGCCGTAAAAATCCGGTTGTTTTCAAAAAAGTAGATAGCTTTTCCATCTTGACTCCACAGCGGAACACCACTGAAGAGGGACGACAATTCAACCGGATTGTGATTGTTGGTTGTTATCCAAAGCCCAGATTGAATCGCAGACGCCCATGCCCAGTGGTCTCCGGTGGGAGATGGGTACGGCATGAGCCCTTTGACTTCCGGCAGGATATCTACACTGAAGTTTCCCTTATCTGAGAAAATGCTCTGCAGACCCTCATCGCCATACACTGTGAACAAGTTGCCCTGCGGGATAAAACCGATCGTGTATGCCTCCATCTGCACATATTTCTTCACCCCAATATCGCCAGCGACAGGATAGCCTATGCCTTCCCCAAAAATTCGTAACCCGGCATCCATCGGCTCGCCACAATTGCAATTTTCGTAGTTAAACTCCGTAACCGAGAACATTCCAAATCTTTGTTCGGGATCATAGGCAACACCGGTGAAACAACCGTCCACAATCACCTCGTTAAATAGCCTGTCTGAATTTACCAGGCGTAGATTGTGAAATTCACACAGGGGGTTCCAGCTTGCAATTAAGAAATGGCTTTCATCTGTCCATCCCAGAAATTCTTCTCCGCTGCTTTCCAAGGATTCGATGAGTTGGGCTTGATGATTTTGAAATTCGTAAACCCATAACCCTTCCATCATAGAGCCCGCGCCGGTACCAAAGCTGTGCACGCTCACGTATTGAAGCTTTTGTCCATCTGGAGACCAATGCAAGCCAGTCGCATGACCAGCCTCGTCGGTAAGGCGAGTGACCGAATTATCGGATTGATCGAAAAGATAAACATCGGCACTGTCGCCATCGCGAGCGCCAATAAAAGCCAAACGAGTCGCATCCGGAGACCAGGCCAGGCTGCCAAAGGATTGCATGGCACGATGTGCCTCAAAAGCCGGATCGCCAAGGTCCCCCTCCATGCCAGGCTGGATGATCGGGCCGGTTAGTTCCAATTGCAGGGCGGAGGTCTGGTTTTCGATGTCCAGCACAACCAGCATGGGATTCACAGAGGCACCCCCAAACCCAGTGATAAACGAGAAGAACTTCTTGTCAGGAGCCATCCCTTCATTCAAATTCCAGGGAGCATCTATCTGATCGTGGCGAATTGGCGTCGCTTCACGTGTCTCCTCATTCACCACCCATATTCCTGACTGCGTTACAGCCAAAAGGGTGTCGGGTGAAAGCCCAATTTGCGGAGAATCGGTTTCAACCGGCGGGGCCGGTTGCGCCTGTTCTTCCGGAACAGGCGTTTGCGCTGAAACCTCAGGCACGATGGTAGGGTCTTCTGCGCTGTTGGAAATCGTTTCCAGCAGACTCGTTTCTTGTGCGCGCCGGTATACTAATCCACCGCCAATCAGGGCAACACAGCAACAGCTGAGAGCAACTAGCGCAACCACAACGATCCAAATCCAGATCCTGGCAGTCTTTTGGGTTGGATTCAATGAGATTTCTGCTCTTGGAACGCCGCCCCCTCTACTTTCAACGCCAGGACCACCTTGTGGGTGAGGCGGTTGAAGAACGGGTTCGCGTTTCGGAGATTCAACAAGAACTGGCGCACCGCAAAATTCGCAAAAGCGACTGCCTTCAGGGAGCTTTTTCCCACAATTATTACAAATCATTGAATAGTTCCTCTTGGGTTAACTGGTTTGTGGCGTACGATTGACTCCGGTCGTGAGATATTCGGTATAGTCCGTGGAGAAAGGGGAAACTGGCAACGTAGGAGTAAACGGGTACAAACTGGCGTTTTTCGCCAGCCCCGTCCCCTTGTATATACATAAGGATACTGTGATCTGAACCAATTTTTCCCCCATGCTCACGCAAGCATTGAAATGCTCTCGCCTGGCACATCAAGCACCACCTTCTTGTCTGGCTGTTATGTCGTTAGCAACAAAGATGGGAATTCCTCGTTAGAATCTTACACGAGGCCTGAGAACTCCTTTCGCTGTCCAAATTAACTTGAGCTAAAAAACAGTTTGCGCAAAAGATTGATACTACGATTATAGTATAAAAATATTGTGACTACTCAGGCTGGTGAATTCAGTCTGAGCAGTTACAATGAATGTATAGCTTTATGGGCCTGGAAGGGCAGCAAATTACCGGGTTCATCACTTTCCTTTGTTAAATTGCTGCCGGAGATTTATACCGATCTATATTATCGAGAAGGAAAGGCATTGGTGATGATCAAGGAAATTGTCTGTCAGAAAGCGATCGACTACGAATATCAACCAGATGGTGGGAATACACCGGTACTGGATGCCTACGATGGCTGCCAAATCAAATGCCCCTACTGCTTTCAATGGCAGGACCTAACGTGGAACCAGAATATTCTCGTCAAGACCAACTTCCCCGAAGTCCTGGTTCAAGAACTGGTCGATTGGGATCCTACCCAAACGCTCTATGTGGGAAGCCGGGGAGATCCTTACATGCCACTAGAAGGCCGATATCGCCTGACGCGGAAAATAATGCAGATCTTGCTGGCGCGCGGAATCCCATGCATTCTCTCCACCAAATCGAATGCACCGGCTCTCCTCGAAGATATCGAATTATTCAGACAATTTGGGGAAAAGCTGATCGTCTGCATCGGGCAGTCCAATCTCACTCATCTACGGAAAACCACCAACCCGCAAGAACTGCCCAATATTCGCACGGTGAACGAACTGGTCCGCCTGGGGATCCAGACGTGGGTATTTATTACGCCGGTGATGCCGGGGATCACGGATGTAAAGCGGATGGTGGATGCTTTACCAGGGGATATTCCGATCTTTCTTGATAAGCTCCGCATAGACGCCACAAGCGCATTCAGACAGCGCTTCTTCGCGTTCCTCAGGACTTACGATCCCTCGCTTGAACCGCGCTATCTCGAAATCATGCAGAAGGGCACCGATCCATACTATCAGGAACTGAAAGAGATATACCAGGATGAGCCGAGGGTGAAATTCGTTTTTGGTGAGCAATGAACAACTCGCCATCGATGATTTCCAATTCCTGTTATTTTCCAATGATAGAATATCTAAGTGGTGTTCTCGCTAAATAAGAGGGATTTGTTTTGTGAGTATTTGTGCGGCTACGCCGCACAAATACTCACAAAACATATATCAGCCACTTAGCGAGAGAACCACTAAGTGCGATGTCGAATGGTTTATAAGGTGTCTTGCACATGTAGACGCGATCCAACATCGGTTGTAACGGGCG
>CAZMMI010000190.1:0-8251 GCA_964567255.1 uncultured Anaerolinea sp.
AAGCTGAACATCACTGACCGTTCGCAGAAGAGAGTCTTCGGGCAAATGGGCGTTTTTCATGTAAATCGCAGCCACTTTGGGAGGAAAAAAGGCACCCAGAAATACTCTTAAAGGCATGGAGGTCTTCCGCTTTTGCGCCAATAAATGTTCAAATTCTTCCCTGGCAAAAGCAAGTAAGTCAAGGGACAGTTCCAGGTCTGCCTGAGGGAATGCCGTCACATAATGGCTGAGATCCATCACCGCCGGCCCATTTAACCCCCACTCAGTAAAAATGGCGTTTCCGAACGCCGTGGCCAGAGTTTGAGCCCCATTCCATAATGTGACCCCCATATCCAGGCGTATCCCCTGGAGAGGGCGCAAATCACCCAACTCGACCAGGATAGGCGCCAGGGCTGGCCGGTTTGGTTGAACGATGTGGCCCAGGCGTTCAAGCGCGGGGAAAAGCTCTCCGCGCGAGCCAAGGGACGGATAAGCCGTGCCGCCGGCAGAAACAATGACCCGATCAAACTTTTGTTCTTCCTCTTTACCATCCCGGGCAAAGCGAACGGAGAAGGAACTCCCGTTATTAATAATCGAACCGACACGCGTTGAAGTGCACAATTTCACATTGGCCGATTGGATCGCACAATTAAAAGCATCGACAACCGTATGCGCGGAATTGGATAATGGATAATACCAGCCGTCTGAAGTTTTGTAGACCAGGATGCCGATCTCGGATAAGACTCCCAGCAAGTCCTGTACGCCAAACTGGCTGAGGACAGCTTCCATCCATTTTTGATCTGCGCAGGTATAGGCCGCCGCCGCTGCCGCATCATTGGTAATGTTGCAGCGACCACTACCGGTGACCAGCAACTTCCGTCCCACGGCCGGATTGCCCTCAAACAGGGTAACATCCCCTCCATGCCAGGCCGCCTGGAGAGCCGCCATCATTCCCGAAGCACCGGCGCCGATCACTGCTATTGTCATGGTCTCATTATAATAATAATTACGGTTTACCGCCCGTAATGATTATTTTTGCTCAGCAGGTCGAGGGCAGACTGGATGACCTGCTTACAGATGCACTTCATTCATATCATACGCAGGTTGGTTATTATGCCGGTCATACTACATCTAGTGAATGTATAATATTTGCATGCCTAAACGCTCAAAACCAACCGCCTGGGTAAAATGGGGAATTCTCTCAGTCTGTTGCTCATCGTGCAGGCGTTAGTGACAGATTGGTTTGAGTACCAGGTTAGCTGGAATCCGGCGCGAAACAATCAATAGGGTGGAACTACTGACCTAATCAGTCTGGAATCGACAGGGATCGTGACTGCGTTTCCGTTTGCACAATCCAGATATTCGTCTGGAAATTGTTATATTCCTGACTTTTCCCACGATATAGTTTTACCGCTGCACCACCAAATCATACCAACCCCTCAATTGACAACCACCGGCTATCTTGCCTCAGGAGTTGCTGGCATCACCATCCTCGTGAACCTGATCATTTTGGTGATGAGAGGCTGGAAGGAGGCCATCCTGATGCTGGTTGCGGGTATGATCGCCGCAATTGCATTCGCGTCCTTACCATCAAGCCGAGGTAGAGAAGGGTTAGAAGACTTTTTGCATTTTGATATCTGGATCTTCAAAGAGACACCAACCGACACACTTATTTGTCCAATTTATGAGACGAAGTGCCGCGAAGGGAATGTGGGCTGCCACGCGCAGCCAAGCGAGTCTACCTATATCACCATATCCTCAAATCGCGCGGAGTGGAAATTTCTGCGCGTTCTTCCGCTGGGCCCGATAAGTCTGACCCTGGCGTTTCTCCTCGCGGACGCTTCGTTTATAACTCTTTTCCGCGATCGACATCGCCCTAGAAGACCTCAGGTTCCTCCATCAATACTCCCTGTGAAACCCTCAGATCAACCGTAACGAAATGGATTATGCCTTGAATAGGCTCACCTGAAATCCGCTTTTTGACTGGCAATGCAGGATGAAGCGAAAGGTGTATGGCCCTAAATACCTAATGAGGCGTGGATGAGGCGATCTCATAAATTGGAGTATCACATTTTTTAAGGTAGCTGTTTCTGCCGCTCAAATATACCAGACTCCTTTTCCTCCCACCTACCACCCTTTAGCCCCATCCGGAACCGCTCAATAAACTCGGGGTGGACTTAAATCCTGCATATCCTTCCCAAATCGAAATCTACATCCACCTTGTTCAACTTCAGATGCACGATGTGGGTCAGCTCTTCTTTTGCGGCCTCCCGCAGATAGTCCGAGAAATAGTCCAAAATCATCCCCTGCTGGGTGAACACACTGAATTCCGGTATAAGAAATAGGTGCGAGGACTCAGGGTTGGTGATGCCTGTAGTGGAGGTTTGCCAATAACAAGGCACGGACCGCCGGCAGCTAATCACATATTGTTGCTTTTTTTACAAATTAGTAACTATAATCAAGATACTCCAAAATTAGCATCAAGGAACTTGCAAATGGCAACGTCCCCCTTTTGGTCGAAACCTGTAGATGTCGTCGCCCAGAGTGTGAACTCTTCTGTTAATGGACTGGGTACACAGGCTGCGCAAGAGACACTGCGACGTATCGGGCCAAACCTAATTCACACCAGGAAGAAAGTCTCGCCACTCGGATTGTTCTTCAGCCAATTTAAAAGCCCGATCGTACTGATCCTGTTGACTGCCACCGTGATCTCTGCCTTCCTTCAGGATTGGACAGATGCGATCATTATCCTTTTTATTGTGATGGGCAGCGCCCTGCTTAGTTTCTTCCAGGAATTCAATGCCAATACCTCAGCCGAGAAACTAAAAGAGCAGCTCTCGTTTCAGACGAATGTGCTTCGTGATGGGAAATCCGTTTCTATTGCGACGGAGGCAGTCGTTCCCGGCGATGTGGTCTTGCTTTCAGCAGGCAGCCTCATCCCTGCCGATGGACTGTTGTTTGAAGCAAATGATTTTTTCGTTAACCAGGCAGTTTTGACTGGCGAAACGTTTCCAGTCGAAAAAAGCCCGGGCGTGGTTCCTGAAAACGCCGGGATGCCGGAACGGACGAATACAGTTTTTATGGGAACCAATGTCCGCAGTGGAAGCGCCAAAGTGCTGATTGTCGAGACTGGACGGAACACGGCCTTCGGCCAAATCGCGGACCGCCTAACCCTTCGACCACCAGAAACCGAGTTCGAGCGCGGCATTAAGCGGCTGGGCTACTTATTAACCGAAGTAATGTTCATCCTGGTTATTGGTATCTTCTTTTTCAACGTTTTATTCCACAAACCAGTGCTCGATTCCCTCCTGTTTTCGATAGCATTGGCCGTAGGGTTGACGCCGCAGTTGCTTCCCGCCATTATCAACATCAACTTATCGAAAGGCTCGCAGGAAATGGCGAAGCATGGCGTGATCGTCCGGCGACTGGAGTCTATCGAGAACTTTGGCAGCATGGATATTCTTTGCACCGACAAGACGGGCACGCTGACGGAAGGCGTTGTGCGGCTAGACGGCGCCCTGGAAGTGAGTGGCGAACCATCTGAACAGGTGAAACTACTTGCCTACTTGAATGCCCACATGCAGACCGGCCTGGCAAACCCGCTGGATGAGGCTATTATCCGAATGGGTGCCGAGGGTCCAGAAGAATACTCAAAAGTGGATGAAATCCCGTACGATTTCATCCGCAAGCGCCTGACGGTGGTTGCCGGACAGAAAGATTTTTCAGCAGTTATGATCACCAAAGGAGCGCTGGAAAACGTGTTGGCAGTCTGTTCGCAGGCACAGGTTGGGGATGAGGTAAAAGCGCTAGACATCGAGTTACGATCCAAGGTAATGGAACGCTTTGAGGAATGGAGCGCGCAAGGCTTTCGTGTGCTTGGAGTTGCGTCCAAACCTGCCAGCGCGAAAAAACACCCCTATTCCACAGCCGATGAAATCGATATGACGTTTCGGGGGTTCCTGTTGTTCTTTGACCCGCCAAAACCCGGGGTCCAGAACACCATCCAGGCGCTGGCCAAGATGGGTGTCCGGCTCAAAGTAATCACAGGTGACAACAAACTGGTAGCAAGCCATACCGGTCAGGTAGTGGGATTAGAAGGCGCAAAGGTATTAACCGGCGCAGAGCTAGACACTCTTCGAGACGAAGCACTCTGGCACGCCGTTGAAGAAACAACTATTTTCGCAGAAGTAGATCCTAACGAGAAGGAACGCATCATCCTGGCGCTCAAGAAGCGCGGGCATGTGGTGGGCTATATGGGCGATGGCATCAACGATGCGCCGTCACTGCACAGCGCGGATGTAGGCATCTCTGTAGCAAACGCGGTGGATGTGGCTAAGGAAGCCGCCGATTTGGTGCTGCTGGAACAGAATCTGGATGTGCTGCGTGAGGGCATTATCCAAGGGCGCAATACTTTCGCTAACACGTTGAAGTACGTATTCATGGCCACCAGCGCTAACTTTGGAAATATGTTCAGCATGGCCGGAGCTTCGCTATTTTTGCCATTCCTCCCGATGCTTCCCAAACAAATCTTGCTGATCAATTTCCTGACCGACTTGCCCGAAATGACCATCGCCAGCGATAATGTAGACGAAGTGTACGTGGAACGTCCCCGTCGAATGAACATTGATTTCATCCGCCATTTTATGCTGGTCTTTGGCTCGCTCAGTTCGGTGTTCGATTTCGCTACGTTCGCATTGCTCATGTGGGTAATCAAGGCGAATGAGGCTACTTTTCACACCGGCTGGTTTGTCGAATCGGTCCTTTCTGCCGGGGTGGTGGTCTACGCAGTGCGCACGCGCCTTCCGTTTATGCGCAGCAAACCCAGCCGCACCATGTTAGTCATGACGGCTGTCGTCATCTCGGCTACGCTATATCTCCCGTATTCGCCCCTTGCCAACTTGTTAGGATTCGTTCCCCTCTCGCTGCCGCTCCTGCTACTCATTATCTGCATTGCGACTTTATATTTCTTCTCGGCAGAGATGACGAAGCATTGGTTCTATAGAAAGATCCGCGAAGATGAGTAATCAGGGGGAAATTCCAGATTCTAGTAGCGGCACACGAAAGGCGAAAAAGCATTTTCCTTGGGAAGCCTGGGGGGTGCGCCTCACCTCTCTTCTGACTTTCTTGATGGGTATGATTAACCTGACTTCGGCGGTTCAGCCTGCACTCAAGGACCGGCTGGCGCTCATCAGGACTCTCTTCCCTCTTGAAGTCACGCATGGCAGCCGGCTCACCTCAGCCCTGGCTGGTTTCGGCCTGATCCTGCTGGCCGGCAGCCTATGGCGGCGCAAGCGAACTGCGTGGTTGCTGACCGTTATCCTGTTGGGGGTATCCATCGCGACACACATGATCAAAGGTCTGGACCTAGAAGAAGCCAGCCTGGGTCTTGTACTGCTGCTTCTACTAATCTTACTCCGCCGGAGTTTCCATGCAGCCTCAGACCGCCCCTCGCTGCGTCAAGGGTTGATCGTCCTGGCTGCCGCATTTGCTTTCACCCTGATTTATGGCGCAGCCGGATTCTATCTTCTGGACAAACACTTTCGTATCAGCTATAACCTCGTGGGCGCGATCCGCCAGACCGTGGTCATGTTTACCTCGTTCTACAATCCCGCCCCGGAACCAGCTACCAGCTTCGGAAAATACTTCATCGACTCAATCTACGTTATCGGTCTGGGTGCGTTCAGCTTCGCTCTGCTGATGTTGATCCGGCCTGTCTTGGTAAGGCTTCCGGCCACCACAACTGAAAGGGAACGGGCTAAGCAAATTGTGCACAGATATGGCCGGACTGCTCTGGCCAGCCCGGCGCTGTTTGATGACAAATCCTACTTCTTTTTTGAGGAGACGGTCATCGCCTATGCGGCCAGTCAGCACGGCGCCATGGCCCTGGGTGACCCAATCGGCCCGCCCGCGCAAGCAGCACAAGCCATTCTTGGCTTCCGAGATTTTTGCGCCAGAAACGACTGGACACCGTCTTTCGTGCCCACGTTGCCCGATTACCTGGATGCCTACCATGCCGCCGAGCTAGACACGATCTGTATCGGCTTTGAGGCTATTGTTAGCCTGAAAGATTTCACGCTAGAAGGCAGCAAAAACAAGGGAATCCGCAATACCGTTAGCCGCATGGAGCGCAGCGGTTACCGGGCAGAGGTTCATATGCCCCCGTTGGATGATAAATTGATGTCAGCCCTACAAGCTATCAGCGACGCCTGGGTGACTCTACATCATGGCGGAGAGATGCATTTTTCGGATGGCTGGTTTAACGACAGTTACATTCGCAACAGCCCTGTGATCGTGGTGCATGCGCTGGATGGCGGCCCGACAGCTTTTGCGAATCTGGTGTCTGAATTCACCAAGAACGAAGTGACCATTGACCTGATGCGCCATTATGCCGGAGTCGAACATGGCACGATGGAATTCCTGTTCGCCAAAATGCTCCAATGGGCCAGAGAGAAAGGTTATGATACATTCAGCCTGGGGTTAAGTGCGATCGTTGCGGTAGGCGAAAAACCGGATGATCCACGGGTCGAGCAGGCACTTCATACAATCGCCACATACGTTTCCCGTTTCTATAATTTCAAGGGGTTGCACGATTTCAAAGAAAAATTCCACCCACAATGGGAGCCACGCTACCTGGCCTTTCCAGGACCAGCCAGTCTACCGCTGGTGCTTTCCACGTTGCTGCGCGTCCATTCTGGAAATGATTTTCTGTGGAAATTCTTTGGAAAGCAGCCCAAGCGCGAATAGGCACACCTCAACGAGTTTCTTGTCTTTAGCTGGTGGAGCATGGGAAAACAAGCCTTCTACCAGTGACTGGTGTTGGGAATGCTTTAGACAATGAAGCACTCCTCATGAGAATTCACAAGGAGTGCAGCGAGTTTCAATCCGTAGAAAAGATAAGCCCCTCATCCGTTGCCAGAGGCCTGGCACATAAGCCGAATCTTATAGAGCACCGATGGTGATTGCCCCTGCCCGCTCGTAATTCATGACCACGACTCCACTCGGAGTAACTGTGCTTTCCGTCACCTTGAACGCCATCGGAGCCGTGCCACCGGCAAACAACCGCTTTCCAACGCCCAATGTAATGGGGTATATCATCAGCCAGAACGTATCGATTAAATCATGTTGTATTAGTGTTTGAATGAGATTCCCACTTCCCCAAACGTTTAAATCCGGCCCCGGCTCATTCTTGATTTTGGCAACCTTTTCGGCAATATCACCGCTCAAGAACACGGACGGCTGCCATGCTCCAGATGTGATGCTGTTCGAGGCGACATACTTAATCGCCGCGTTGACGCCAGGCCATGCGTCGCCATGATACGGCCAGTACGGGGACCAGATTTCAAAGGTTTTGCGCCCTAACAACAAATCGAACGGCAGGTTCATCCGTCTTCTCAAGGCCGCGCTCAGTATAGGGTCCGAATACGGCGCGACCCACCCGCCATACGCGAATCCGTTACTGGTATCTTCGTCCGGTCCACCTGGCGCCTGGATAACGCCATCCAGAGAAATATGTTCAAGTACAATCACTTTTCGCATGACTGAGTTCCTCCACTATCTGGATAGTCATCGAGCCACTTCGTTGGCAGCAGCCAAACAATAAATCGAGTACTGTTTTATAACACAATAAACGTGAGTATTCTTATCGTTTTCTGGCAATGACGAAAAAATGATGGTCGCCTGCTGCAATGACGGGACCAGACCCGTTATTTTCAAAATCGAGAGAATTAATTATTAGACGTCCGAATACCAACTACTTCCGCAAGATCTTCTCCATCTTTCTTCCCTTCGCCAACTCATCAACCAGCAAATCCAGGTAGCGAATCTCCCGCATGGTTGGTTCTTCGATGTTCTCCACACGGACACCGCACACCACGCCCTTGATCAAAGCCCGAGAAGGATTCAGTTGAGGAGCTTCCGCAAAGAAGGTTTCAAAGTCTACCTGTTTCTCCAATTGACCTTCAAACGCTTCCTGGCTATATCCCGTAAGCCAACGAATAATCTCGTCGACTTCGCTTTTTGTGCGTCCCTTTTTCTCGGCCTTAGCAACATAAAGCGGATACACATTCGCAAAAATCATGGTATATACACGATGTTTTTTCATAAAGCAGATTTTAACTCACAATCCGCGCTCATAGGAGCTAGACAATCCTAACGACCGCCCAAACCGAGATCTCAATCGCCCGTCATCCCCATCCGACCACGGATGCCTGCATCTACCGCATAGAGGAGCATGTCCAACCGGCTCTTTCCCGCTTGACGAGCCGGCATTTGC
>CAZMMI010000191.1:0-7434 GCA_964567255.1 uncultured Anaerolinea sp.
TTTCCCTGCGACACTCAGATATCGATTGATTGACAAACGTTCTTACCTATCAAGTATGGTAAAACTCTATCGCACGCTGTTTTGTCTTGCTATCGCAGTAGTCCTCCCCCTATTTCTCTTCTCTGAAATCCTCATACGGTTTCTCTATGGAGCGCAATACCATCAATCCCATTCAGTACTCGCAATCCATTTATGGACCTGCATCCCACTATTTTTGTCCGTAGCCACAAATCATTATCTGCTTAGCGAATCCTTGTTGAAACCGCTTCTATTCCGAGCCATGTTGGGTGCGGGAGCCAATATCATGCTGAATTTGCTCCTCATACCTCGATTTGGCCCTAAGGGAGCCGCAACAGCCGCGTTGTGTTCTCAACTACTAATTTTTTCCTCAATATTGTTCTTTAACAATACACGAAACCACTTTGCTTTGATTCTGAATGCCGCCGGAATAGGCAAGTTGCCCAGTTACAGGAATTAAATAATCCAAAATTATTCGTCGGAATTGATCAGAATGTTTCGATTTTCGATGCCATCGTCACATCAGCAAGGCCGGAGGCTAAATATCCAGATCCATTCTTTAGGCTCCCCTATTATTAAATAGCCATTTTTATAAAGTAAATTGGCTTAAGCTTTGTAACACATAACTAATCGCTTATCTATTATACAAAAATGAAAGGGCCTATTAATGGATGTAATAATATTAGCTGCCGGTCAGTCAAAGAGATTGAAAAAGCTTACTGAACACAAACCTAAATGCCTGATCGAGGTCATCGGCAGAACCATATTGGAGCGTCAGCTAACGGCCATCGATGGCACAGAAGCTTCCAAATGCATAATCGTCGCCGGATTCAGGTCCGACAAGATCCTTGAGTTCGTCCGGGAAAATCGGGTGAAATTCCAATTCAAGATAGAGGTGGTAGACAATCCGCTCTTCGCTACCACCGATAACGCATATAGTCTGACGCTGGGATTGGAGCGTTCCAATGGCCCGATAATCATTTTGGACGGAGACATTATCTTTGAGAGCGCTCTACTCATTGATCTATATCATAATAATTCCGAAAATGTCTTATTGTGCGATGACTCCCGGGTTCCGGAGGACGATGATTGCAAGATCCAGGACACTGACGGTTACGCGGTCCGGATTGGCAAGCGGGTTCCTGGCCAATGGGTATACACCAGCATGATCAAGTTGGGCGGTTTCTTCCTCAGCGAATTCACCAAGGAGATCAGACGGGATCGCCTGACCAAGGAATGGTACTCTGAGCCCCTGGATAGAGTGCTGATGGAAAACAAAAAAAGTGTAAAAATATTGTTCACAAGAAATAATTATAGAACCGAAATAGATACGGAGGAGGATCTGTCCAAGGCGGAACAGGAAGTGAGTACGCGAGGTTTCTGATGAGGTCTGATATCGTCGTTATCGGCGGGGGCGCGACGGGCACATGCATCGCCCGGGATATGTCCGGGCGGGGGTTCAGGACCATCCTGCTCGAACGGGGAAAGATCTCTGAAGGAACGACAAACTCGTCCCATCACAATTTGGTCGGAGGAATGAGATACGTGGTCATGGACCCCGAGGTGGCCGCCGAGTGCGCCGCTGAGAACCTCATAATCGAAAAAATCGCACCTAGTCTGGTTGGCAAAACCAAGAACTATTTCGTGGGGTTTGAGAGCGATTACACTCAGGAAGCGCTGAAGAAGGCGGGGGAACTGGGGGTATTTTTTAGGGAAGTGGACCCCGGCGAGGCCAAGAGAGAGATACCCGAGTTAAACCCGGACATCAACGTCGTATACGAGACGAACGATCGGAACCTCGACGTCCGTAAATTTTGCCAAGCCAACTGCAAACTAACCAAGAAACACGGTGGGTCGATCCTGGAAGATACGATAATCAGGCAGATCACTAGGACCAATAGTGATTTTTTGATCAAGGTGGAGAACGGCGATACAATATTCACTCCCTGCGTGGTCAATGCTACCGGTCCTTGGGTCAATTCGATAGCGAGCCATGTGGGAGTGAATATACCGCTGATCTACAACATGGGGACGATAATCGTACAAAAGGCTCTATCATCACGGGGTCTGCAATACTTCCACAAGCCCTCGAACGCGGACGCCTACATCGTACACGGAGAACACGCCTGGGTAGGCACTACATCTACCACGATCGACTCTCCTGAGAACGCCCGACCGGAAACTGGGGCGGAAGAGTTCATTAAGAATAATTTCTCCGTCATCATCCCCAAGGTCCAGGGGATGGAGACCGCTTATATGTTCAGCGGCATTCGACCGTTGTTTACTAGCAAGACAACCGGCGACGCTCGGGACATATCCAGGGATTTCAAGATAATCGAGAACCCCCAAGGCTTCTATCACATCCTCGGCGGGAAAATCACGACCTCAAGGTTGATGGCAGAGAAGGTATGCGACCTCATAGCGAAGGAGTTCGGTTCCAACGCCATCTGCAGAACGAGGGACGAAGTAATGGACATCTAGTTTGGCGATTTGGGGGTCCATTATACATGGTTGACCTTCTGGAGGCATCACCTAATACTAGAGTAGCGCATCGCCTCAGGGGATTACTCTCTTCCGTTCATTGCATCCTGAATCTCGTCAGCATAAAAATCCACTATCATATGCCTGTCGCCTCTTTGATCCACAGGTGGCGGTATCATGAAATTTCCGTACAAATTTGAGAGATAACTATGGTATCTGGACGGGCATAAGAAACTATGGTTATCAAAGGGCATCAACACGAGATCGCTTATCCATTCGCGTGGGAAACGTTCCTTTTCATAGCCGTAACTGCCTCCGATCGCTACGATGGTTTCCGTATATGACATGTTGTGTCTTTGGGAAAAATATTCCAGTGATGAAATTAATGCATTTCTCGGAAAAAACGATGACAATGGATTGAGAATCATTTTGTATATTAAGGATTTATAAATATTGTTTTCATATAGCGATAGGTTGAAACCAGCCTTTATTAGCAGTAGCCATTGTAGTATGTATGTTGAACGGTGCTGCAATGCTTTTGCAAAGTAGTTATCTGGCGCATTGTCAAAAGGAAATATGTCTACAAATATGCCTTGATGCCATTTTACGTCCATGGATACTTTTTCAACAAAGCGTGTGCCATTTTTTCTTACTTTTAAGTATGATAGGTTCATCCCCGTATCTGTATAATAGTGCTGAAGAAAATATGAACCGTCTAACTCCAAAGTGGCAAAATGGATAAACCGCTCATACTCGCTACGCAACATACCAATATCAAAATCATCATCCCAGGGGATGAATCCAGCATGCCTGATAGATCCCAGCAGTGAACCCCCAACCAAAAAATACTGTATGTTATGAAGGTCACAGATTCTTTTGACTTCAAGAGCAATTTCTAACAGAATCGAATGAACATTTTTGAGTTGTTCCGGATTCATAATCAAAGATCTCTGAAAAGGGATTGTCGTTGCTGAAGCTCGGCCTCGAAAAAGAATCGGCAACACAGAGTTTCTGCAGCGTTGCTGTCATCGCTGCCTCCGATTGGGTTGCCCACGGACAAGCCCCATTTCATGCCCCCCGGCAAGAGTGCCCCTCGGGAGCCGCTTCACCGTGCGAGCAAGATACTCTATTCTATTCTCCATCATTCTGCAGATATTTACTGATAACTTCCAGCAATTTGGGTGCGGCCGCCTGCACCGTGTACCGTTGCGCGACTTTTTCTGCCGCTCTGGAGCCCATCTTCCGCCGTACATTTGGCTGCGTCAAGAGCATGACCAGTTTCGCACCCATCGCAGACACGTCCAGCCTCCGTACGGCGTAACCGCAATCGTTCTCTATAAATTCGGAGGCACCGCCGGCCTCCTTGAAGGCCAGCACCGGTTTTCCGAGTGCGGCGGCTTCAAGCATAACAAGCGGAAACGGGTCCTCCCGGGAGACAAGCGCAAAGACGTCGAACATTGAGAAGTAATCCTGAGGGTTTGGGCGGCTTCCAATAAACGTAACACATCCGGATACTCCCAGCGATGCCGCACGGAGCCTCAAGCGATGAGCCGCGAGACTCTGCTCGCGTCCTCCAAGCCAAACGAAATGAACCGGCGTTTCGGGCAAATGCCGCCGCACCTCAGCAGCCAAACGCAAAAACAGGTCAGGGGCCTTGCGCCAATCCAGCGTGCCGCATCCTCCTACAACCAGAGTACCGTCGGGTATGCCGATCTCCTTGCGTATCTGCGTAGTAACCCCTTTGTCTATGCTTCCAAGGCCGGTGGGCAAGGGGACAAACCCATGAATAAGGTCGACCCTTTCAGCCGAAATCTGATGGTTTTCCACGAGGTTATTCTTTACAGCATGGGAGACGGCAATAAACCGATCCGTGCAACGGTTTACTCTCTCGAAACCGCGGCGCCCCACCCTATTTTTGATCCAGTATTCGAGTTCGTGAACATGCGTTACCATGGGAACACCCAAGTCGGAGAGCCCCTCCATGACTTCCCCGTTGGTCACCGTATTCGAGTAGATCAGACCTATCGATTCTCCGCGAAGCCGGTCATTGATGTCCATGATTCGGCCTCGATTCGCAGGCAATTGGATGCGCCGCGATTCCAACTGTCTCTGTGCGAATTCTACGAGGCCGGGCAGGCCCTGGTGCCACACAGTCACCGGGGCCAAAGCTTCGAATTCGCCTTTTAATTCTCCCCCGTAGCGCAGGATAATTTCAAAAGGAATGCGCGTCTCCCGCTTCAACCATTTAAGCAGGTTCAAAAGGATGATCGGGGCTCCGGTTCGCGTCGCATCATGGGAAATAAAAAGTACTTTCCTCATCGTTTTCTCATTTTCCAGTCAGGACAGCAATCATAGGGTTGAAGCAATCACCAGCAAAGAAAATTACCCAGCATCATCTTCTCAATATGCTTCAGTCCAGCAACGATGCACGCAACCTGGAGACAACCCGATCCATTATTCGTGTGGTATACAGGAGCCGAGGCCATCGAGTCGGTCCTAAACGAAGTAGCGCAGCCGCCAAATCAAACCATTCCACCCTTTTTGCATGCAAGAAGGCCGCCAGGCTCGCATTGATCTTAATCGAACATTGCGCCATCTTCCTGATAACGGGTGGGATGGGTTCCATGGCAGGGGGATTCTCCAGGTGCCGCGTCAGGACCTGTTCCATCTGCTTACGAAAGGATGATATGTCAAAGCTACGTATGACCGTTTGGGAGTCGGAATGGATGCGAAATGCCACCAGGAGACTTGGGCAGAAACATGCCTTTTTGCGCGCCAGTTTCAACCAAAAGTCCCAATCGGCGGTATACCATAGCGAAGGATCAAGCCCCCCCTCCTCAAGCGCCGTCTTGCGTTTAAAAATCGGACCGGGGATGGATATGAAATTCTGGATGAGCAGACGTTGAAACAGAAGCCGGGAATCGAGGTACCCCTCGCCAGCGGGCAGCGGACAGTTCCATACACCCACTCGCTTATCTTTTCCGTCGATGAACACCGCCGCTGACAGTATCCATTGAGCCGCCGGGTACGCATTCGACATACGGCGCATTTTGTTCACCCTGCCAGGCAGCCAGCAATCATCCTGATGCAAAAAGCAAGCGTATTCTCCCTTGGCGGTTGCCAGCGCATCATTGGTATTGGCCGCCCAATTGCCACTCCTGCGAAGGGAATGGATCCGCATGGGAATCCTGTGTCGGAAATCTTTTGCAATCCGGAGTGTTGCATCCGTCGATCCGTCATCGACAACTATACATTCGATGTCGTCATCGGCCTGGTCTGCAACAGAGGCTAATGCCCGGTGAAGGAACCGCTCTCCGTTAAAGGTAGGCATAATTACGGAAAGCCATGGGTGCGGCCTGACTTCCCGCGGCTGGTAGATCTCGAAATCTGTTTCCTGCATTGAAGCTCCGGGGCCGGAACAGCGTAATTCCTTGCCAGTCTGCCCTGATTGGACTCTTCGTCCTGGTTATTTTGATTAATCGGACTGAAATTCCTATGGACGATAAAAAATCATCTCTCCATTTTCGTTCCTTTTGATTTTTACCGCATCCCTGTCATCGTATAAGCTGCCCGAGAAGAACCGCTTCATATTCTTCGCACCATCCCTGTATCGACGGAATACTTCCAGACTTGAAGCGATGATTCCCATCTCGCGAAGTTTCCCATCGGAAACCGTGCGCGCTTTTTGTGTTGCCGCTCGCTTTTTCCAAATGCGACGAAAATCCTTTATTATATGCCACTGAGCCCTAACCAGAGATGCAGCTATGGCAATATTACGATGAGCAAGAGCATATGCCATCTTGAACAGGACGCGGAGCCCGTGCAACAACGTTCCTTCAATGATCAAAGGCCACTGAAAATTTTTTAAAATAAAGTAGAGGTTGTTTCTAACTACCAGAAATTCAATGCTCGGAGTCACTCCTTGACCTCGAAAACCCGTCTTCCCCATGTAGTGATACATGACCGCTCTGGGATTATAAATCACCTTATGCCCCGTCATCCAAGCCCTGTAGCCCAGGTCCATTTCCTCGCCCGAGTAGAAGAAATATTCGTCAAAGCCTCCCGTAGAAAGGAAAAAGTCCCGTTTTACCAGCACGCCCGCCCCGCACCCGAAACCAGTATATTTTGGCTGATCGTACCGAACCGAGTCATCGTCCATCCAACCGTCATAAAACCCACAACCGCTTGGAAAGATCACTCCTCCGGCTGAGTTTATTACGTGGCCATCCTTTAGGTGCGGAAACAGCATCTTGCAGGCGCAGGACACGACACCCGGCTCGGAAATCGCACCCAGGACCAGTTCTTTCAGCCAGCTTGCCGTGACTATCGTATCATTGTTCAGAAAAACCAAGTACTCACCGTGGGCCTTTGTGGCACAGACGTTGTTGGTTCTGCAAAAGCCATAATTGTGATCAAAACGAATTACCTGTACCCATGGAAAGTCGCTCAGCGTCATAGAAACGGAATCATCCGTCGAGGCATTATCCCCCAAAATCACCTCAAACCAATCCTTTGAATAATCCACTTCCGCCAGGGATTCGAAGCACTCCCTCAAAAGCGATACTCCGTTGTGATTGACGACAATAATGCTAACAAAAGGCCATTGGGGGATGTCTTTCGGAACTGGAATTTGATGTTGGCCCATTATCTGGTTCCCGCCTTTCCTGATTATTTTAGCCCAAAATATTTGTAAGGAGACAAAACAAACAGCCACAGTTTTCTCTGAAATCACCGCCGCAATTCTGTTTCAAAGGAGCCAGAACGGCATTACAATGCCGCTTTCAGTTCGCTTGGTCAGAGTCGAGGATGGGCGTGGCAGCCACCGAAACGGCAGCCCCGTTTCCCATCCCCGCTCATCGAACCGGACGTGCGGATTTGCCGCATCCGGCTCTCCGACAATATTCTGAGCTGGGCGCCGCGGGAGCGGAACCAGAG
>CAZMMI010000191.1:7444-8226 GCA_964567255.1 uncultured Anaerolinea sp.
TGGTCCACCGAGACAGCTGCGTCGGTGTCTTCGACGTGGAAGTCGTCGTAGTTGGGGGTGAGGACGTGGAAGCGCAGGGGGGGCGGTCACCGTGGATCCGGTGGGTGGCGCGGCGAATGAGGCGGCGATGCCCGAGCGAGTGTTGGCACCACGTCCTGGAGTTGGGCGCAGCTCATCTTGGGCCCCCTGGGTTCGCCGTGTCGTATCCTTTCATCGCGCTGCGGCCTCCCTCCGTGATTTGGGTGTATTTGGGCAGCCTCGCAACTGTCGCAAGCTGCTGCGTTAGCTTAATTAACGATCGCACAATAAAGAATGTCTCCTGAGCTTAACAAAAAACACTAGTGCACTGCATAATAAGAGAAATACGATCTGAGCAGAGAGCGTTTTCGGAAGAAATGCCAGCGATGCCATGATCGCGATGTGAGTAAGGGCGAGTAATCGCTTTCCTTCCCACTCTGACTTATTCTCTAGAAACACCCCCAGAATAATGATGCCGACCAAAACAATCAGGGTGAGGTCGTGGTTATATATATAGGGCGTGATCATGACAGAGGCGATTAGAACCGTAGCAAAATTCAAGTCAAATTCGATCCGATCGCCATTTCCCTGCCTTAGAAAATATGTCAGGCAGATGAGCATAGCACCTGACGCAATGAGCAAGATCAATAGCATCGCGCCGCCGGATAAATTCTGGATCCCCAACCATTCGAACAGGGCGCTAATTCGATAAATTGTTCCTCGAAGATTGGGCATGATTGCCGGAAGAAAATTGTAGGGCCCGT
>CAZMMI010000192.1:0-8219 GCA_964567255.1 uncultured Anaerolinea sp.
AGCCCAGGTTTTTGGCGGTTTGCAAAATGGCCCGCGACTGGGCCAGGTCAAACGCGCCGCGCTCGCAGAACACGTCCACAAAGGGCAGCGGGCGCTGGGGGGCATGCTGCTCCCACCACCCGCGCAGGGCAGGCAGCATTTCGGCGCAGACCAGCTCGGTATAGCCCTGCGGGTTCCCGGCGAACTCCGCCGGGACGGCGTGAGCCCCCAGGAAGGTGGGCACGATTTCCAGCGGGCCTTCCTCGTCCAGGCGCAGGAGGGCTTCCATCTGGCGCAGCTCCGACTGCGTCTCCAGGCCGTAGCCGGTTTTGGCCTCGGCGGTGGTGGCGCCGTGGCGCAGCATGGATTGCGCCCGGGAACGGGCCTGAGCCACCAGTTCATCAACGGAGGCCACCCGGGTGGCGCGCACGGTGGAGACGATCCCGCCGCCCGCCGCCATGATCTCCATGTAGGTTTTGCCCTGCAAGCGCAGCTCAAACTCGGCGGCCCGGTCCCCGGCCCACACCAGGTGAGTGTGCGGGTCCACCAGGCCGGGCATCACCACGCGCCCGGCAGCGTCCAGAGCCGGTTCGCCGGGGTAAGCGGCGCGCAGCTCCGCGCTGGAGCCGACGGCCGCCACGCGCCCCTCGCGCAGCAGCACGGCCCCATCGGGGATCAGCCCCAGGCGGCCCAGGTCCGCGCCGCGCTGCGGCCCGCCGGAGAGGGTCAGGAGTTGGGAGGCGGAGTGGATGAGCATAATTTGATTATATAGTAACACTGGAACCAAACGAAGAATCAGCCGAATTTAAGGTGATTGCAGGTGCGAAGCGCTTGCAATCACCTTAAATTCGGGAACCATTCCAGCCCTTCAAAAAAGCTCCTCCCCTTTGCAGGGGAGGAGCAGGGGCTTGGTACTATTTCGGAAATCGGACGAAAAAAGGTGCTTACCTAACGACGAGAGGCAAATACAGCGTGGGAGTGCCTTCCACCGTCAACGGCCAGAAGTAAGCCTGACCCGCGCCCGGCTTGCCGTGGTAGTCGATCAGCATGAGGCCCTTGGGCTGGCTGTTCAAATAGCCGCCCAGGTCGTTCACCCAGGCAGATACCGTCTCCTGGCTGTTATGGGGCTCACCATCGACGTCAAAGTCAAAGTTGAACGGTGGCCGAGCAGTATCGAAATACATCACCGGGCTGGAGTCAACGTTACCATAATAGTCGAAACTCTTAACCCAGAAATTAAAGTCCGTGTCAGCCCCTGAAGTCCCCATAGAGTCGACGTAATTCACTTCTGAGGCCAAGGGGAACTCTATGATTCCGGTATTGAAATCTGTAAATATATAATATGGGCTTCCCAGGAATATTTTGCCAGCCACATAATCGATTGTCAAAACATCCCAGTAATTCAGAAAATCATCGATGAGCCATGCTCCGGTATCGTAGTTGAAGCTTAACGTTTCGGGGACTCCATCCTGATTGGCGTCGATGTAAATATCGTGCTCGGCAAAATAAAGTTGTGGATTATGCACAGAGCCCCAGGTATTGATCGCTACATAGAAGACATCTCCTGAAATTGCATCCGGATCATCCGGATCAACGGGGATAGTCTCAGAATAATCAATACCTATCATTCGTTGGTCCGCTTCATCGAGTTGGTTAAGCTCGTTGCCGTCCACATGCATGGCCGGATAGGTGTAAAGGGAGCTGTAAATTGGACCTGTCTGATCCAAAACAATTTCTGCCTCACCCAACCCGTCGGCATCCACGGTCAAGTCCGGCGTTCCATTGACGGCCAGTTTTGTAGTGGGGCGGGAGACAAAATAGAACGGTACCCGCAGATCAGCTCCACCACTGTCTGGACTCAACGTAACAAAACCGAAAGTCTCCGGAGGAGGCAAGCGGTAAGCATAGGAAACATAAAACTCATACCAACTCGAGGACGGATCGAGATAGAGAATAACAGGGAATGCCTGCCAGCCGTGCGCCGGGACGGTCACCGAGCTGGGCATTCCAAAATCCATATCGATCCAAGGCACCGAGCTGGTCTCATAGAAACCCAGATCAAAGGTAACCTCAGCGTCGGTAAAGTTGTACACTCGCACAGATTTTACATCCGGCGAAACGTAATCGGGTGTGTCGACATCCAACTCGATCAGGCCCCAGCTCAGGCTGACCAGGTCCTCATCGCCAGCAGCGACGAATTCTGTCTCCACCGCCGCGGCAGCATCCACGCGGCCGGCACCGGTGCGCGGAACGTCCTGATATTCGGGCTCTGAGTCCGCCAGATCAACGGCCGTGTTCATCATGGCCGCCTTGACCTGCTCCACCGTCCAGTCGGGGTGCGCCTCGCGCATCAACGCAGCCACACCCGCCACGTGCGGGGCAGCCATCGAGGTGCCGCCCATGCTCACACCTTCCGAACCGGAGCCCATCTGCGCGGCAAAGATGTCCACGCCGGGGGCAGTGATTTCGGGCTTAAGCATGGAATCGGTACCGCGCGGGCCGCGGCTGCTGAAGGAGGCTACATAGTCGACAGGGATAATCGCAGGGAAAGGCTTGACATTTGTGTCAGGGCCAACAGTGACTTGCGAATCATGGAGAGTCTTGAGGGTTTGCCCGTGGGAATATAGGGTACTCCCAGCCGGAAGAGTCGCCGTACCCACTGCCATGTTAACATATTCATTGTCAGAACCCACAGCGTTGTAAATGATCGCACCCACCGCGCCCAAGGAAGCGGCGTTGTTTATTTTCACAGAAAAATCGCAACCGGTGCGTTGAATCAAAGCCAGCTTGCCGGTCAAGGCGCCAGCGGTTACGCCGGTCGTCGTGCATAACAAGCCCGTACCGGTATCATCCACCAGGTCCACGTCCACCAGAATAACCGAAGCGGTGGATGTAAAGGGGTTGGCAGGATTATACGGAACCTCGGTGGTGCCACTTTTGACAAAGGGCAGCAATAAATCCTTGCCGGTGGTACTGGCAGCCACGGAAATATTCCCGGAAGCCGCAGCCGGAGAGCCGGTGATGTAAGAGGCATCGCCCCCATTGCCGGCAGAAGCCACCACGATGATACCGATGGCTACTGCGTTATTCGAGGCGATGATGTCGGGGTCATTCGGATCGGCCGGTCCAAAGGAGGAGCCCAGGGACATGTTGATCACATCCACATGATCGGCGATGTCGCCGTCTCCGTTGGGGTCCATAGCCCATTCGATGGCGTTCATGGTCAGGTTGGTGGAGCCTTCAGCGCCAAAGACCTTCAGCGCATATAGCGAGGCATCCGGGGCCACGCCGACACCGATTTTGTCGGTCACTTCCATGCCCGCGGCGGTCGAGGAGACGTGCGTTCCGTGCCCGCCTTCATCGAGGGGATCGGGGTCGGGTACAGGAACAGGGCTGCCATAATCACCGCTGGCATCGTAACCCGTGCCGGCGAAGTCCCAACCGCCGATCACTTTCGCGGTGGGGAAGGAGTCAGCCTCAATCACGTCGGGGTCGTTGGCCGCATAGGCCGCGGCAGTGCCCGCCCCGCCAAAGGAGGCATGGGTATAGTCGATGCCCGTATCGATCACGGCTATGGTCACGCCTTCGCCGGTGAAGCCCAGGTCATCTTGAACATAATCCGCGCCGATCAACGGCACACTGACATCCATATTGATGGTGTATTCCGGGGCCCGGTGAACGGCTTTGACGCCAGGCAGGGCGCGAATGGCAGCCAGGTCTTTGGCAGCCACATGCACCATCAATCCGTTGTACGATTTGGTGAATTCACCCAAAACTTGCCCCTGCACAGCCAGGACCTTATCCTGAACCGGTTTGTGAGCCTGCTTGAGGGTGTTCACATACTGCGACTGGATGAGCGGGCTCATCGTAGAGGGCAGTTTCTTGTCAGCAACCATCTTGGCCGCCAGGGACGGCTGAGTCATCTCCACAATGACGGTCACTTCGGTTTCGGCATAATCTTGCAGCGCGAACGGGATCGGCCCTTTGTTCATAGCCAAAAATTCTTCAATGGGCATACCGCCCTCAAAAAGATCTTGTATCTCTTGAGGAACTTCTTTTGATTGCCGTGGGGGGGTTGTGTCCTGGGCTTTTACGCCGCTGGACGGAACAAACGTCAGCGACAGCACCAGGGCCAACGCTACAACAATTCCGCACAAATTCTGTAGCTTGCGCATAATATCGTCTCCTAGGCGAATAGTAGATTTTTGTGCTGCTTGCCAGCACTTGTATAGGGAAAAAAACAGCCTGTCGATTCAGGCCAATAAGGAAAATATTGAGCCGCTCACCTCCTTTCCATTACGACAATGATGCAACAGTGATTGGTTCCGAAAGGGTGAAACCAAGCGCCCTTGAGAGTAAATTTAATTATCGATTTGTAGGGTTGACTTGTCAAGTAATTTTAAGAAATTGGTTCAATGAGAAACAATAACGAAAGGCAACTCCCACACAAAAAAGCAGTTGGGCGAAAACGCCCAACTGCTTTTTTGTCAATCCGACCCGCCGGAAGGCGGTTGGCTTGCGCTTATCGGTTGATCAATGGCAAGAAAATCATCTCGAAGGTCGGGATTCCGAGCTGCACCGCCGTCGATTCCTCGCCAATGTGGGCATTGTCATGCAGCAGCAAGAACCCAATCTGCGAGGGAGATTTGAGTACATCCGTGCCGTCAGCCTGGGTATACGGAATGTTATAGGTTCCACCCGCAGCTACCGTCACAAACCAATCATTGGGATTTGCCGGCGCAAAGCGCAGCGCAGAAGGACTGTAAGTATGGTAAAGGCGGCTGTTGGGAGAGGCATCCGTAAGGCCTCCCGTGAAGTAGGCATCAAAGGCAAGGACGTAGAAATTCAGCGGCGCAGTCTCATCTGGAATCACGATTCCGCCTGCCCCCACCGGAACCGTCAGGATGAAGTTGTTACTGTTGAAGTCGCTGAGGGTGTAATACGTGAGGCCAAGCGCAGAGGTGTCAAGATTCCTATAGAAGACTCCATTGCGCCCATCCGAACCGCTGGCGAGATCGTAGTTATAGATCACATAATCTTCGGTTCCATCATTGTCGACATCCAAATAGATTTCAAACTCAGCCGGGAACTGCCCTGCGCGGTAAGGCTCATCATAGAGGGTGATGGCAAACTGCAACACGTTACTGACGCGACGAACGCCCACTTCTTTAATATCCACGCGGGTTTCGTTACAACCGGGCAGCAATCCAATCGTGGAGCAATCACCGACCTGATAGTTGTAATCATTGGGGTCGATATCCACCAGGGCGAACATCTCCGAATAAGTCGATACCAGGGCCGACGCATTCTCTATCTCCACCGTGGAGGTAAGCGCATTGTTCGTCACCGCCAGGTCGCCGACCGCTTTGGGCAGCACGTGCCACGGCAGGCTGATGCTATTTATCCCAACCTCGCCCACGCGCTTCAGAATCGACACCCAGCCATCCACCTCAATCGCATCCATGCGGAAGCCGTCAAACCCAGAAGCGCCGCGATTGATATTCGTAGGCCAGGTGGGTAAGGTCGTTGCCTGACTGAGATCAATGGTCAGGGTCACATCCACAGTCGCCGTGCTGTTTCCAGACAGGCTCAACGAAGCGGGATTAAAGGTGATTTCCACCCCCTTGCCCCCATCCTCAGCGGGGTTGCGGAAATCAGAACTGAACTCAAATGTAGCCGCAGTGGCGCTCATGTTCAGCAGGGTCACCTGCCGTGTGGCTGTATAGACGTTCGAAACAGGCTGGTACTGGAAGGAAAGACTCCCGGTCCAATCTACTGGTTCGGCGCTGGTACTGTCCCAGGCGATAAAATCGGTGATGAAGGCATTGCCCAAATCGACCTGACCGCTACCAACCCGGCTTGGGCCAACCAAATAGCCTGTGTCTCCGCCATTCTTGTAAATGACACGGTTGGCGCTGTTCATCAATAAGGCTTTGTACTGTTGGGGCAACAATACCGGGTTGACAAAGTTCTGGGCATCGCCCAAAGAATCTTTGAGCAGGGCCACTGCCCCAGCTACCATAGGAGCCGCCCCCGAGGTTCCGCCAAACGACTCTATGCCGGAACCGGTTCCAGACACTGCTGAATTCGAGGCGCCGGGTGCGCCGATATCGGGCTTGAGCACATTGTCGTGGTTGCGCGGGCCGCGAGAGGAGGTAGACACAACCGAATAACTCAGCGAAGCACCTGTGTTAGCAATGGATACTGTGACAGACATCGCCCCTAAAACAGCCTTCAAACGATCTCCATCGGCCTGAATGATGGTGAAAGCCGGGGTAGTCACCGTGCCGCCGCCGTAAGAGAAGGAAGGTGGCAGATCGTATTGCCCCTGGGGTTGATTATTCGCCACAATCGTCGCGATGGCGCCCGCTGCTTGCGCGTTGGCTGCCTTGTAGCTGACCGAGCAGGAGCCGCGGTCTACCAATGCGATCATACCCGCCAAAGCACCCGGAGCCCATGGGTTGCCGCCAGACGCGTTACTGCAGCCAATCCGCGTCGATGCATTGGTTGTGTCGTATTTCAACAAACCCGAAACCCCACCCACAGGCACAGCCCCAGACCAGGGCTGTAGGATGCTTATTGGATCGGGATCGGTCAATTGAGCGGTGTTCAGGATATAACCCATTTCACTGGGCATGGTAGTTTGGGCCACGCTGATGGCCCCGCTGGCGGAAGAAGGGCTTCCAACCACAAAAGGTTTGTCACCGCTGTTACCGGCAGAAGCAACCACAATACTGCCATAAGCCACCAATTCATTCACCAGGGCAGAGGTGTCGTCCTCAGGCTGTCCGTAGAAAGACCCCAATGACATATTCACCACGTCCGCCGGGTCTTTGGTTCCCAGGTCATTATCCAGGTCAGCCGCATCATCCAAACCCTGCAGCATGGCAACGCCCGAGCAGGAAGTGGAAATCGAAGAACACACGGTGAAAGCGTACAAATCTACGCCCGGAGCCACCCCGCCGTTCGAACCAGTGTAGGGTAGGCCGCCGATAATATCGGCCACGTGGGTGCCGTGAGTGCCGTTATCGCCCGTCCCGCCGTTACTACGGTTGGCAATGGGGTTGGTATCAGGAGCCAGAGCCCCCGTCGGCCAGGATGGCCCCACCCAGTCATGCCCGCCCTTGACCTTGGGAGCCGTAGAGCCAAAGTAAGCCGGGTTGGGGGCGAGGGCATTGGCGCAACCCGCCGAACGCCCCAGGTTGGTGACGCAGGTTGGATCGGTACCCCAATAAGCCGTCTGCCAATCGTTCACGGTTCCAGGGCCGCCAAAGGCCAGGTGGGTGTAGTCAATGCCACTATCCAGCACAGCCACCTTTACCCCATCTCCATCAAACCCGGCATCCTGGTAATACTCTGCCCCAATGAAAGGTACCGTTTCATTCAGATCCACCTGGTAGTCATTGATCTTGCTGACATAGGTAACCTGTGGAATGCGCGCGATTTCGGGAGCTATGCGGCCCGGCATTTCAACGATCAGGCCGCTGCTGATCGTGCGGAACTTGTAGACGGTCTTCCCGCCGGCTTGCTCAATCTCCCGGGCAACTTCATCCTGATACGCGGACACTTCCTGCGCATATGCCAGGGCCTCTGTGCCTACTTTTCCGCTTTGCGCTAACGAAAGTTTCTCCAGGCGCACATGGACGTTGATCACTTCGCCTCCCAGCGCAGCCAGAGTAGAAATATCGCCCTTAAAACCATCTTCACCCCCCATGAAACGATCATTTGCACGTTCTTCAGGACGAGCTAGCAACGCGGGTGTATCGGGGTCGGGTTCTGCAACCACTCCCTCTACGGGTGTGGGCGGATTGGGAAAAGCCGGGTCAACTTGGGCAGCAAGCGTGGGCGTGACCGAACTTGCCACCAGGCCCAAAATCATCGCAACCCCGAAAAGCCGGAAAAGGTAATGTTTACGCATTCAGGTCTCCTGTAAGAAAATCACAATATCCTTGGCATGAATTTAAAAGCAGACTGAAACCTCAGCCTGCGCGTCAGAAAAGCCTTCTTCCACCTCCTCCCTGTTCGTTCAATTGATTCTTGCGTTCCAAACTGCTCACCCAAGCCGGCAAAGCTTCCGATTTAGTGGTGTTTGTGGCGGCGAAACTACCGCAAACACCTCGAAATTGGGCCTTTCCCCTTTGGCGTGAGTAGTTTGACAATGTCACTTTAGATTTTCGGGCTTGTTGCCCCACCCCCGCCCCTGTTAGATAGAATATGGACAAAAGAAGGCAGAGGGGGTA
>CAZMMI010000193.1:0-8169 GCA_964567255.1 uncultured Anaerolinea sp.
TCAGATGACCCTATTATCTTTTAAAAGGACGGACTGTCAAGGGTAAGGTTAAGAACAGAAACTTTCTCCGATTATTGTCCGTCGGATTCTTTGTTATCCAATCCCGTATTTGAAAAAGTCACGTAACGCCAGTCGTAAGAGTACCCCCAACCGCCATCAGGCGCGTAAACCCGTATAAGCCACAACATTTTTTCGTTAACCGTGAACCCGGCGGGTAATTGATTCAAAGTGTAAGAACCGGTATACCCAAGAAGATTTGAATAGTAATAAGTTCGTGGATTGACCAGAGTCTCTAATTCGAACTTATAGGAATCTGTGGGAGATGCCGGGCGTGGGGTCCATTTGAACGAATAAGGTACCGCCACCGTCGCGTCATCAGCAGGTAAATCCAAGGCGACGTTGGCGATATCAAAATTGCCTGCCAAAACCTCATTTCCGGCCTGATAACTATCGATATCTCGCGTATTCCATGAATAAAGACGGTCGGGATCTAAAGGATTAGGACTGGAGGCTATATACCATACGTGATACTTTTCTCCCGGGTTTAGTGTAACTGCATTTGGGAACGAATAGGAACCGTCCGCTTCCGTTCCCGTCGAGGCGACTCCACTCCATGTAGTCCCATTAAATTTCCTTAGTACCAAGAACAAATCTCTAACTGGCACACCGTTTTCAGTCACCTTGCCATAGAGTCCGCGAGCCAATGGCTTATTCAGTTGTGGCAAATAAAGACTATAAATAAACGCTGGTGATGACTCGATATTATTCAACTGCGAATTCTTATCGCCGGCAAGCATTAACTCGCTCCGTAAATCTCCATTTACGTCACTAACAATCACATTATTTACGAACCCGCCGTTTTCTACCGTTCGCTTATACTCCCAGAAGAACGGGTAGTTGTTAGAAGCAATTCCCAGGAAGCTGTGTGTATCCACGGTGTTTTCTTGCAGTGAACCAATCAGAATTAGCTCCTGCGATCCATTTTGATTTAGGTCTAATGCTCTGATGTCCTTAAGTGCCAGATTGTTGTCAAGCAAGTGCGTCCACAATGGGGCTGTGGATGAACCTGAGTAAGGATGGGCGGTAAGCACATATTGACCATTTGGCAGCGTGGAGCTGATGATGTATTCCCCTGTGCCTGTAAGATCCTGATTGGTTATTACTAATTGATCACCCCACGGCTCATAACGGTTACCATAAGAACCAAAGAAACCCATATCCCATCCATAGAAATATACGTCACTCTCCGTGAGAACAAGGATGTCCATTAACGAATCCCCATCGATGTCTCCCACATCGAAATCTTTTACCTCGCCATTTAATTGACCACTCTCCCATAATGTGCTGTTGCCTGCACCATTTATTATCTTGACCCCGACAAGATGTAACCCATAAATGATTTCTTCCACCGAATCGCCAAACATATTTTGGGTGACTAAACCTACAAGAGGGTACATTCCAAGATATGCGCTGGTCCATTGCAGAGCGTGCGTGATCCCATCAAATACTTTCAAGTATGTGAGGCCTTCCTTGCGCCCACCAATTAAGATCTCCAGGGCATCATCAGTATCCAATTGACCAACATCCAGGTGAGTCACAGTGAACATTGGATCATCCACGATGAACGTTCCCTCCAGGTCATATGTAGAGCCATCATAAATGAGCACCGCTCCACTTTGTGAAGCATTAGCCGATGTCTCTGTAGCAATCACAATCTCGACCTGGTCATCGTGATCTACATCCCCGGTTGAAATCATCATTGGCACTCCTTCCGCGCCAACGCTATAGGGTACCATAGTCCATACGGGGCTCAAATTAAACATTGCTGCTCCATCAATTGGCGCAGGAATATCCATAGGCGCATTCTCAATACCATGCTCCAATGCCAGATGCTCTACTTTTTCTTGTGACTGCGGAAAGGAACCAACCAAATTAAAAAGAGCCGTCATCACCACGAAGACGTTGAATACCAAGTATTTCATTTTTCCTCCCTAAGGAATGTATTTGGATCCCCCCATCCTTGATCAATTATACAAGCGATCTTTTAAATACAACACCTATCTAACTGAGGAAAATTGCAGCAGCGTGACACCCTCCGCATCGAAAACCGTCAAAGACTGCTCGCGGATTTCAAAGCGGGCGGCCTTCTCCAGCGCTTGAAAGAACAGGGCTTCCTGATCCATCACCCCTTCGGGTTCACCACAGAACATCTTGGTGCTGCCGATCCCGCTAAAGCTCAACCGGTCGCCAAGGTTTTTGTAGTCGGCGAAGTATTGGTTGCAGCCTGCGCTGCCAAAAACACGCTGATCTACAAATTGAGCGTTGATCTCAACGCCCGCCGGGAGGCTGGAGATTGCTCCCTGGTTGTTGATCTGAGCAAGCTGCCAGATTGGCCCGCTAATCTGGGCGGGTTGGATGGGCGCCATCTCGACCTGGATCTGACTATCGGCATCTAACAAATAAAGCAGTTGCCCTTCAACGCGGTAGGCGGTCGTCAAACCAAGCGCTTCGGTGAAGGCTTTTTCTTGCTCCCTGCCTTCCATGCAACTCACCAGGGTAATGTAAACATTGAGATGCAACAGCCCTTGATCTCTCGTGATGTAGCTTCCGTCAATGGTGTTACAAGCGCCTTTGCCGGTGAACTTGCCGTCCGTAAAGGAAATTGTTGAGCGAATATCCTCCGCCGGCGTCAAATCCCCAATCTGCACGGCGTACCAGGAAGTGCCGCTGAGTTCATCTGTATGAATAGGGCCGCAGGCACCGGTCATGGTCACCACCAGAATCAGCAACAAGTTGACAAACAATCGAGACATTGTGGCGTTCCTCCTGGCAAGTCCCGATCAAGTTCCCCAAAGGGTTTAATCTCCGCTGACGAGGGTGCCTTCCGCTTCACCCATCAGGGCGCGCTTGAGGGCAGTCTCATCCCACAGGTTGAGCACCAGGATGGGCATTTTGTTGTCCATACAGAAGGTCAGGGCGGTGCTATCCATCACTGCCAGGCGCTGGCTGATGGCGTCCATATAGGCTAGGCGGTCAAAACGCTTGGCATTCGGGTTCTTCTTCGGGTCGCTGTCATACACGCCGTCGACTTTGGTGGCTTTGATCAGGATATCACAGCCCAGCTCGGTGGCGCGCAAGGCGGCGGCGGTGTCGGTGGTGAAGTAAGGGTTGCCCGTGCCACCGCCCAGGATGACCACGCGGCCTTTCTCTAAATGGCGGATGGCTCGCCGGCGGATGTATGGCTCGGCAACGGAGTGCATTTCGATGGCCGACTGCACACGGGTAACCACGTCCAGGTTCTCGAGGGCATCCATGAGGGCCATGGCGTTCATGACCGTGGCGAGCATGCCCATGTAGTCGGCTGTGGCCTGGTTCATGCCCTGGTTTTGGCCCACGCGCCCGCGCCAGAGGTTGCCCGCGCCAATCACAATGGCCACGTCCACACCCATCTCGCGCACTTCTTTCACGCGGCGAGAAATATCGAGCGCGCGCTGCGGGTCGATGCCAAAACCGTTTTCTCCTGCCAGCGCTTCGCCGCTGAGTTTGAGTAAAATGCGGTGATATTTTAATCCTTCCATCTTTGCTCCTTTCTCATGCCCTGTGTTCTTCTCAGGCCCGGTTTTCTTTACAGACCCTAAGGGTCTTAAAGACCCTTAGGGTCTCTCTGGATAATCACCAGAAAAAAAGGCCAACCCGAAGGTTGGCCTTTGATAGTTAGTTAGACGCTTCGCCCAACTCCCAGCGGACGAACCGCCGGACCACAATGTTCTCTTTGAGGGCGACGACCACGCCATTGAAAAGGTCCTGGATGGTGATGCTCTCATCGCGGATGTACTTCTGGCGCATGAGGACGTTCTCGTCCTTGAATTTCTTGATGGCGCCTTCGACGATGCGAGGGAGAACGGCTTCGGCCTTGCCCTCTTCACGGGCACGGGCGGTGGCGATGTCGGTCTCGCGCTGGAGCACATCGGCGGGGATATCCTCTTCTTTGACCCATTGCGGAGACGAAGCGGCAACCTGCAAAGCCAGTTCGTGGGCCAGGTTGCGGAAGGATTCTTCGCGAGCAACGAAATCACTCTCGCAGTTCAACTCAACGACGACGGCCACGCGGCCTTTGCCGTGGGAGTAAACTTCGATGATCCCTTCGGAGGCTGCCCGGTCAGAGCGCTTGGCGGCCTGAGCCAGGCCCTTCTCACGCAGGAAGTCGACCGCTTTTTCATAGTTGCCGTCGGCCTGTTCGAGAGCCTTGCGACAGTCCAAAATACCGGCTCCGGTAGCTTCGCGGAGCTGCTTAATCTGTTCAGTAGTAATTGCCATAGGTTCTTTCCTTTCGCTGCGGTTTCATCCGAAACGCCCGGGTGGGCGTTTCGTTGGTTTCGTCTTTATTCTGCCTCGCCAGCCTCAGCTGCGTCTGCCACCTGGCGGGAGTCGCTCAGCTTTGCCAGGGTGGCTTCACCCAGGAGGTCTTTCTCCTCCAAAGCTGAATCTTCCGGAAGGCTCACGTTGACAGTGGTGTCTTCCACCATTTCCATGCCGGTGTCCTTGCGGTAGGCCATACCTTCGAGCACAGCGTCGGCAACCTTGCCCACCAGCAACTTGATGGCGCGAATGGCGTCGTCGTTGGAGGGGATGACGTAGTCAATACCGGAGGGGTCGCAGTTGGTGTCGACCAGGGCGATGACGGGGATGCCCAACTTGTTGGCTTCACGGATGGCGGTTTCTTCGCGAGTCACATCGACGACGAACAGCAGTTCGGGCAGTTTGCGCATCTGGCGAATACCGCTGAGGCGAACCAGGAGGCGGTCGATTTCGCGTTGGATGAGCAGGCCTTCTTTTTTGGTCAGACGATTGATTTCGCCCGTGTCGCGCATTTTTTCCATGCGCTCCATTTCCATGATTCGTTGGAACATGGTGATCCAGTTGGTGAGGATGCCACCCATCCAGCGTTCGGTCACGTAGGGCATGCCGCAGCGGACGGCCTCTTCCTTGACGGTTTCCTGGGCCTGGCGCTTGGTCCCGACAAACAGCACAGAACCGCCTTGCGCGACGGTGTCGCGAATGACGCTATAGGCTGTATTCAGGGCTTTGACGGTTTGTTGGAGGTCGATGATATGGATGCCGTTGCGCTCGGTAAAAATGTACGGGCGCATGCGGGGGTTCCATTTGTTGGTGCGGTGCCCAAAATGAACGCCGCTCTCCAATAGTGCTTTCATGGAGATCACTGTTGCCATACTATTCAAATGCTCCTTTGCGTTTTTCGTTCGCTGCCGACCTGCTGCTCCCTCACCACTATGTGGCACGCAGGAGCGATGCGGCAGCGTGTAGATTAGATTGCCTGCCCGTTGGCAAGCCGGCCAAGTATATCACAACCTGATTATTTTGTGAACCTTGGCTCGCTGAACTTTCACGCCTTTATTAAAGTCGGTTTTGCCCGCGGCACGTACCCGGATGGCGGGCGAAGCCCGCCCTAAAAAGAAGAAATGTGGGTTGTGAAAACGCGGCGCGTTTTCACAACCCACAAAAATATCTTTTCTGGCTCCCGAAGGGAGCGATTTGCCGCTTTTGCCCGCCAGGGCCGGGAGGTGGTGGCCTGGCGTTTTCGACTTTAAGAAAGCCGTGGCTGAACTTTCACGTGGCAAGCTGCGCATTGGGGGGATGAGAGCGGCTCCGCCACTCTCATCCCCCCAATGCGGGTTTCACCACGTCAATCGCCAATGAACCTGAACCTTGGCAAAGTTGATCGAAAAGGCGTATAATAGGTGACGCTGAAGGGAACTATTTTTTCAGTAAGAGGTACCTGTTATGCCCATTTATACCTATCGGTGTGAAAGTTGCGGCGTCCAATTCGAACAGACGCAAAAATTTAGCGATGCCCCCCTGACTCGCTGCCCGGAATGCGGCAAGAAGAGCCTGCGCAAAGTCTACCAGCCGGTTGGCATTGTGTTCAAAGGATCGGGGTTCTATGCCACCGACCACAAGAGCCCGTCTGGAGCGCGGAGCAGCGCCAGCCACGGGGAAGGCAAGTCTTCAGGCGAGCCGACCGGCGCGTCTGACTCCTCCTCAACATCCACGTCTTCGACGACAGAGGCCGCCCCCAAGCCCGCTGCCGGCGAATAAACACGTCGATTGAGCAAGATGCCACGACCCGCGCCAATGCGCGGGTCTTTTTTTGCTTATTTACGCCAAAGGGGAAAAGATCATTCTGGTTCATTCGGAATTGGCCTGGTGTAATCCATCGAGGCAACTCCTGGAGACCCGTCATTCATTCCGTGTAAGCGCTCAAATTGTTATGATATTGTGATATTTCTCAACTTGTTTTTCCCTTTAAGGTAAGGTATAGTTAATTTGCGGGCTAATTTTATTTTGGTATGCGTGACATAATATTATTGTAAAGTATAAGTGGGCTGTATTTAGGGGCAGCGTGTAATTAAAATGCCAGCGCGGGGGGGGCCTGGCCCCGTTTGGTCTGTCTTGAGACGGGGGATTTTCAATCCTTGGTGCCAAAGCCTTCGGCTTCCTTCTCTAGCAACCAAGCAGCTACTAAGAATGCTATGAAAAACAAGATGACCGGACGATCTCCAATACTCCTTTTGTTGGGATTGCTTTGCATCTACAGCATAGCATGTGGCGGCAGCGTTCTCCCAACCGATGGAAACCCCGCACCCGCACCATCAGCAACGGTTGGCGGGCCGGTCGATAGTCTCTTTCGCGAATTTCACCAAATTTTGGGCGGAGAAGCAATCTTAGGGCGTGCCATCACCGGCCTGATCGACCGCGACGGAAAACAATGCCAGTACACGGAAGCAGCACTGATGTGTTACGACTCAGCCGCCAGCGATCCATCCCGGCATTTCATGCTGCACCCCTTAGGGCTGGATTTGAACCTGGTGGAAAGCCTGGACTTCCCCACCCCGCCGGAAGCAACCGGTAGCGACCTGGGCAACGGTTTCTACCTGTACCCCGAGTTCGAGAACCTGTATGACCAGCTTTATGGCGCATTATATGTAGGCTATCCGCTCACTCAAGTGCGCGTCAACCAGGGAAACGAACGTTACGAACAGTTCTTCAGCAATGTGGGCTTCTACCGCAACTTCTCTGACCCCGTGGGAGAGGTTCATTTAATCACCTACGGCGCGTACATGTGCGGCCCAGACTGCTCCTACAATCTGGCTCAGTATTGGAACATCGTCGAGTCGAGCGAGATTGCCCAGCCTTTCGAACTGAGTCTCAGGCGCTTGGGCTGGTCGGAACTCGGTTCTCCGTTGACCCAACCTTATTACACCGCAGACGGCTACATCGAGCAGTATTACGACAATGTGGTGCTGTATGCGCCTCAGGACGATTTGAGCCAGGTGCGCTTCCGCCCGTTGTCGTTGTGGATGGGCATTCCGGTTGAGGAGTTGGTGCCCATCAATCCCCACGAACAACTGGTCTTCTATAAAGTCAACGATCAGTTAGGGCACAATGTACCGCTATTCTTCGATCACTTCATCGCCGAGCACGGTGGGCGCGACCTGGCGGGAAACCCGATCAGTGAAACCAGGCAGATATCAGACACGCTGTTGCGGCAATGTTTTGAAACGTACTGCTTGCTATACGACACGACCCAGCCCGACGGCTTGAAAGTGCGCATGGCGGCGCTGGGTGTTGAGCATCTCAAGCTAAAAGACCCCAGCCTGATCTTGGAGCGGGCTTTCAACTCAGAGACCATCCACCTGGCTTTAGAAGAAGAGAAATCTCAGGTGGGCGCCGGTGAACAGCAGAATATCCGCATACAGGTGCTCCGCAGCGGCAATTGGGCTCCGTTGTACCTGGTGGAAAGCATGTTGGAGCTGACCATTCCTGGCCAGGCGCCGCAGCAGATCAGGCTGCGCCCCACCGACCGCGACGGAATCTCACAAGTGACCCTGCCGGGCATCAGCGGAGCGGCGGCAATGAGCGTAATCGAATACAAGGTTTGCCTGAACCTGCCCAGTGACAAGCCGATTTGCTCGGTAGACAGCTTCGTCTATCGCGGTGAGTAGATCGGTACTCTGTCAAACGAAGTACCGATCCTAAAAATTGCAGGTAGCATCACAGTTAACCGTGGAGACTGAATCGCGCCCTTTGCCCGGCATTCACAACCGACCACGGTTTGACACGGTCCTAAGGGCGAGCCTCGACCAGAGC
>CAZMMI010000194.1:0-8043 GCA_964567255.1 uncultured Anaerolinea sp.
GGCACATGCCCGCAGGCCGGGAACACCACCAGCGTCGCCCCCGGGATCTCTCCCCCCAACCGCACGCTGTCGGCAGTGGGCACAATCCGGTCATCGTCCCCCGTCACCACCAGCACCGGCATGTTCAGCTCTGCCAGGCGCGGGGCCAGGTCTTCGCTGCCCGATCCCGCCAGGGTGAACTCCCACAAGGCCCGATCCCAATTTTCCATGCTCAGGGGCTTGCGATAACCTTCCAGGGTCTCCTCCGTCAGGCGCGAGGGGTCATGCCAGGCCGACTGGATGAAAGAATCGCCTTGCGGGCCAGAGATAGAACGGGCCAGCACCGGCCCCACGCGCATCATCTGCGGCGTTTTAAACAGGAACCTCGTCACCGGGCCCATGCTGCGCCCGCCAGTGTAAATGGCGGCATCCACCAACACCAGCCCCAAAACGCGCTCGGGCTGTGCCAAAGCCGCCTGCACCGCCAGCCGTCCGCCCGCCGAATTGCCCACCAGGACAGCTTGCTCGACATGGAGAGAGTCCATCAGGCCAAACAGGATACCGAGGTTGGCTTCAACCGTGTAGGGATTCTCGCTCCAATCCTCGCGCATGGGGCGTTCCGTCAGGCCAAAAGCGGGGCGGTCGTAGGCAATGACCATGCCGGACTGCGCCAGCGGCTCTACCACCTCACGCCAGGAAAACAGGCTAGCCCCAAAGCCGTGCATCAGAATCATGACCGGCTCGCCGCTGCCATACACCTTGTAATGCACCAAAAGCCCGTTGATCTCCACAAAGCGGCTGTCGGGGTCGGTCAGTTCCTCCAGCGGGGTGATGTTCGCCAGGGGCGGCATGGGCAAAATCAGTGGGCCTACGATAACCACCAGCAGCATGAGCACCAGGACGATGGCAATGGCACGCAGAAAACGTTTGAGCATAGGTTCTTCCTTGAATTATTCTCGCAATAGGGCGGCGGCCTGAGTCCACACCTGATCGAACATCTCCACCGTCAGGCGGCCAGTTTGCGTGTTTTGGCGGCTGGGATGGTAGGAAGCCAGCAGCCAGGGCAGCCCCGGCGCAAAACGGTTGAGCGTGTTGTGCGCAAACACCGCGCTGCCGACCTCTGCCCCGCGCTGCTTATACCAGCCCAGCAGCCAGTCAAAGGCAATCCGCCCCAGGGCCACAAAGCCGCGGATATTGGGCAGCAAGTCGATCTCAGCCTCCAGGTAAGGGCGGCAGGTGGCGATTTCGGCGGGCGTAGGCTTATTAGCAGGCGGGGCGCAACGGCACGTGGCGCTGATGTAGGCGTCTATTAGGCGCAGACCATCGTCACGCTGGACCGAGTTTGGCTGGTTGGCAAACCCGGCCCGGTGCATGGCCGGATAGAGAAAGTCACCCGAGGCATCCCCGGTGAAGTTGCGCCCCGTGCGGTTGGAGCCGTGCGCGCCGGGGGCCAGCCCCACAATCATCAATCGGGCCTGCGGGTCGCCAAAACCGGGCAGCGGCCTGCCCCAATACTCCTGATCGGCGTACGCCCGGCGGCGGGAACGCGCTACTGACTCGCGCCATTCCACCAGGCGCGGGCACAGGCGGCACTCCACCACGCGGGCGGTCAGTTCATCCAGGCTGGCAAATGTGGGCATCATGGCAGGCTCCAGAGTTCAATATGTTGAGTTGATTGTATCAGTTCGCCGCGCCATCCTCAAATAAAAATGATAAGGCGTATAATTAATAACACGTTGTTATGCTCAGAAATCCAGTAAAACATCCCATCTGGAATAAGAACTTCTTAAGTTGCTAGGGGCTCACTATCATTTTGCAACCTGGTTTCATGTGGGCAGAACGCAGTTGTACAAAAACGTCACGAAACGTTTATAAACTTACTAAAATGTCTTGGCTCGAGATCCCAAACTTTTATTTTGCTACATGATCTGTATTGTAAGGAAATCGCATGCTGGTTGAAGATATTTTTTTACCTATTTACGAAAAATTTTGCTGGAATGCCCAAAAGGGTTTTGGTTCTTTCATCACCTTTGATTTTGGTGAACCTCTTCTAAATATTAACGAAAAAGACCGGGTAAGGAACGGCGTAAAAGAACATATTAGGAGGGTTCATGTTCGTGGGGCTTGGCACCTTTGGATTTATTTATGTGATTGGACGATTATCGCGCACAGTAAAACTATTGCCACCGAATCTTCAAAAACAAGGGACATTCATCGAGCCACGAACCGTCTGAACGGACAAAAACTAGTACGGGTTGAAATACAAGCAGATTCCTCTACAATATTCAGTTTTGAACTGGGTGACCAGCTGATAACAAGACCCAATCAAGAAGCCTATGGATTAGAGTCAGAACAATGGCTTTTTTTTGAACCCTCAGGGTTGGTGTTTACCCTCCGTGCAGACGGAAAATACGCATATCATCATGGTTCGACCAAGCCAGAGAATGAAATTTGGTGTTCTATGTAAATTAATCAGATTAGTAAACGAAGTGTGTCATCAAAACACCCGTTGTATTGACCCCAATATCAACCTTCCTGCCCAGGAGTTGCCATGCACACCCTTTACCCCCTCCGTTTCCAGGAAATTCTGCGCAATTACAGTTTCGGCAACCGCTGGATCGTTTCCGCCTATGAAAAAGGTCCCTTCCCTGTCGATCACCGCGTGGCCGAAACATGGGAGGTGTGCGACCGGCCCGGCGAATCGAGCACAGTGGTCAACGGCCCGCTGACTGGCGCCGCCCTGCACGAGTTGATCGAACGCTTCGGCGCGGACCTGCTGGGCCGGGATGTGGTCGCCCGCTGCGGCACGCGCTTCCCCCTGCTCATCAAACTTCTGGATGTGTCCAACCCACTGGCCGAACAAGCCCACCACTCCGACGAACTGGCCCAGGCCCGCGGCCTGCCCGACCCCGGCAAGACCGAGGCCTGGTACATGCTGCGCACCTTGCCCGGCGCGACCATCCACTGCGGGGCCAAACCCGGCCTCACCCCCGAAGCCGCCCTGCAAGCCATCCTGACCGGCTCCAGCCGCGAGTTGATGCGCGAATACCCCGTCCAACCCGGCGATGCCTTCCTGCTCCACGCCGGGACCATGCACTACTCCGCGGGCGGGATGATCTTCTACGAGATCATGCAAAACTCGGATGTCTATATCGGCTTGGAAGCTCCCAACCAAAGTTTATCCGCTGCCGAGCGTGAAGCCCAGGCCCGCGCCGCACTGGAAGGCGCCAGCCTGGACGGCAGCTTCGACCCGCACATCCAGCCGGTGACCCTCCCGGAGGGCAGCAACACGCGCACCTTTGCTTTTGCCTGCCGCTACTTTGCCCTCGAGCGCCTGGACCTATCGGCCCCTTACCGCATCAACTGCGACGGGCAGCGCTTCTATGTGCTGACCCAGATCGAAGGCACCTGCGCGGTGACCGCAGGCGCAACAACTGAGACTCTCAAACCCGGCCAAAGCATCTTGCTGCCCGCCGCGCTGCGCCAAGTCGACCTACAGCCCGGCCCCGGCTGCGCCCTCGTAAAAGCCTATGTACCGGACATGGAATCCGATGTCGTTGCCCCGCTGCGTGCCGCGGGTATCTCTGAGGAACTTATCCGCGGGCTGTGGGAGGGGCGTTAAAGCGCTGCACCCACACCGCCGCTGCCCCCAGCAAACCGGTTTGGCTGCCCAGCGAGGCCTGCACCAGTTCCACTTTCTGCCACGGCACCAACCCGCACTGTGTTCGGATGACCGCCCGGGCCCCTTCTTCAAACAGGTTCCAGCGGTTCATCAAGCCGCCGCCCAAAACAATGCGCTCGGGGGCAAACAAGGTGATTAAATTGGCCAGCCCGATGCCCAAATAGTACCCCTCGCGCCGGGTCAGGTCCAGGGCAATCAGATCGCCTTGCTCGGCCAGGTCACAAATGCGGCGCGCATTGGAAAAGTTCTTGCCGTGCGTTTGCTTGCCGTAGCGGCCCAGGGCCGTGCCGCTGGCCAGGCTTTCCCAGCAGCCCGCTGCTCCACAAAAACAGGTCGGGCCGGCAGGGTCGATGACGTGATGCCCGATTTCCGGATGGCAGCCGTCCAGGCCGCGCAGAAGCTGCCCGCCCAGGATGACGCCCCCGCCAATCCCGGTGCTGACGGTCACGAAGATCATGCTGCGGCTGCCGCGCCCGCTGCCCCAACGAAACTCGCCCAACGCGGCAGCGTCGGCGTCGTTTTCCACTGCTGCCGGAACCCCAAAAGCCAGTCCCAAATCAGCCGTCAGGTTGCGGCCTTCCAGGTTAGGCAAGAAGGAATTAGCCTCGAAGACCCCCTCCGCGTCCATACGCCCCGTGCAGCCAATGCCAATTCCACTTACCAGCGCCTCGTGAGAGAACGCAGCCAATCCCTGCCGGATGCGCTCCAGCAGTTTGGAATAGGGCATTGCGGGATCGGTGGCAAACCGGCTCTCGGCCAGCAGGCGGCCCTCCTCGGTTACCAACCCCAGGGCAATCTTGCTGCCGCCGATATCCACCGCGGCGATCGTCACGCCCGCCCCCGCAACTCGTTCACAAAACGCCGCGTGATCCAGCGCGGGCGGGTGATGGCCGAGCCCACCGTGACGGCCCATGCGCCGCAATCCAGGGCGCGAGCCGCCAGCTCGGGGGTGTTGATGCGCCCTTCGGCGATCACCGGCAGCCCAGAACGCGCCGCCAGCGCCTCGATCAAGGCAAGGTCCGGCCCGTCCTGCTGCGGGCTGTAGGCCGTGTACCCGGACAAGGTGGTCAGCAAAGCATCTGCTCCCGCCTCCGCTGCCGCAAGTCCTTCATCTAAAACAGAAACATCGGCGAACACAGGGCGGCCCGTCTCGTCCCGCACCCGCCGGATGTATTCGGCAGCGGAGCCGCCCTCGGGGCGCGGTCGCCGGGTGGCATCCACCGCAATGCCCTGCGCGCCCGCCTGGGCCACGCGCCGGGCGTGCTCCAGCGTCGGCGTGATGCGCACCTCAAAGCCTGGCAAATCCGCCTTGAACAGCCCGATGACCGGCAGGCTCACTGCCTCCGCCACCGCCGCAATGTCCTCGGGCCCGTCGGCGCGAATGCCCACCGCCCCACCCAACTGCGCCGCCTGGGCCAGGGCCGCCATGATGGCCGGAGCGTTCATCGGATCGCCCGCGCGATCATACGAATCCGGCTGGCAGGAAACCACCAGCCCCCCGCGGATTCGATCGAGAAGGGCTTTTGCTAGCGTATCCGTGTCCATGCAGTGATTATAGAATGGTTCGGGGTGAAGAGAAAGATAGAAACTTTAAATAACCGGCATTTATTTCAAACTTTCTATCGCAACGCGGTCGGGGACAGGCAATGCCTTGCCTTTCTCATGAAGAAAATTTTCGTTCGCATTTTCAATGAACCATGAAACATCCGCCACACTTTCGTGCCCATCAATATCTGCAATTTTGAAAACCGAAAGCAAAACCAACCCTGTTCCATCCTCATGAGCATCAATCTGTCTGTCTAGCTGGGCCCAGGCTTTAGCCTTTGGAATCTGTTGTGTTTTCTCAAATTGCTTATACCAGGAATATGGTGTATCGTGCTCTTCAATTAACGCAAGAATCGTCTCTCTCCCGGGGAGATGGTCTGGAAGCAGTTCCAAAGCAGCCAACAATCCCAAGATGGGATGGCGCATCATTACCGCTTTCCCGCTGAGAGGGTGCAAGCCTTCCACCTTCTTCTCTTCTCGCGCTTTTCCGATATCGTGAAGCAGCGCAACCGTTCCCAGGAGTGTTTGCGCCCAATCTGGCGTGATTCCAAAACTTTCAAGCGCTGTTTGCAACTGCAGAAAATAGGGATGCCTGCCTTCAAAAGGCTGAAGCAGTCGAAGGTTACGCTGAACCGCTTCCAAATGATTTGCTAGCGTCACACCGGCTGCTTCAGGATAATGCCTATCAGGCATCGCTTCGGCATCCTTCCACCATTTCGACGTTTTGATAATCGACTCTATGTCCATTTCCATTTTTCTCCAAGACAAACCAGCCTGTCCTTACCGGACAGTTTGCCATAGGCCGGTCTATTAATCAAGCCATTCAACAAATTTGACGGGGCGAGATGTGCAGTGCCGGGTCAATTCGCTTTTCCAGCCGTCCTATCCAGGAATTCTTTCACGGCCGAATTGGCCTGTTCGGGGCGCTCGAGTGGGAGGATGTGCCCGGCGTGAGGGATCACTTTGAATTCCGCGTCGGCCCCACCCTGCCTGACCAGCATGAGCACTCTTTCCATCTCGTGCTGCTTGACGAGGACACTGTCCGCTCCCCTGAGCCACAGGGTCGGGCATTGGATCAAAGGGATGCGGTCCAGGAGGTTCCACTTGATGCGGAAGGGGCCAATGCCCGTCAGTTGCCAGTCATCCATGTCATTTTCTCCGCAGGTGTATTTGCCGCGAATCTCATCCGCCAGGATGGCGACCAATCGATTGGGATCCGTCGGCTTAGAGCCGCCCACGAAAATGGACTGCAACACCTTTCCCAACGCAGCGGCGTCCTTCTTCATGTATTGGCGGCTGAGCATCCTCAGCATCCCCGGAAAATTGATATACAGCCAGGTGACAAACCCATAATCCAGCTTTTCCCCCAGCCCGCCCGGTTCAAAAAGAACCATCGATCGAACCTGGCGGGGATACAGTGAAGCATATTCGATAGCCAGAGCACCGCCCATCGAGAGGCCCACCAGGCTGAAGGTTTCAATCCCGATCTGGCGGAAGGTCTCGGATAGTATGTCCATCAGTCTGGGGCGATCCAGGAGGCCTTGCCAGGGGCGGGATTTTCCATGGCGAGGGGTGTCCAACGCGAAGACGTGATATTGCGCACAGAGAAAGGGAAACATTTGGTCCCAAATGAAGCGGGCTTCATCATACATGGCGCCGTGCAGCATCATCACGGCAGGCATGCTGGGATCGCCCGCCTCGTAAACAGACAGCGGTCCGCCGCAAACAGTCAGGAGATGATGTTTCAGGCCGGGCACGCCCTCTACCCCGGCAGAGATTTTCTGGGTTGAAATAATAGGATCCATTCTTCACCTGTTTTCTTTTCGGTTAAACGTTGCTTGTGTCTTTCAGCATTAATTCCAGCACATCGATCCAACGCGCAAAGCCCTGTTCGAGCCCATCCGGATCGATCTGGTCCTGGTACAGCTTTTCTTCCAAATATCCCTGCGAAACCCACAGAATGACCTGCCGGGCAAAGTCGAGAGGAATATCCTTGCGCAGGCCTTGATAGACGGAGTTCGCGCCCACCGCTTCCCCATTCTCAAGCGGGTTGGCAGCCTCGGCAGGCTGCGACCGGCGGTAATCAGCAAGCTCCTGTTTCACCAGATCTTTGACAAACGGGTCGGGATCAAAAGCCGCCGTATACGAGAATTTGTAAAACCAGGGAAATTCTTTGAAGAGGGCCAGCCTGGTTTTAGCACTCCGGCGCATCAAAGAGAACAGATCCTCGTCACCGGCTGCTTCCAGGCGGGCCAGGTGATCCGCCTCGCGGATGCTATCCGATGCCAGTCGAAAGATTCTTCGATAGAGGTTTTCCTTGGTGGAAAAGTACTTGAACAGGACACTCTTCGAAACCCCGGATCGTTCGGCGATGTCCTTCATCGACGCTTTGCGATAGCCGTGCCGGGCGAAAACTTCGCAAGCAGCGTTAATGACCTTATTTTGGTTTTCCTTCTCGAGTTTTTCAAAAGACATTTTTGGACCTCGGGTTTCCTGTAATCATCAAAAGAATAGAAATCGTGACCGAATCGGTCACGATAAGTATAACACGAGCCAGATGCTTCGTCAACGTCAATCCGGACCCTGCCTGGGTAAACCCATCTTATGGTTGAGCATGGCGGTTTTGGCCAAGAAGAACCAATGGAACTATGTCGTTGCGAACGAGGCTCTGCGAGTGAAGCAATCTCGCCATGAATCTGGGCTAAAAAGTGATTTCACAACGATAAAACGAGATTGCTTCGCCCCTTCGTGGAGTCTTCGGGGCTCGCAACCACATATTTTGGGTCACTTTTTAGAACGTATCTCCATGATGCGTTTACTCTAGAGAACGCCATCCG
>CAZMMI010000195.1:0-3039 GCA_964567255.1 uncultured Anaerolinea sp.
CGGATTGGCGGTCGATGAGCACGACCACATCTTCGATCTCCAGGCCCGCGGCGGCGAGTTTTTCGATGGCCTCGAATTTACTGCTGCCGGTGGTGGCCAGGTCGTCGATAATCACGGCGCGTTCGCCGGGCTGGTACTCGCCCTCAATCTCGGCCCGCGTGCCGTACTCTTTAGCTTCCTTGCGCGGGTAGATCATTGGCCAGCCGGATTGCAGGCTAATGGATGTAGCGATGGGCAGCGCGGCATAAGGCAGGGCAGCCATGCGTTGGAAGGATAGCTGCTTGAGCACGGGCAGGTACGCGCGTCCTACCTCGGCGAGCAGGTCCGGGTAGCTGACCAGGCGGCGCAGGTCGATGTAGATGGGTGATTTGAGGCCGGATTTGAGGGTGAACTCGCCAAAGCGCACACAGCCGGCATTCAACAGCCCTTCGGCCAGGGCGGCGGACACGGAGGGCGTCATGGCGGCGGGGCGAGATTGAAAGCGAGCCTGTTCAGCGCGGACAGCCGCGTTGATCTCTTCCACTGCCTTGCGCGGGTCGGCGGCGCGGGCGACCGAGCGCGAGACGTTGAGCAGCAAGCCCAGGCCGTCGGCGCGCAGGCCGTTTTGCAGGGCCAGTGCCAGGTCGCCGCCTTGCGCGCCTACGCCGGGCGCCAGGAACCACAAGTCGGGGGCGGATTCGCGCACGCGGCGGAGGGCATCGGGTTGAGTGGCGCCAACCACCAATCCTACGTTGTTGTTTTCGTTCCAGGCTTGCGCCATGCAGGCAACGGTTTCAAAAAGACTTTCGCCCAAACCGTTTACGGGCAGGTCTTGCAGATCACCCGCGCCGGGGTTGGAGGTTTTGCAAAGGATGAAGCAGCCGTGAGCAGGGTCGCTCAGGAAGGGTTCCAGTGAGTCCCTGCCCAGGTAAGGGCTGAGGGTGACGGCGCCGGCGCCCAATTCCTCAAAGGTGGAGCGGGCGTAGGCTTCGGCGGTGGAGGCAATGTCGCCGCGCTTGGCGTCCAGAATGACGGGGATGCCGGCGGGCACGGCGGCGATGACCTCGCGCAGGGCTTCCCAGCCGGAAGGGCCGAAGGCTTCAAAGAAGGCGGCATTGGGTTTGAAAGCCGCCGCCACGGGAGCGGTTTGCTCGATGAGGCGCAGGCAGAAGGCCTTGGCAGCCTCGGCGGTAGGCTGGGACAGATCGGCGGGATGCGGGTCGAGGCCCACGCAGACCAGCGATCCAACCGAACGGGCGCGTTCTTCCAGGAGGGTGAAAAAGGGTTTGGTCATGATTACGCCTTGCCCAGGACCATTGCCAGCAGGGCCATGCGCACGTAGAGGCCGTATTCCATCTGGCGGAAGTAAGCGGCGCGGGGGTCGTCGTCCACATCCATGCTGATTTCGCCGACGCGGGGCAGGGGGTGCATGACAATCATGTCTTCTTTGGCGCGCTGCATGGTTTCGGGGGTGATGACGAAGGCGTTCTTGACACTCTCGTATTCGTTCTCGTCGCTGAAGCGTTCCTTCTGCACGCGGGTCACGTAGAGCACATCGCTTTCGGCGATGATCGGGTCGAGGCTGTTGTATTCGGCCTGGGGAATGCTGGTTTCGTTGACCTCATCGAGAATGTGGCCGGGCATGCGCAGGACGTCGGGGGAGACGTAATTGAGGCGCACATCGTAGAGGGTGAGCAGGCGGGCCAGTGAATGCACGGTGCGCCCGTATTTCAAGTCGCCGACCATGGTGATGGTCAGGCCGTCGATGCGGTCCATCTCTTGCTGAATGGTGAACAGGTCCAGCAGGGCCTGGGTGGGGTGCTCGCCGATGCCGTCACCGGCGTTGATGATGGGCTTGCGGGCGTATTTGGCAGCCAGTTCGGCCGAGCCGATTTCGGGGTGGCGCAGGACGATCACATCGGCGTAGGCTTCCAGTGTGCGGATGGTGTCGGGCAGAGATTCGCCCTTGGAGACGGACGAGTAGCGCACCTCGTTGATGGGGATCACACTGCCGCCCAGGCGCTCCATGGCCGAGGTGAAAGAGGAGGAGGTGCGGGTGGAGGGCTCATAGAAGACGTTGGCCAGGATTTTGCCCTTGAGCAGGTCAAAGCTGCCCACGCGGCGAACCATTTCGGACATTTCTTGAGCGACGCCGAAGATGAACTTGAGATCGCTGCGCGAGAACTGCTTCACCGAAAGGATATCCTTGCCGTAGAAGCTGGCGTCCTGCTTGTCGCCAAAGGGCAGGTGGGGGCTGCGCTGGATGATGCGGGGGGTGTGAAGTGCCATAATACGATCCTCCTATAACTGGTTCAAATTGGGATTGGTTTCTTGGGATGAATTGCTGCGCACGTCCCGGCCAAAACCGGCAGGCGCAAGGATTTTTCCGTGTTCGTAGGCGACCTGCCCGCGCAGCACCACGCGGGTGATCTTGCCGCGCACCGGGCGGCCTTCAAAGGGCGTCCATGCACAGCGGGTGAAGGTCTGGGCGGCTGTAATGTTCCACTGCGCGTCGGGGTCGACCTCGATCCAGGTGTCGGGCTGTTCGGGCAGGGCAAAGATGCGGCGTGGGTTGGTGGCGCAGCGCAGCAAGATATCGTCCAGGCTCAGGAGGCCTTCGTGGACGGCGGTGAGCAGCAGGGGCAGGGCCGTTTCGAGGCCGGGGAAGCCGGGCGGCGGGTTAGGGCCGTCTTTTTCGGCGGCGGTGTGGGGGGCGTGGTCGGTGGCGAAGCAGTCAATCACGTCCAGGTTGTCCCACAGGGTCTGCTGGTCTTCGGGCGCAGCCAGGCGCGGGCGGACTTCGCCGCGCCCGCCAGAAAGATCGGCGGCGCAGAGGAAGAGGTGATGGGGGGCCACCTCGCAGGTCACTCTGAGGCCTTTTTCTTTGGCGGCACGGATGAGGAGAATTTCTTCGCGACGGGCCACGTGAGCGATGTGAACGGGGCGGTCATAGAGTTGGGCCAGCAAGATGACGGCGGCGATGGAGCGGCCTTCGGCGTGGGCCACAATGGGCAAATCGGCGGGCCAGCGGTCGAAATGCTCCATCCACAGGGTCATGTC
>CAZMMI010000195.1:3139-7979 GCA_964567255.1 uncultured Anaerolinea sp.
GCCTGGGTGCCGCTGTCCCAGTCTTCTTTGTGGGCAGCGCCGGGTTCGCGCATGTGAACGTGCGGGTCGATCAGGCCGGGAAGACGCAGCATGAATGAACCTCCTGGAAGCAGGCAAAAAAAGAGGGAGCCGATTGGGCTCCCTCTATGAAAAGGAAAAACGAGAAATGAAAACCGCTTGAGCCACGCGCTCGTGGCCTTGGAAGATCGTTGGAATGAGTGCCGGAAATTTCATGTCGGGCCAATTCTACGCATTTTCCGAAATCTGTCAAGGGTATTGGGCGTTGTCTAGACAATTGTCGGATTCGGCAAACAAAAGACCTTACAAGATTTCGGGGTATTCGGAAATGAATCCAGCCGGGCCGGGACCGTAACGCGCAGTAACGCGCAGGCGTTTAGGCGGCAAGGCAGCGATGCGCTTCGCTTCGGCCAGATTTTCGGGCTCGACTACATCCTGATCTGGTTGGAAAGGGGCCAGCAAACGGAAATAGTTATTATGATATCCAGTAGTAGCATTATAAAAAGCCGTGTAACTCTCTGCCTCTGGAGCAAGTTGGAGATACACGTTCCAACTGGCCGGATCGGCAGGAACAAGAATCACAGGTTTTCCTTGACGGAAGCGTCGCGATTGACGTAACACTTCGCCATTCTGATAGTTCCAGGTACCAATCCCGGTGATGAGCACTAAGCCGCCAACCAACCCGCGGCTTTTGGCAATTGCTTCGAAAATCACTAACAGATCTTGCTGGACTGCGTCGAAAATGCGGATCGGCACATTGATGGTTTCTAGACAGAGCACCGGCGTGCTTCGATAGAACTTCTCGTCTAGTTTCTCATCTTCTAACGCCCAGGCTTCGTAGACAGTGATGTAGCCGCGCTGTTGCTTGCCATTTTCAAAGATGCCGTAATAGGTATGATGGGGCGATAGCGCGCGCATGGGCACACTGCCGGAGGAACAGTCGCCTGCAAGATTACCACGGTTCAGCGCGGAGGTTTTGGAGATCGGTTGACAGGTGAAAATGCGCGCCTCACCGCCTATTTTTTCTTGTGCAACCCCGGCAATGTTTTTTACCAGTTGGCGGCAGTTGCGTTCGAGAGCGGTGACACCTCCGCCAGCTAATCGCGGCAGCCCTTGCTGAGGAGCTAAAACCAACGCCTGAGCCAATTCAAGCGGGGCGTTTTCGGTTTGCTGGATGAGGAAGTTTGCCACTTCCTGTGTATGTTCGAGATCGTTCTCAGACAGGTTATCAATGGATGAGGGCATCCAGGATGGGCGCAGGCGGAATGTGACGGCAACGCTGCGAAGTAAGGTGAGTAAGGTTTCTTTGAGCGGAACGTCAAACACTTCTGGAACAGGCCAATCGTCCTTGAAATGATCGAGCATGGCATGGGCCAGGGCTTCTTTTACCGATTGCTCCCCAAATTCCTTGCGCGCGGCCAGCAGGTTGGCTGGCATGGGGAGTTTTTCTGACTTTTGCTCGTCATTTTCAGCATCGGTTTGTTCTGCCCAGAAACGTTGAATATGCTTTCGCCGGATTCGGAATGGTGTTTCTTCGAACGAATCGCGGAACAACCGTTCTTTGAGCATCAGGTAAGCTAGCCCATGGTGCTCAAGTTCGGCGGCTATCTGCTGGGGCAGATCTTTGGGCAAGTTGTCGGAGAAGAGATTTTGGAATGTGGTTTGAATCCACACAGACAATGAAGAACGGTTCAGGGAATTCACCTGGCGGTCCAGATTCTGTAATTGCTGAGCAAGTTTAACTAACTCGGAAAAAGTTTCCAGGCGCACCATTGTAATACTGGGGCGGCAAGTAAGCGTGAAGCTGGGATAGTCCATGCGGCGAAGGGTTCCGCCTCCGGCAAGTAGCAGGTTTTGGCATCCGTTTGAAAAACGATTCTTTTTCAAGCGGGGCGTTTTGAAGAGATCCTCAACATTTTTTTGCAGGTTGTAGCGGGTTAACTTGGAGCCAAGCCCAGCGTCCAACACCTGTTCCCAATGAATATTCCTGATATATACCCGTTGCGTCCACCATTCGTTGGGGTCGTCCGCCTGCTTGCTCCAGCCTGGGATGAGTTCTGACACTCGCGGGTAAGCATAGACGATGAGATTGGCCCAGGCAGAATGCCAACGGTTGGCCTTTTTGAGTAAACGGGTGAGCAGCGGGGTGGGGGCTTTCTGAAAGAAAGCATAGGCGCAGCGAATGATAGATGGAACTGTATTTGCTTGGGGGTTGCCCCGGAGGTTCGTGGAAAGCCAACCTTCAATGGCTTCCCAATCGATGACGAAGGGTTGAATATTTGGGTCGCTGTGTTCTTCAATCATGATTGCCCCAGCTAATGCGATGCCATCGCGGAGGGGAGGCACCTGGAAGGAGGGGTGAGGATCTGTGATGTATTCCAAAAGCGTGTCGAGTTTGTGTTCGTGGAAAAAGTTTAATTCGGTTTCAGATAAATTCAACTCGGGCTTGTTTTCGATCATCGAAAGCAAGTCACTATAGGTCGTGTCATCTATGTGGCTGCGCATATCGTTGAGTTTTGGGCGATCTGTGACGTGGCGATCCCAGGCATAACGGCCTACGGCTTCCTGAACAGTTGAGACTGGGAGGAGGTCGGCAATACGGGTGTGGTTGATTGAAGGGGGATTGCGTTGTTCCGCCAGCCACTCCTCAAAGTCACCCCCAAAAATACCTTCCAATTCCTCTTCCCATTCTCTTTCATCCGCTAATTGCTCTTCTTCGTGCAGTATAGCGGCTCGACTGTTTTCGTCTGCGACGGTCTGTGGGTTTTCATGCGACTTACCCCGGGAAGAGCCGGTTCCTTTCCGACGTTCACGAACATTTTTCCGGGCAATGCGCAGCACGCGCAGAGCATCCTGGCGCGTGGTGGCGGCCTGCAAGCGCTGCAATAGGATATCAGCGATCTTTTGGACATGCAGCGCGTTAGCGATCAACAGCCAACTGGAACGCCGCAAATTAGCGCCTTGAAGTTCCTTCCCGGTTTCGTATAGTTGAGCAGCGGCTTCTTCAGGCGGGCAGTTTAAGAGTGTGTTGCGATCGATATCCATATCTCCTCTTTCCTATATTGATTGGTGGGAGCTGGCGTTTGTTGTTATTCTAATTCAGAAAGCCAGAGGGGGACAAATGAGAACGCGTCTTGAATCTTTGTACGGTTTTGACGCTTTATTGACGGATGGGGTCCATAATTAGCGCATAGGAGAATTGCACCATGAAAAAGTATGCGCTGGCTCTATTCATTGTTTCGCTGGTTTTCTTAAGCCTGGCTTGCAGTTTTGGGGCAGGCTCAAAGCAGGAACCAACTCCTGTTGAAACCGATGCCTGCTGCACGGCAGAAGAACCTGTTCTGGAAGAAACTACCCCGGCGACCTCGGCGCCAGAAGCACCGGATATTTCACCGACCGAGACTCCGCTGCCGGCGCCTGCCGGGCTGCAACCGGGCTGGTATTCGCTGACCAATGCAAACGTGGTGCGCGATTTGGCGATTCATGACGGCGTTATTTACGCTGCTACGCTGGGCGGGATGATCAGTTGGCGGTTGGACAGCAGCTATTCGATGCATTACACGCCGTTGGATGGCATGGGAAATGTGAGCGCCAATGCAATAGCTTATTGTGAAATTCCTGAGCCGCGCATATTGGTGGGGACGTTGACCGGCATCAGTGTATACGATCCCAACACCGGGTTGTGGGAGAAAGAGATCAACTTCCCGGCGGAAAGTCGGATTGCTGAAAGCAAGATTGAACAGTTGTATTGCGACCAGGCCAACCAGCGCTTGTTGATTGGATATTACGGCCTGGGTGTATATGATCTGCAAACCGGGGCCTTTGAACGGTACACGCAGGATCAAGGTTTGCTGTGGAATACGGTCAGTGACATTGCCGTGGATGGCGAAGACATTTGGGTGGCGAACGGGTACAAGGGGATCGCGAAAATCACCGGCGGCAAGGTGACCGCTTACAGCGCAGCAGAAGGAATCCCGGATGAGCGCGCCAATGCATTGGCGATAGCCCCAGACGGCACGTTGTGGATTGGGGCCTCAGGCGGGTTGATTTCCTATCGAAGCGGTCAGTGGGTGTATTACGATGCCGATTCCCCGGCGAATGTAAAGGACATTCGCGAGTTGGAGGTTGGCGCAGACGGCAAAATTTGGGCAGCTACCTATCCCTGGGGCGCGGGACGGCTGTGCCAGTTTGATGCAGAGGAGGCCGTTTGCGCGGTGGATGTCACCGATAAAAACGAACAGGGGATCAATTCGCTGGCGTTGACCGAAAACGGGTCGCCGGTGTATGGGACCGACCAGGGAGTTTTCCTCTATGAAAACGGGCAGGTAAAGGATTTTCTCACGGGCGATGCGCTGGCCAGCAATTATGTGGACTCATTTGCCGTTGCGCCGGATGGAAAACTGTGGATAGGGACGGATGGCGCCATCCACCTGATCGATCCGACCGATCCGGGTGCCCCGTGGCAAACCTTCAAGCAGTCTGAGATCCCGGATATGGGCGGTAGCTGGGCCAAGGCCATTGCGGTGGCCCCGGATGGAGCCGTGTGGTTCACGGCTACCAATGGCAGCGCCAGCCGGTATCAGGACGGCGCATGGACGATGTTCAAAGATATTTATTCCTTTGACACGGTGGCGATTGATGCGGAAGGCCGGGCCTGGTTTGGGGATGACAGCAAGGGCGTGGTGGTTCTGAACCCGGATGGCACGCAGGCATTTGCCTTGACCACCAATGAAGGCCTGCCGGGCGACAACGTCCAGGCGATCCTTGTGGATGGTGCAGGCATTGTGTGGATTGGCACCAATGAGGGCCTGGCGAAGTATGA
>CAZMMI010000196.1:0-7853 GCA_964567255.1 uncultured Anaerolinea sp.
TCCTCATTGTCGAAGACATCCACACAGTATTCATGCCCATGCTGAAGCGCTAACTGCGCAACCGTACTAACCAACCGCCTGCCCGGAGTTTTCTCCGGGCAGGCATCCTGGAATAAAAAACTATGTCCAAACTCCTCTTCCGCGCGTCGATCTTACTTCTCCTGGCAGCTCTCCTGCCGGTGGCTTCGGCGCGCGCCGAGCTGCCCAAGCCCACCTCGCTCCTCTCCATCCTCTCGTCATCTCCCGTATGGATAACAGACGGGACCTATAACGGCGCGGAATATGGGCGTTCGGTAGGCTCTGCGGGAGATGTTAATCAAGATGGTTTTGACGATGTAATCGTAGGTTCGCCGGTGTATCAGGTGAATGGACAGCCTTCAGGAACAGCCTTTGTTTTCTTGGGCGGCCCCAGCGGTCTTTCCACTACCCCTTATGCCGAACTGACCACTTCTGAAAAAGGTTCTTTGTTCGCTTATTCGGTAGCCGGAGCCGGAGACGTTGATAACAACGGCTACGACGATATCATCGTTGGCGCTCCCAGTCACCATGAAGATTATCAGGGCGCAGGCGATAATGGCGCCGCTTACTTGTTCCTTGGTTCGGAGTCTGGCCTTAACCTATCACCCGCATGGACTTTTATCGGCGCCGACGACACCCAGTTCGGCGCTTCGGTAGCCGGGGCTGGAGATGTCAATGGTGACGGTTTCGCCGATGTACTCATTGGCGCCATTCATTACAGCGAGCCGCAAATCAACGAGGGCGCGGCTTATCTTTTCTTAGGCTCTGCCTCCGGACTCGAAGATACTCCCGTTTGGATGTTGCAAAGCGACCTGGTTTCAGCCCAATTCGGCTACGACGTGGCCGGAGTTGGCGATCTCAACCACGATGGTTACGCCGACATCGCTATTTCGGCCCCCACCGTCGACTTGCCTGCCCTGCCCCCCTCAGACCTTCCTCGCATCGATTCCGGCCAGGTTTCGGTTTTCCTGGGTTCTGCCACCGGGCCTGCCCTCGACGCCCCGGACTGGATTGTGGAAGGCTCCCAACCGAACATGCAATTCGGCAGTTCAATCGATGGCGCGGGAGATGTGGATGGTAACGGCTATGCGGACCTGCTCGTCGGCGCGCGAGGTTACGACGGAGCCCTGGCCGATGTAGGTGCGGCTTACCTGTTTTTCAACAGCGCCGGGAGCTTGAGTGCGACCTTCGGTTGGTTCGCCACCAGCGGCCAAACCGGTTCAGGATTTGGCGCAGCAGTAGCTGGCCTGGGTGATGTTAACATGGACGGCTATGACGATGTGGGAGTCGGCGCGCCCAACCATGACGGCGATCAATCTTATGAAGGAATGGTTTTTGTCTACAACGGCGGCCCGGCGTATCCATCGCTGACCCCAACATGGTCTGCCGGTGGTAACAAAAGCGACACCGATTTCGGCGCTGCTCTGGCAAGCGCCGGAGACGTGAACGGTGACGACCGAGACGACCTGATCGCCGGAGCCCCCACCTATATGAAAGATCAGAAGACGAAAATGGGAGCCGCCTTTGTATTTCACGGCATGGCAACAGGCGACCTGCCCGTACTTAATTTCCATATCTTTCTCCCTGCCATTATTCGCTAGATTTATTGATTGAAACCTGAGGATACTTATGGCCACTCAAACACCTTTGTTACGCTTTCGCCGTCATGCGGCTGCCGCCGGGAAAAATGTTACCGGTGAGCAAAGCCGCTTGCAGCAGGTGACCAACAGCCTCATCCTGCACCTGCACCCCGTACGTGTCCCCGCCCAGGCGATACGCTTTACTTACACCTGGGGCTTGGGTGGCATCTCTGCCGTCCTGGCGGTGGTCCTGGCGCTCACCGGTGTGCTGCTTATGTTCCGCTACGACGCCCGCGTCGACCACGCTTACATCAGTATCCAATCCCTCGAAACCGAAGTTGCATTCGGTTCACTCGTCCGCGCCGCCCATCACTGGGCGGCGAACCTCCTGGTCATTTCTTCTTTCCTGCACTTGTTGCGTGTCTTCTTCACCGGCTCCTACAAACAGGGTCGCACGGTCAACTGGATCATCGGGGTTGTCCTTTTCATTCTGGCCCTCATGGCCAACTTCACCGGTTACCTTCTCCCCTGGGACCAGCTATCTTACTGGGCCATCACCGTCAGCACCAGCCTGATCGCCTATATTCCGGTGATCGGTAACGAAATCCGCAGCTTTGCTCTTGGCGGCCCGCAGGTCGGCCAATCGGGTCTAAGTAATTTTTATGCTTTGCACGTTGTCTTCATCCCCACCCTCCTCATGGCGTTCATGGGCTATCACTTCTGGAAAGTGCGCAAAAACGGCGGCATCTCTCAACCAATCGTAAAGAACAATGAGCGCCCTCAACTCGTTACAACCATCCCCCACCTGGTCAATGTAGAATACGCCGCGGGATTAGTCACCCTGTTGGTGGTGGCGATCTGGGCGATGACCACCCCCGCCCCGTTGGGGCCCATCGCCAACCCGCTCAGTTCTCCCAACCCGGCCAAGGCTGCCTGGTATTTTGTGGGGCTGCAAGAACTGCTTCTGCATATGCATCCTCTCTCAGCGCTGGGGTTGGTCGGCATCCTTTGCGCGGCTCTTTTTGTGGTTCCCTACTTCGACCGCGACGAAAAAGACATCGGCATCTATTTCCGCTCGACTTTGGGCAAGAGGGCTGCAGCCATCAGCGCAATCATTGCGGTTTACCTCGTTCCTATCATGGTCATCGTAGACGAGTACTGGCTCAACATCCCCGCCTGGCTGCCCAACGTGCCGGGGGCCTGGACAATGGGCGTTATCCCCTTCGTCGCCAGCCTTGCAGCTTTAGTCGGGGTCTATTTTCTGGTGCGCGCTGCCATTCGGTATCAAGGTCAGCGTGCCAGCCACAGCGAAGCCCTCCTGGGCGTCTTTGTCTTCGTCATGACATCGTTGGTCATGCTCACCATCATCGGCAATTTCTTCCGCGGCCCGCACATGGCCCTTGTCTTACCGTTTTAGTGAGGAGATTAACCATGAGTGAAGATGTTCAGTCCATTTCACTAGACCAATTCGACCCACACCGCCGCGCCTTTTTACAAAATGCGCTCAAAATTCTGGGCGGAGTCCTGATGCTTGAATTGGGCGCAGCCGGCGTGATGTTTCTGCGCTCGCGCAGCCTGGAAGGCGAGTTTGGTGGCGTTATCACCGCCGGGCCCATCGCCAATTTCCCTCCCGGCTCGGTCACCGAATTCGAAGATGGCAACTTCTTCCTCATCTGCACCGCCGACGGCGGCTTCATGGCCATCTACCGCCGCTGCCCGCACCTGGGCTGCACAGTGGATTGGATCGGCGAGAAGAACAAATTCTTCTGTCCATGCCATTCCGCCAGCTTTGACAACAACGGCGAGTATCAAACCTCGATCGTATCGCGGTCTCTCGACACCTTCCCTATCGTCTTTGAGGATGGCTTGGTCAAAGTAGATACCGCAGTACCCCAAAACCGCGAGCACCACTTACCCGAACACATCACATACCCTGCGTAGGGAGAAAGGAGCGGCAAAAAAATAATGCAAAAAAGCACCTGGATCAGTCTAATAGCCCTCCTGGCGATGGTCATCGCCATCCCCATCTATGGGTACAGGGAAGAAGACCGCATGGCGCGGGCTAAAGAGAATCTACGCAATGAATATGTGCAGGAAGGTATCGATTTGTACGTTCAAAATTGCGCTTCTTGCCACGGCGCTGATGGCGCCGGCCTGGGCATGATGCCTCCCCTCAATAACCCCGCTCTGGCCGAAGCGGATGAAGACGCGCTCTTCAACACCATTGCTCGTGCTACCCACGGCACCGCCATGGCAGCCTGGCACGTCAGCGAAGGTGGCTATCTCAATGATTACCAGGTCAATGAACTAGTTGCCCTCATTCAACATACCGATTGGGCAGATGTCGAAACGATTGCCTTGAAAAAAGGCTTTTCCTCACCCTCTGACCCCGCCGTGGAAAGCGGCCTGGAATATCTTTCCACCGAAGACGAAGAGGATCCTCATCAGTGCACCGACTGCCACGAAGAACCCGCCCTGCACACTGAACTATTTGGCATCAATTGTGGCCGCTGCCACAACACCCTGGCCTGGACACCTGCGGTCCTGACTCGTCACAACTTTGCTCTCGATCACGGCGGAGCCGGTCAGGTAGATTGTAAAACCTGCCACCCCAACAACTACGTTCAATATGACTGCTACGCCTGCCACGAAGATCACCAGCATGAAGAAATGGTTACTGCTCACAATGCTGAAAATATCTTCGAATTCAGCCAATGTGCCATCTGCCACCCTACCGGCGCAGAGGATGAAGCCAGGCAGTTGCGCGAGCAAAATCCGGAGTTTTTCCCTGTGCAACCTGATGCTACCGCCCAGACCAACACCGCCGATCCGGGAGCCTTACAGTTATCGATGGACAAAATCGGAACGGGAATCGGAATTCCCTAGGCAAAGTTTCAGGCTGGGGCGCGCGGAAAACGCCCCAGGCTACTGAACGGTGAGAGGAGATGCATGATTAAAAAATTGTGGAAAAAGTTCTTATTGAGACCCTGGTTTTTTATTCGCTTCGCGGTTGTGATTGGGTTTGTGCTTGGATGCAGCGGCTTTCTCTATCTTAAAGCAACCCACCAACTGAGCCCAGGGCCGTTATCCACCGCTCATCAGAGTCAACCTCTGGGCGGCGTCTCGTCTCACGCCGAGCTTTCAGACGACTGTTCTCACTGCCATGTGCCCGTCCACTGTCTCAGTGACAGCACTTGCCAGGACTGTCACAAAGATATTGCCGCCCAGCGCGAGGATATCAACTCGCTGCATGGGCGGCTTCCGGGGGTTTCCCGCTGCCAGGCCTGCCACCCTGAACATAATGGCGAGGAAGCCGATCTGACGAAGCTGGCCTTCCAAAATGTAGATCACTACATGTTGGCCGAATTTAGCCTTGCCAGCCATATCGCCGACTATGATGGCGAGCAAATGACATGCGACTCCTGCCACAGCGACGAAGACGGAAGTTTTGCCAAGGAAACGGATTGCATCACCTGCCATTCCAGCCACGACCACAACTCGCTCGCAGCTCACATCGAAGAATATGGCTCGGCATGCACAGAATGTCATGACGGTCAGGACCGCATGGTCAAGGGCTTTGATCATAGCCAGTTTTCATTGTCCGGCGGCCACGCCGATCACGAATGCGCCGAATGCCACAGCGACCAGCATTATGTAGGCACCAGCGCCAGTTGCAGTTCCTGCCACGAAGAGCCCGAAGTCCATGCCGGGCAATTTGGTCTAGAATGCGCCCGCTGCCACACCGATGTCGCCTGGACCCCCGCGGAACTAAAGATCCACACCTTTGCGCTAGACCATGGTGATGAACCTATTGAAACCTGCGAAGAATGCCATCTCGCAACCTACACAGAATACACTTGCGGCTCGTGCCATGAAAACGAAGAAATGGCAACTGCCCATGTTTCTCTGGAGACAACCGACATCCAGCGGTGCGCCGATTGCCACCCCACCGGTACTGAAGATGAAACACCGCTAAAATCTAAACCTCAGACAGATCCGGAAGATGGGCAAGAACAAGGTAGCAATGATGCGGGTAACAATACGGGAAACGATACGAGTAACGAAGCCGGCAACAACGTGAACACTGAACCCACTGGATCATTAAATTCTAATCCCGGAGAACCTGATCCCAACCAGGCCGGATCTAATTATCAGTTGACCAATCCCAATCAGGACAATGCAAGCCCGTCCGGAAAGGATGACTAACGATATGAAGAAAACACTGATTATCATTGGGGCGATAAACGCCGGCCTGATCTTCATGATCCTCGGCCTGCTCTTCCTGGCGGAGACCTACCCATTCCGCCCAGGCAGCGTATTTTTTGACATCCAATCCTTTGCTGAAAACACTCAGGTTAGATTAACAGGCGATCCAACCCGGCGGGCCGAAAGAAGCTTCGACCTGGTCGAACGTCGCCTGCTGGATCTCACCCTCAGCAAACCTCAGCATATTAAGAGAGCGGTATCTGCGTTTGACGACAGCCTCGCAGCATCGATTCGCAACATTGAAACGGTTCCAAACGAACAAAAAGAAGCGCTGTATCATACGGTAGAGAAAATGCTGGTCCGGATTGATATCGTTCTATCTGGCCTGGAAGAAACCATCTCCGACGAATCGTTACAATCTTTACATGATAAGATTGCCACGCTACAAGCAGCCTCTACTCCTTCGGAAATCCAAAAAATTGTCAAAGAAAAACCTAAAACCCCGGCGGTGATACTCTCGCAAGCCATCCCCTTCCTCGGCCAGGAAGTCGACCATAGTGTCTTCCCACTGGAAGGTGCACACACAGAGGTCGAATGCGAGACCTGTCATACAACCGGCGAGTATGCCGACACCCCCAGTGATTGCATCTCATGCCACACCTTGGAAGATGAGCTTGTCCTGGATACCAAGTATTTAATCTCGATGGCCACAGCCGCCGGCCCAAACTACCCACTGCATTACGAAGGCGATTGTGCAACCTGCCACCTTGATACAGAGTGGAGCGATATTGTCTACGACCATGATCGAGTAAGAGAATGCATCTCCTGCCACGCCGGCGATCTTCCAACGCAGGAGGAAGTGGTGGATGAAACTCCTCGCTTTGTGCGCAACATCATTTGGAAGAGCACCAATGCCAAGCCCGCTTCTTCAACGCAGGTTCACTACCCAGGAGACTGCATTGAATGTCACACCAGTATTGAAAGCTGGGAAGACTACACCTATGACCACCACCTAAGCACCTGCAACAGTTGCCACATCAATGGTGACCAAAACGTCATCATCAAAGTGAAGCAAGATGAACCTTGCCTGCGGGTTGAGAACTGCGAAGACTGTCACAGTTATGAAAAGCACACTGGAAAATATCCTGGCGACTGTATCAACTGCCACACAGATGTAAATGAATGGCTACCTGTCCATGTAAACCACGAGGTTTACCCCAACTGCTTGCAGTGCCACCTGGACGAAAAACCCATGCCGCACTATGTCGGGCAATGTTCCGAATGTCACGGCACGGTTGACTGGACCAGGGTCAATTTCAAACACACCAAAAAACATTCGGATTGCGCCACCTGTCACGATGCGCCGCATGGCAACCGCGGACAAACCTGTAGCTCTTGCCACAGTACCAATAACTGGAAAGACGGCGCCCTATTCCACAACTTCAGCGATTGCTCGACCTGCCATCAAGCGCCTGCCGGGCATTATCCCGCCGCCTGTTCGGCTTGCCATGTTACAGGTGGCTGGGGCAACGCTTCATACAACCACGCCGGGGTCACAACCTGCACGCAGTGTCATGCCGTCCCCAGCCACCATTACCCTGGCGCCTGCCTCTCCTGCCATAACACCAACAATTGGTCTTCCATCTCCTTTAATCATGCCGGGGTCTCCACATGCAGCCAGTGTCATACTGCGCCGGGTGGCCACTATACGGGAGATTGCTACAAATGCCACATTACTGCCAGTTGGTCACTGGCGCACTTCGATCATACCGGTTACACAGCCTGCGCAACCTGTCACACGACTCCTGCAAACCACTATCCTGGCGATTGCATGCTTTGCCACAACACCTCTTCTTGGGCCGCTTCATACACACACAACAGCAATGACACCTGCACAAACTGCCATTCCGCACCTTCTGGGCACTGGCCCGGTCAATGCTCCAAGTGCCACAATACAAGCGTATGGGCGAGCGCGGTCTTTGACCACACCGGGTACACCGACTGCAAATCCTGCCACGACCGTCCTGCGGATCACAGCCGCGGGCAGTG
>CAZMMI010000197.1:0-7733 GCA_964567255.1 uncultured Anaerolinea sp.
TTTTCCATCATTCACCCACGGAGGAATTCCATCATGCGTTTTCAGTTCTTGGGCACAGGTGCATCAGAAGGTTTCCCCGGGCTCTTTTGCAATTGCACTGTGTGTAATGAAGCACGTCACCTGGGCGGCAAGAACCTGCGCTTGCGCAGCGCGCTGCTGATCAACGACGATTTACTGATTGACTTTGGCCCCGACCTGCTGGCTGCCGCGCAGCGACTCAACCTCAACTTATGGAAGGCGCGCACCGGCCTGGTCACCCACACCCACGAGGATCACTTTTCCTCCGATAATTTCTTCCTGCGCCCCAATCCCTTCGGCGGAGGGCCGCAAATCCCAGTCATGCGTTTGTATGGCTCGAAGGACGTGGCAACCGAGCTGACTACAAAGGGGCTGGACCTGGAAAAAGCCCGCCTCGAAATTCACACAGTCAGCGCCTTTGAAAGCTGGCAGGATAATGGCTACAACTTCACTGCCTTCCGCGCCTATCACGCCATCGACCATCTGGAAGCGTTGTTTTATAGCATCGAGGATGGCAAGCATTCTGTCCTCTACGCCACCGACACAGGCTACTTCCCTGAAGAAACCTGGCAGGCCCTACAGGGGCGTTCATTTGACGCCGTCGTCCTCGAAGAGACAGTTGGCAATGGGTCCTACGCCCAGCATCTCAGCTTCGACACTTTCCTGCAAGTGCTGGGGCGCATCCGCGCCTCGGGTATGCTGCGCCCCGGCGCGCGGGTTTTGGCCCATCACTTCTCCCATTCCGGCAACCCGCTGCATGAAGACCTCAACGCCTTCTTTGCTCCCCACGGCGTCGAAGCGGCGTATGACGGTATGGAGGTTGTTCTCCCCGAATAGGCTTCCCTAACCACTTACAGTAGCACCGCATCAAACCGTGACTGGCTGTAAATAACGGGCTTTGCCCACCTTCAAAAAAAGAACAGGGAATTTTTGTCGCGCGTTGCGCGACAAAAATTCCCTGATACGTTTATATTCTTCGGCGAGCAGCGATAGCCTTTGCCTAGGGCAAGACCCCGATTAACCCCAGGTTGAAGTTCGTACCCTGGCTGGGCACGCTCCCGTCCCCCTTGGGGTCAGCGTGCAACACTTCCAGTTCAAAGGTGTGCTTGCCCTCAGGCAGGTCATCCGCCACCGTCAAAGGCCGGTACCAACCATCCGGGCCAACCCAATCGGGACGGTCAAAGCCAGAGAACTTCCACCCACCGCCATCCAGACTGTAGCGGAATTCAGCGGCAGCCTTGCCAAAATCCAGCGCCAGCAGCAGGCCTCGACCCTCAAACTCAAAGGCCAGCCGCGCACCCACTGCCGAAGTGCGCAGCACCTGGTCGATCCACACCAGCTTTACCCACCGGCGCACCGTCCAGGGGCCTTCCAACCGCACCTGCTCAAAAGGCAACAGATAGCCATTCTCCCAGTTGTGGGGGTTGAGCGGCGCGGGCATCCACTCGCCCGTTGGCAAAACAGGCCCGCCATCGCCCAACAGTTCCCGCTCCAGAAAACCCGTCACCGCCTGGGCATAACTCAAACTGCCGCGAAACTGGGGATGCAAGCCATCCGGCAGCCACTCTTCCCAGCGCATAAGCCCCTTGCGCACTTCTTCAAATGCGCGCAGCCCCATCCACACCGAGCCAATTCCATAATGCTCGGCCAGTTGCTCGAACTCGGCGATGGAGGGCGGAACGCACCCGGCCAGCATATCGGCATACATGGTTTGCATAAAGGTATAGGTAAAGACCAGGTCGCAGCCCTCGCCGCGCAGCAGCTTGCGCACCAGGCCCTCGCGCGAGCGCATGCGCTTCTCGGCGGACTCGCCTTCGTCGTTCACCGCGAACTCGATGAAAACCAGATCGCAACCGCGCTCGATCAGGTCGCGCTGGGCACGGAACACCGCCAGGTCGCTGCCCGTGGCGCCGATGGCGGCATTTTCAACCACCACCCGCACGCCGGGGAAATGCTCACAGAACCAGGACGCCACCGGTTCCGGCCAATTCCATTCCGGACGCCCATCGGTGATCGATCCGCCAATGAAACCCAACGTGACCGAGCCATTCTTCAATGCGCGCAACGTGCGCTTCAAACCACAGCGGTGCCGGGTAATTTCCATATCTCACCTCGCAAAAGTCGCTGGTTCGGGCGTTCGGGATCTTCCCTTACTCGCCTGTCTTATGAAAACAGGCGCATCACGGAGGTAATAATAAAATAACTTCCCGCGGCAATGGCCGCAGATGCGGGCAAGGTAAGCAGCCAGGCCCATACAATACTGCCTGCCACTCCCCAACGCACCTTGCGAATGTTGCGGATGGACCCCACCCCCACGATCGCTCCCGTGATGGTATGCGTGGTGGACACCGGCGCGCCCAAGGAGGAAGCGGTGAACAGGGTGATGGCCCCGGCCGTTTCGGCAGCGAATCCGCCCATCGGCTGCAACTTGGTGATCTTGCTGCCCATCGTGTGCACAATGCGCCAGCCACCCGATAGCGTACCCAGGGCAATCGCTGCGTGGGCCATCAGCACAATCCATATCGGAATCGTCAATTCCCCAGCCGAATCAACCACCAGGTGGCGGTATGCAGGGACGGTGAACAAAACCCCGGCAATGATGCCCATCGTCTTTTGGGCATCGTTGGTACCGTGCCCCAGGCTATAGAGACCGGCTGAGATGAGCTGACCACGCCGGAATAGTTTATCCACCTTGCCGGGGGTCTGCTTTCGGAACAACCAGAAGATAGCCAGCATGAGCAGCGTGCCCAACAACCAGCCCAGGAGAGGCGCGATAAAGATAAAGGCAATGATCTTGATCCAGCCCTGGATGATCAGCACGCTAAAGCCTGCCTTCAAGATCGCCGCGCCGGCATAACCACCCATCAGGGCGTGGGACGAACTGGTTGGCAAGCCGATGCGCCAGGTGATCAAATCCCAGACCACCGCGCCAAGCAAGGCGCAGAAGATCACCAGGTTATCAATCTTGTTGACATCAATCAATCCTTTGCCCATTGTTTCCGCAACCGCCGTGCCAAAGGTAAAGGCCGCCACAAAGTTAAAAAAGGCCGCCCAGGCCACGCCCTGCAAGGGCGTTAAGACGCGGGTAGAGACAACGGTGGCGATCGAATTAGCTGCGTCGTGAAAACCGTTGACAAAATCAAATGCCAACGCCAGCCCGATTAATAAAATGACGAAGATCAAAGTCAGGTCAAGCATTCCCGATAATTACCCTTTGAATGGTATCCCCCGCGTCTTCAATACGATCGGTGGCGGCTTCGAGCAGTTCGTATATTTCCTTCCAGCGGATGAAGTCAAAGATATCGGAGCGGTGCGCCACCAGGTTTCCCAAGCCTTCATTCAACACCCGGTCGCCGGTGTTTTCCAGGGTATTGATCTGGACAATACGCTCGCGCACTTGCGGGTAATTCTTTTTGTCGTTCATCAGTCGAATGGCCGCATCCAATTCTTGCGCGCTTTCGACGATCAAACCGGCCAGTCGCTTGGCCGGTTTCTTCACTTCCGTCACCTGATAAATTTGCACTCGTTGCGCAGCGGCATGCACTGCATCCAGGGCATCGTCGACGGCCGAGATGAGGGTTTGGATGTCTTCAATGTCGATGGGCGTGATCAAGGTTCGCGGCAGTAAATCACTCACCTCATGAACGATAAAATCGCCCTGATGCTCAACTTCAGTGATTTGGGCAACCTGATCATCAATGTTTTCGCACGTGTCCAGCAGCTTTTGCAGCAGGCGCGCGCCCTCCAGTAAGTTCTGGCTGGCCTTGGCGAAGAGATCAAAATACTTGACTTCGGCTGGTAGGAAAGAGAAATTCACTGCGCCTCCCAGAGTTACAAAATATTTTCTGCAGGTTTTGCAGTTATTCACATATCGCTCATACTGTGGATGCGCCCATTATACCCTCAAATCGCCCTGGTCATTAAAGAATTGTTAATATTCTTAATCATTCGTTCATCATGCTCCGCGTTGCCGCTCTCGCGCCAAAAACACAGCGCCTCCCACGGCAACTTCCAAAGTGCCCGCGCGGCTCGCATAGCAAATCACGTCCCGCTCTGGTATACTACCCGCCAGAGTAACTGTAACTCTCAAATTTGAGGTGTTTGTAGGGTGCTTCGCACCCTACAAACACCTCAAATTTGGCAACCCTCCACCTCTGGTTGAGCAGTTACTCGCCAGAAAGAGAGCGCCATGTCCCTGTTGACAGCCACCGGCCTGAGCAAATCCTACGGCCCTGAAGACATCTTCCGCGATTTATCCTTTGCCATCCCGCAGCGCGCGCGGGTCGGCCTGGTGGGCGCCAACGGCGTGGGCAAAACCACCCTGCTGAAGGTACTGATGGGGCTGGAAGAAGCCTCTGCCGGGGATGTGCGCGTGGCCCGTGGAATCCGCGTCGGTTACCTGCCCCAACGCCCCAATCTGGACACACAGCGCTCGATCTGGGAAGAATGCCTGGGCGCCTTCAGCGACCTGATCGAGATGCAGGCCGAATTGCACGAGATGGAACACACTATGAGCGCCGGGCACGACCCCGAAACTCTGGAACGCTACGGGCGCTTGCAGCATCTTTTTGAACTGCGCGGCGGCTACACCTATGAAACCCGCATCCGCCAGACCCTGGCCGGGTTGGGCTTTGACTCCGTTGACTATCACCGCCCGCTCAACCAGATCTCCGGAGGGCAGCAAACGCGCGCCTTCCTGGCTCGCCTGCTGCTCACCGACCCCGACCTGCTCTTGTTAGACGAGCCCACCAATCACCTGGATATCTCCGCCATCGAATGGCTGGAAAGCTACTTCAAGGAATGGCCCGGCGCAGCACTAATCGTCTCGCACGACCGCTACTTCCTCGACCAGGTGGCGGAAGAGACCTGGGAGATGACCCCCGGCCTGGAAGCCTACCGCGGCAACTATTCCGCCTACCTGCGCCAGCGCGAGGAGCGTTACCGCCGCCGCCTGGAAGAATATGAAGCGCAACAAGCCTTCATCGAAAAAGAAGACGAATACATCCGCCGCAACATGGCCGGGCAAAACACGCGCCAGGCCCAGGGGCGACTCAAACGCCTGGAACGCCTGCTGGAAACAGCCGTCATCACCCCGCCCGTCGATTCGCGACACCTGCGCTTCCGCCTCACCCCGGCCCTGCGCTCCGGCGACCTGGTGCTGCGCACCTACGGCCTGGGCGTAGGCTATCAAGACGAGGGCAGGGTACTGTTCACCGTCCCCGATTTGGTCTTGCGCCGCGGCGAATGCGCCGCCATCATGGGCCCCAACGGCGCGGGCAAAACCACCTTCCTCAAGACCATCCTCGAGCTCATCCCGCCCTTGCAAGGGCGCACCGAGTTGGGAGCCAACCTGAACGTGGGCTACTTTGCCCAGGCTCACGAAGGCCTGCACGGAGACCGCACCCTGATTCAAGAAATCGAAGCCGCGGCGCCGAAGATGCGCGTGGGCGAAATCCGCGACTACCTGGCCAAGTTCTTGTTCACCGGCGAAGACGTCTTCAAAACGGTGGGCATGCTTTCGGGCGGCGAGCGCGGCCGGCTGGCCCTGGCGGTGCTGGCTCTCAGCAGCGCCAACTTGCTGCTCTTGGACGAGCCCACCAACCACCTCGACCTGCCCTCGCAGGAAGTGCTGCAAGCGGTTCTATCCAATTACCACGGCACCATCTTGCTGGTCTCGCATGACCGCTACCTGATCGATGCCCTGGGCACGCAAATCTGGGAAGTGCTCCCCGAGGAAGCCACGCTGCGCATCTTCGACGGTGACTACTCCGAGTACAAGCAAATGTTGGCTGCCGAGGCCGCCCGCGAAGCCGCCCTACGTGAAACTGCTCCGCGCCTTGCCGCCCGCCCCAACGAAGACTCTCCGCGCCCCAGCGGCCCTTCCACCAACAAAGAACGTCAGCGGCTGCAACAAATCAAACACCTCGAAGACGAGATTGCCGCCCTGGAGGCAAAGCTGGCCTCCATCGAGAAGGCACTGGAGAATCCGCCCAGCGACCCGATCAAAGTGCAGAAGATGGGCCAGGACTACCTCCACGCACAGCAGCTTCTGGATCAAAAGATGAATCAGTGGGCGGAGATGGTAGAATAGCTTGAGTGAGACATTCAATGAACAGCACTCACCCTTCCTTCTCTAAAGAGGAAAGAGGTTGGTCCAGGGAGGACATGCATGGCATTATTAGAACGCAATTTTAAGGTAAATGTAGACGAAGGTGAATTGCAGCGTCGACTGTCTGCGTACGCCGCCCAGACCGGTTACATCGGGTCAGACGGTCACGCCTACCGCCGCGGCTTTGGGCCAGGGCGCTTCCTGGCTTCCTTCCCTCGCAACACGCCCACCGAGCTCAACGTGACCTGGCGGCGCGACCCGGATGATTGGCAGTTAAAAGTAGACACGCGCATTAATGTCGGGCGCGGCCTGGGGCTCATCGTCCCCGAAATCGAATACTGGTCCGCAGAACTGGATGCGCTGGAAAAAGCGCTCACCGGTAGAATGGTCGATATAAAAGACCTGAAGAGCTATGCCCAATCCGTGACCATGCGTTACCTGCTCATCGGGTTGGTGATCGTCTTCTTCATCGTCCTGGGCGGAACCCTGTCACGCGTGTTATTTGAAACCCCCGCTGCCTTCTGGATGGGCGGCGCAATCGGCGGCATGCTCGGCATTGGCATGGCTCGACCACTCACCCGCCGCGCCATCCGCAAGCCGCTGGGCAGCGTCATCAAAGATCTCCCCGCGGCCCCCTTCCGGCAGCCCGACGCATCCCTCCTCGAGATAGCCATGCGCCGCGATATTCGCTCGTGGGGCGGATGGATGATCGTCATGGGCATCATCTCCTTCGTCTCGGCTGGTTTCCTCGATTCCGCCTGGGGCATCTTACTGGTCGTGGTGGGGCTCGGCTCGCTCATCTTCCGCACCCCTGCTCTCTACATTGTCTATGGAGTCACCCTGGTGTGGGCGGCAATCAACAACGCCCTGCTCAGCAGCGGCACCTGGGCCATCTTCTCCCTGGTTCAACTGGTGATGGCCGTGCAGACCTTTGGCCAATTCCGCAAATTCAACCAGGCCTACCAGGCCGGGCAGCGCAAGGCTGCCGAAAAAGCGGTGGAAGTTGTGCCCGCAACGGAAAGCCACCAGCCCGTGAACGAAGTCGCAGTGATTGAAAGTGCGGACCCCGACGCGCAAACACAGCCGGAGGCAACCGGGCAGGGTATCACCCAGGCAGCGCTTGAAACCGCCCGGGCCACCCTGGAACGCCCACTGATCAATCCTGACGCAAACGCTCCGGCGTTTACCTGGCTGAGCCTGGCGATGGGCTTTTTTGGCTTGTTCTCACTGCTGGCCTTGTTGGGCTTCAGCATCCTGCAAGGCATCTTTGCCCAGGCGGCGAACATCTCGGAAGATATGATCGCCTTCCTGACGGGCGTCGCCATTGACTTCTGCCTGCTGGGATTCTCCACCGGGTTAGGCTCGCTGCTGGCCCGCCACCGCTTCAAAGGCGCCGCTATCGCCGGGATGATCCTGGGCGGCCTGGGCATCGGCATCATCCTGACTTTGATGGTCCTGGCCCGCTTGGGGTAAAAAGCACGACATCAAAAAAAACGGCGCGAATGCGCCGTTTTTTTTGATGTCGTGCCGTTACTACTCAGCCATAGGTGGAAGATGCCTGAATTTGAGGTGTATGTGGGATGCTTCGCACCCCACATACACCTCA
>CAZMMI010000198.1:0-2085 GCA_964567255.1 uncultured Anaerolinea sp.
AGCGCCATTCGCCCTGCATCATCTTTGTCGATGAAATTGATGCCGTTGGACGCCACCGCGGCGCCGGTTTGGGCGGCAGCCACGACGAGCGCGAGCAGACCCTCAACCAGTTGCTGGTGGAGATGGACGGCTTCGATACCGACACCAATATCATCATCATGGCGGCCACCAACCGCCCTGACATCCTCGACCCAGCCCTGCTGCGCCCCGGCCGCTTTGACCGCCGCGTGACGCTGGATCGCCCGGATGTGCGCGGTCGCGAGGCCATCCTCAAGGTGCATTCCAAGGGTAAGCCCCTGGCTCCGGATGTGGATTTGAGCGTGCTGGCCCGTTCGACGCCTGGTTTTGTGGGCGCCGATCTGGAAAGCCTGGTGAACGAAGGCGCAATTCTGGCGGCTCGCCGCAACAAGAAGGTCATTACGCAGTCGGAGTTTGAAGAAGCGATCGAGCGGGTGATGATGGGCCCGGAGCGCAAGAGCCGCCTGATCAGCCCTGAAGAGAAGCGCATCGTAGCTTACCACGAAGCGGGTCACGCGGTGGTGATGAACGCCATCCCCGAGTCCGACCCGGTGCAAAAGGTGTCGATCATTGCGCGCGGCATGGCGGGCGGCTTCACGCTGGCCTTGCCCGAGCAGGATACCACCCTGATGCCCCGCAAGAAAATCCTGGCCGATTTAGTGGGGCTGCTGGGCGGGCGCGCGGCGGAAGAACTGGTCTTTGATGATATTACTTCCGGCGCTTCCAACGATATTGAGCGGGTGACACGCCTGGCCCGGACGATGGTTACGCGCCTGGGCATGAGCGACGCCCTCGGCCCGATGGTCTATGGGCAGAAGGAAGAACTGATCTTCCTGGGCCGCGAGATCTCTGAGCAACGTGATTACTCTGAAGCGGTGGCCGAACAGATTGACCGCGAAGTACGGCGGTTGGTGAACGAGGCTTATGTGAAGGCTCGTGAAATTCTGACCATCCATCGGGATAAGCTGGATGCGGTCGCGGAACGCTTGCTGGAAGTGGAGACGATCTCGAAGGAAGATTTCGCCAAAATTTTCCCGGCTCCGGATGGCAAACGGGTAGCCACCCCGTTGTTGGTGCCCAAGGGTGCCGAAGCGAACAGCTAAGATAGACAGATAACAAACAGCCCTCGAATCACTTGATTCGAGGGCTGTTTGTTTAACAATTCTGGTGAGACAGGATCAATCGTTGGCGTGGGCCTTCCACAGGCAGTCCTCGAGTTTGAGATGGTCAAAGAGCACCTCAAAAGAGGAGTCGATGGGGCTGCATGCATATAGGCCGAAACGAACGGGCTTTTCGGCGGGGGCAGGCGGGTTGAGCTTGCCCATCTCGGGGGTGGTCTCGCCCAGAGCATGCAGGTGGAAGACGCGCATTTGGGCAAAATTGCTGCCGGTGGGCGAGGATTCAACGAGAAAATCCGGTCCGCGGCGACTGAGACGGTACCACATGCTGGATGGCGGGGTGATGTCGGTGGTAGCCCAGTCCGAGTAGCCGTGGTTGGTGACCACGCTGCCCAGGCGAGCAAAGCGCTCGTTTTCGTACTCGATGGAGGCCTTGAACCAGTTTTCGCTGTCCAGGTAGATGATCACGCCGCATTGGTCAAAGAGCCCCCGGTATTGGAAGTTGGCGCGAACGGTGAAGGTGAAGTTTTGGATGCTTTCCAGCAGCAAGGCCGGGGCGTTGTCGTTGCGGAAGCCGTAGAAACTGCGCTGCCAGAAGTCGGTGTGGGGGTCGGTGGTGATGCGCACCGAGTCCGGGGTGATTTCAAATTTTTGAGGAGGGTTGATCCAGTTGGCGGAAGAGAAGTCGATGGTCATGGTGGGAATCCTTATGGGTTGGAGGCTGCTTCGCCCCAAGGGGGCTCGCAGCGACATATTGCCCCAGGCCGGCCTGTAAGCCGCATCACACCTCGATGGTGTTTATGGACCCACTCGGGGCGCAGGTCACTTACGAGGAGGCTGCTTCGCCCCAAGGGGGCTCGCAGCGACATGGATTTGGCGCCCCAGGCCGGTCTATAAGCCGCATCACACCTCGATGGTGTTTATGGACCCACTCGGGGCGCAGGTCACT
>CAZMMI010000198.1:2185-7727 GCA_964567255.1 uncultured Anaerolinea sp.
GCCCCAGGCCGGCCTATAAGCCGCATTTTGTGCCCTCCGAAAAGGGTGGCGATCATCTCTCTAGGCAGCCTACCCGGGACTTATGAGGCGAGCAACCTGCTGTCCCTGTTTGGCCTTGCTCCGGATGGGGGTTACCTGGCCGCCGCATTGCTGCGGACGCCGGTGGTCTCTTACACCGCCGTTTCACCCTTGCGTCCCCGAAGGGGCGCGGTTTGTTTCTGTGGCCCGATCCCGCACCTTTCGGCGCGCCGAGATTTCCTCGGCATCCTGCTCTATGGAGTACGGACTTTCCTCGACCTCGACTGGCGAGGCCGCGATCACCCGGCCGACCTGGGGCATGTTGATCTTACCACATTATTCGGTTGGGCCAGGCCATCCAGCCAGGCGAGCCATGAGCCACCAGAAAGCCTGTCCTTTGAGTTTGCACTGTAGGGGGTGCGCATGGTCGCAACTAGAAGGTAGGGAGGAACAGTCTGCGGGATGCGCCGTGCACCAATCGTCGCACCACGCGCATCCATCGGAAGCATTACTGTGGAACACCCCGCCAAGATCGTAGCTTTCAATATCGGCAAAATCGAAGAGGATTTTGGCGTTGGTGTTCACGTAGGTGCGCACCTGGTTGTTGTTTGACCACAGTTCGCTGCCCGGCGCGGAACCGTCGGTGTGGCCGGTGAAATAGATGAAGCGCGTGCCGGGGTAGTCGCGTTCTAACTGGGTAAGGACGCTGAGATAGCCATTCACATCGGTAGAGGACTCAGACATCTGTCCGCACCAGGTCCACAAAGAGTAATCAAACTGGCCGGGCGAGACCACGCTGCGAGTGTGGTTTATTCCATCCGTTGAGTCCCAGTACATATCGGGGGTGATGTAGGTTGTTCCAGAATAGTTATTGCCGTCGTATAAACGCAGGGCGGTAGTATCGGTGGGATAAGCCAGCAAATTGCTCGCTTTGATCGCTACGTTGTACTTGCTGTTCCGGCCCTCAAGCCATTGCAACCCGCTGAGTACCTGCCCGCCATGTGAGGTGTGGGCGTAATGAACCATCAGCTTTTTGGCCTCGGTCAGCCAGTTATCGGGGATTTTGGTGATGTCGGTGTGGCGGTGGTCGACGACGATGGCTTGCTGAACCGAGCGTTGGATCATTGGAAGATAGGCGAACTTGTCCCGCACGACCTGGGTCTCGCCGGCGGCGAAGGTAGGGCGTGGGGCGGCGGGCACAGAGGCCATCAACAGAGCAAGCAGCAAAAATACGAACCCGGCGCGAAACAATCGTTTTGCGTTCATAAAATGACTCCTATTTGATTTGAAAAAGGATGAGAACGACTAACGGTAAAGATTAAGATTAAAGAACTTGTTGGGGTTGTTGAACAACCAGTCGGCGGCGATTTGGCGGGCTTCGTCCAGGTCCAGGTATTCCATTTCAACCAGGTCGGCCAGGGCAATGGCGATGTTATCACGGGCCAGGTCGGCGTGCGCCCAGGCCTGGGTCATATTGCCGCCGCCCAGGTCGGAGCCGTAGCCGTGTACCTTGCCGTGGGGCACGGAAGAGATGATGCGGCGGAACAGGTCTTGCGAGTAGAGCGGATCGAGCATGTTGGTCCAACAGAAATCGATGGCCACGTTGGGGTAATTCTTCGCCAGGAAGAGCAGGTCGCCATCATAGGGCCAGTTGGCATGGAACAAATCGAAGCGCGTGTCGCGGTGCAGTTCGATCAGCGAGGTGAGGAGGGCGGCGTTGGTTTTGGGCAGGCTGTTGCGGATGCCGGCCATGTGGCCGGTGTGGATCTGCACAGGCAGGTCTAGATCGCGGGCCATGCGCATGAACTCGTGGAAGAGGAAATCGCCCAAGGGGCGGTTGCCATCGGGATAGGATAATTTCCGGCGAGGGTCTTCCATGAACCAGTTGAAGGCGGCTTCGGCCTGAGCGCGGGTGGGGTTTCCGTAGTCGAGCGGGCGGGTGTAGGCGGATTGGTCTTTGAATGCCACTGCACCGGCTGCTTTGAGACGGGAGAAAATCTCCCGGCAGGCGCCCAGGTATTCATCCAGGCAGGTGATGTTTTTGTGCAGTGGCGCGACTTTGTCGCGCACCTCGTCATAGCTGCAAACGGCGTGGAAGGAGGGCAGCGAAATGACCGGGCGGGAGCGCGGGGGCAATTTGTAGCTACCGTCGAGCAGGCCGGGCATGTTATAGATATCTTCCAGGCGGACGAGGATGCGAGCCTCATCCAGCACCGATTCGAAGGTGGCGGGATCGGAGAAGTCGATCAGGTGGTCGCGGATACGCTGGAGCGCTTCCAGGGTGAGATCGGGCTCACCGTAGAAGTGGTTGAGAGCGCGGCGGATCACCTGCGCATAGCCTGTATGGCGGGTGCGCTTCCAGGCGCGTTCCAGCACGGGCCAGCGTTCTTCCAGGCTGAGCTTTTCATTCTGGATGAGCGCAATCTCATCGTCGGACGAGGCGCTGTGTAGGTCACTGGTGATGTACCAGTCCAAAACGGCAGCAATTGGGTCGCTGGGGCGGGGACCGGCGACATCTGAATGGTCGTGGCAGTCAATGAGTGGGATGCGCTCCAATTCGGCGCGCAGCTCGGCATAGCATTTGGCATTTGAGCGCATAGAGAAATACTCCTGGCGAGCAGGTATTGCAATTTTGTAAGGTATTTGGCAGTTAGAAACCAGTAGAGATTTTGTATTATTATACAGGAAGTTTGCCTTGATGAACTGTGAATAAATTCCCAATATTGTTTATCGGATGCGTCAATTGCAGGCTGCCAATTATCATGCTTTTTAGGAGATTGTATGAACGAATCGATGATTACCAAGGCGGTGCGCCGCTCCAATACGACCCTGCTGGTGGTATGTCTGGTGGGGCTTCTGATTATCGGCGCGCTGGCGGTGCTGAACCTGCGCTATTTTTATAACTTTTTCTTTGGCCCCTTTGATGTGACCGCCGAGGAATTGATCGCGGTCAGCGATCCCAAGGCTCCGCAGGAGTATTGGGTGCGGATTACGGGAGATGATATCTTCGACACCGGCATTCAATACATTGAAACCAGCGACAGCGGGCGAGAGACGGTGGAGTTTTCTTACCTGGCTCTGGCTTTGGGAGACCGGCTGCTGCTGGTCAAACAGCCTGGCGAGCCGGTAACGGATTTGACCTTGCGCGGGTCGCTGGAAAAGTTTTCCAGCGAGGAGCAGGTAGAAATTATTGATGACCTGGTGGCAGAGGAGCCTATGCTGGAAGGGGTCTTCCTGCCGTATCTGCTGCGTACGGGTGGTTTCCGCACCGGGGGAATGATTGGGTTGGTGCTGGGCGGGCTGGCGGCGTTGGGCTGCGTGATTGGGCTGGTGGTGTTCATGCGGCGCAATGCCGACCCATCCACCCACCCCATCCTCAAATCATTAGGCCGCTTAGGCCCCATCGAGTTTACGACCAGCCGGATCGATGCTGAAATGGCGGGCGAGCACACCGCCCTGACGAAGCAGATCCATCTGACAAAGAACTGGCTGGTGTATAACCCGGCGGGAAAGTTCGAGGCCATGCGCTTCGAGGACCTGGCCTGGCTGTATATGCATGTGACCACCCATAAGAGTTATGGGATCACCGTGGGGAAGACGTTTGCGGTGATGGCTTACGACAAATTTGGCGCGCTGGCGCAGATGGTGGTGGGCAATAAAGAACAGCCGGCTCAGGAGGTGATCCAGGCGATTGGACAGCGCGCGCCCTGGGCCGTTGGCGGCTTCTCGGCAGAGTTGAATAAGGCCTGGAGGAAAGACCGGGCGAACTTCCTGGCTGAGGTGGAGAAGCGCAAAGCACAGATGGCAGGATAGAATAACCAAAAACAGCCCGACACGGTGTGAACGCGCCGCGTCGGGCTGTTTTGGTTTAAACACGCATGGGCTTGCCGAGCACAAAGCGCTGTTGGAGGGTGATGCTCAATCCGAGCAGGAGCACGGCGGCGGTTAAACCAGCTAACGTGCTCCACAGAACGCCCCAGGCAGGAGCAGCCAGCCAGAGGGTGAGGGTGTAGGCCATCAAAGCCCACAGACCTCGGGGTATATGCTTGACCACCGCTAATGCAGGAGCGGGGCCATAAGTGAACGTCAGGATGATGACCAGGGGGAAGACCGTAACCGGGAAAGAGGTGAGCAGCCCTGCCCAGGCCGGGCCGACTGCCTGCGCCGCCCCGGTGATGACCAGGACGGTCCCGGCGGCGACCAGGGCGCGAAGGCCCAGGGCGCGCCATCCCAGGCGAATGCGCTGCGAGATGTCAGCTTCGGGTATGTGCTGAAAAAGACGTTGGAAGATCATCACCAACCCGGCGGATAGGAAAATGGCGGCAGCAGGGGGCAGGTTGACTGCATGAAGCAGAATTGCCACGGAGAAGAACCCCAGGCAGGCGCACAGAGGGGCCAGGAAGAAGGCCACTTTGTGCCAGCGGGCCGAGACCAGCCAGAACACGAGCAGGAAAGTGAGCATGGCGGGCATCCCGGCGATGTTGTGCAGGGCGCTCTCGGCGGCAAAATCTGGGCCCAACTCGAGGGCAATGAAGGTGAGGGTGATAGACGAGCCGGTGGGGAAACCCGATAGCAGCCCTGCCAGGCGCGGGCTGCCGTGCTCGGCAATGAGGGCCAGCCCGCTGACGATGATCACGGTGACGATGAGCTTGGTGAGAATCACGATGGGTGGTGCGTGGGGCTAGTTTTCCTGGTAAGCTGAAAAGCGGTTTTGTTCTGTGATTTCCGCCCAGGAACGGATCGCGCCATAGAGGCGCGGGGAACCGCAGGAGAAGCCGGTCAGGTTAACGCGCTTATCTTTTCCGGCGGCGGGATCGTGGTAATCGACGCGGACAAGGAGGGTTCGATTGCGCCCACCAGTAACCGTCAGGCGCGTATCCAGGACGGCGTTGCGCATGATTTCGCGCGTGCCGAAAACCGACCTGATCCGCATCCGGTCGTGTTCAAAGGCGATTTTGAACGGGCGAAAAAAGATGTAACCCACCAGGATCAATCCAAGAACACCCAGAAAAATGAGACTCATCCAGGAACTTTCAGCCTCGTTTGAGAAAAGCCCTATATACACAAAAAGGAGTCCCAGAAACGAGAAAAAGGCGACTTGAAGCCAATACATACCGCCAACGCCGAATTCTTGCCCGGGAGTGACGGCGAACAGGTCGGGGCGGCGCCGGTAGACTTCGTCAACCAACTGCTGAAAGCCGTTTAGCATCAGGCTGAAGGAAATTTTTCGCTCGCCCATCGCGTCTTTGATGCGAACATCTGTGTCCGTCCAGTTGCTGGAAACCGAAGTGATCTCCTGCCACGGCAAGCGCACTTCCCCACGGAGCGGGCGGGTCAAGCTCAAGCCGTCGGGTTCCACTCGGATCGTTCCGGTCATCTTAAAGAACACGTACAGCAGCAGTGCCACAAAAATCCCGGAGAGCACCAGTCCCAGGATGAGGTCGCCCTCGGATGACAGGAGGATGGCGATGATGAAAATTGGAATGACAACCAACAGGACAACCTTGAGCAACGCAGGATATTT
>CAZMMI010000199.1:0-1515 GCA_964567255.1 uncultured Anaerolinea sp.
CTGCGCGACCAGGGCGTGATGAAAGCGGCCCTCGCCACCGATGGCACCAGTGCTGAAACCTTATTGGAAATGGCCCGAGCCTGGCCCGGCCTGGATGGGCGCGACATGGTGGCCGAGGCTACCTGCCCCAAGCCCTGGCATTGGAGCGGTGATCCCGGCAGCACCTGGGTTGAACCGCAACCCGGTACAGCCAACGAGCAGCCCGCCCGCATCGTCCTCTACGACTTCGGCGCCAAGCGCAACATCATCCGCCACCTGGCCGCCTTTGGCTACCAGGTCACGGTCGTCCCGGCCTACACCCCATGTGCCGAGGTCGTGCGCCTGAACCCCGCCGGCATCCTGCTTTCCAACGGCCCCGGGGACCCCGCCGGACTGCCCGGCATCGTCGATATCGTCCGCGACCTGCTCCAAACCGGCATGCCCCTGTTCGGCATCTGCCTTGGCCACCAGCTCATTGGCCGCGCGCTGGGCGGCAGCACCATGAAGCTGAAATTTGGCCATCACTCCGGCAACCACCCCGTGCAGGATCTGCGCACCCGCAAAGTGCAGGTCACCTCGCAAAACCATAACTACGCCGTGGCCATCGAATCGCTGGACCCCGAACAGGTTGAGCTGACCCATATCAGCCTCAACGACCGTACGGTCGAAGGGCTGCGCCACAAGCGCCTGCCGGTCTTCAGTGTGCAGTATCACCCCGAAGCCGCCCCCGGCCCGCATGACGCACACGGTCTGTTCAACGAATTCCACCAACTCATCTGCGCACAGCGCAGCAGGTAACGCTATGCCCAAACGCACCGACATTCACTCCATCCTCATCCCCGGCTCCGGGCCCATCGTCATCGGTCAGGCCGCCGAGTTTGACTACTCCGGCACTCAGGCAATTAAGGCCCTGCGCGCGCAAGGCTACCGCATCATCCTCATCAACTCCAACCCCGCCACGGTGATGACCGACCCTGAATTGGCCGACGCCACCTATATCGAGCCGCTGCTGCCCGAGACCCTGGAAGCCATCATCGCCCAGGAAAAGCCCGACGCCATGCTGCCCACCGTGGGCGGGCAGACCGGTCTCAACCTGGCCCTGGCTTTGACTGAAAACGGCGTGCTGGAGAAATACAACGTCAAACTCATCGGCGCCACGCTCGATTCCATTCGCATTGCCGAAGACCGCAACCTGTTCCGTGAAACCATGCTTCAGGCCGGGCTGCCCGTGCCCAAAGGTGGCCCTGTGCGCAATCAAGCCGAAGCGCTGCTGGTTGCCAAGGAGGCCGGTTACCCGTTACTGGTGCGCGCATCCTTTGCCCTGGGCGGCTCGGGCGCCTCTTGGGTCTACCGGTCCGAAGAACTGGCCGAGGCCGTGGATAAAGCCATCGACGAGTCCCCCATCGGCCAGGCCTGGATCGAGGAATCGGTCCTGGGCTGGAAAGAATACGAACTGGAAGTCATGCGCGACTCGGCTGATAACTTCGTCGTGGTCTGCTCCATCGAAAACCTTGACCCCATGGGCGTCCACACCGG
>CAZMMI010000199.1:1615-3255 GCA_964567255.1 uncultured Anaerolinea sp.
GCCCTGGTCGCCGCCGGGTACACCCTGGATGAAATTCCCAACGACATCACCGGCCAAACCGTGGCGGCCTTTGAACCTTCTCTCGATTATGTGGTGGTCAAGATCCCCCGTTGGTCGTTCGAAAAGTTCCCCGGCGTCGACACCACTCTCGGCCCGCAGATGAAATCCGTTGGCGAAGTCATGGCGCTGGGCAGCACCTTCCAACAGGCCCTGCTCAAAGCCATCCAATCCCTCGAGATCGGCGTGGATGCCCCCGATGGCTCCGGCCCCAGCAAAACCCAGTGGATGGACGCTCCCGGCAGTCTGGACGAAATCGGCCGCCCCACCGCCACGCGCCTGTTTGCCGTCTACCGCGCTCTGCGTTCGGGCCTCAGCGTCGAAGAAGTCGCCGCCCGCACCGGCATGGATCCCTGGTTCCTGGCCCAGTTGAGCCAGATTGCACGTATGGAAAGCGAATTGCGCTCTCAGACAATCAGCAGCATAGATGCAGTCACCCTGCGCCGCGCCAAGCGTGCCGGATTCGCCGACAGCCACCTGGCCCGCCTGTTCTCTCGCCTCAACGCCCCCGTCACCTTCTGGGATGTGCGCCGCAAACGCCTGGAAAATAGCTTGCTGCCCACCTTCCAGCGCGTGGATACCTGCGCAGCCGAATTCGCCTCACAAACCCCCTACCTGTACAGTGCCTATGAGACCGAAGATGAAGCCGCGCCCGTGAACCGCCGCAAAATCCTCATCCTCGGTGGCGGGCCCAACCGCATCGGTCAAGGCATCGAGTTCGATTACTGCTGCTGCCAGGCCGCCTTTGCCCTCGCGGAACGCGGCTATGAAATCATCATGCTCAACTGCAACCCCGAGACTGTCTCCACCGACTACGACACCTCCGACCGGTTGTACTTTGAGCCGATGACCCTGGAGCACGTCCTCAATGTGGTCGACCGTGAGCAGCCCGTCGGAGTCATCCTGCAGCTCGGCGGGCAGACGCCCCTCAATCTGGCCGAGGGCCTCGAGCAGGCCGGTGTGCCCATCCTGGGCACCTCGCCCGCCTCCATCCGCCTGGCCGAAGACCGCGAAGAATTCGCCGCCCTCCTCGATCAACTCGACATCGCCCGCCCCGATTACGGCATCGCCGACTCGCTCGAAACCGCCCACGCCGTGGCTCGCCAAATCGGTTACCCGGTGCTGGTGCGGCCTTCCTTTGTTCTGGGTGGGCGCGCCATGGCCGTGGTCGGCGACGATTCGCAGTTGGATGGATTCGTCCAGGCAGCCATGGATGCCGTCCCCGGCCAACCCCTGCTCATCGACCGCTTCATGGAAGACGCCTTCGAAGTTGACACAGACGCTTTATCGGATGGCAACGAGGTGGTTGTCGGCGCGATCATGGAGCACATCGAAGAAGCCGGTGTGCATTCCGGCGACTCCGCCTGCATCCTCCCGCCCTACAAGGTTTCGGAGTACCACCTCAACATCATTCGCGAATACACCACCCGCCTGGGGCTGGCTTTGCAGGTCAAAGGCATCCTCAATGTCCAGTTTGCCATTAAAGGCGAAATCGTCTATGTGCTGGAAGTGAACCCCCGCGCCTCGCGCACCGTGCCCTACGCCTCAAAAGCCACCGGCCTGCCCCTGGCGCGCATTGCCGC
>CAZMMI010000199.1:3355-5641 GCA_964567255.1 uncultured Anaerolinea sp.
GCACCGTGCCCTACGCCTCAAAAGCCACCGGCCTGCCCCTGGCGCGCATTGCCGCCCAGGTCATGTCGGGCATTTCGCTGGCCGAGTTGGGCGTACTGGAAGAACCCAAAGTAGATGGCTTCTTTGTCAAAGAGGCCGTGCTGCCCTTCAAAAAGCTGCCCAGCGACGTGACCGTCCTCGGTCCCGAGATGCGTTCCACCGGCGAGGTCATGGGCCATGCGGCCCACTTTGGGCACGCCTTTGCCAAGTCGCAGTTGGCCGCCGGCAGTGACCTGCCTGTCAGCGGCGCAGTGCTCATCAGTGTCAACGACTTCGACAAAGGCGCCGCCCTCAAAATCGCCCGCGACCTGCACCGTCTGGGTTTCGCCCTCTACGCCACGCACGGTACCGCCGAGTTCTTCCGCCGCGTGGGTCTGCCTGTGCAGGGCGTCAACAAGGTCAGCCAGGGCTCGCCCCACGTGGTAGACCTGATCTACAACCACCAGGTCAACCTGATCCTCAACACGCCCCTCGGCCCCATCACCCATTCCGACGGCGCGCATATCCGCAATGCCGCCACGCGCATGAACGTGCTCCTGCTCACCACCCTCTCCGCCGCCGCCGCCGCGGTGGCCGCCATCCAGGCCTTACAAAAGAAAGAGCTCAGCTACCGCAGTCTGCAAGTGCATTACGCCAGCCGGACAAAGAAGTAGCCGGGCCGGTGGATTGACGCACTCCGCCCTCTTCGTAGCGGCACGGGGTTTGCGCAAGACGACTTAATCGTCTGCCAAACCCCGTGCCGTTCTTCATCACCGACCATCCAAAGACAACGTAACTACTCAGGCCCTGGTGGAAATGTCCCGAAAGGTCTGAGCAGTAACAAGACAACAATTATTCCAACGCCTGGTACACCAGGTTTTGGAAATCTACCCGCACCGGTACCGCATCAAAGGGCATGATTTGCACCAGCACAATCCCGATCAAATCCTCTGTCGGGTCCACCCAGAAGTGCGTGGTGGCCGCGCCGCTCCAGCCAAACTTGCCCACCGAGCACAATTCTTTCGCCGTGCCCAGGTCGGTGACCACCTCCACGCCCAATCCGTAACAGCAATTGGGGAGGTTATCTCGCCACACCCCCGCCGGAAGCGCATTGCTGGTCATCAGTTCCACTGTCTTGCGTCCTAAAATGCGTGTTCCGTTCAGTTCGCCCCGGTTGAGCATCATCTGCGCAAAACGCCAGTAATCTGCGGCGGTCGAAACCAGCCCACCGCCGCCCATCGGCGCGCGCGGCGAGTATTTGAACTGCGGCGCGTCCGTCGCCGGGTCGACTTTCAAGCCGCCCTTCTCGTCCGGCGTATAAACCGCCGCCAGGCGCTTCCACTTCTCTTCGGGCGCAAAAAAGCCGGTGTCGGTCATGCCCAACGGGTCAAAAATGCGAGCCTTGAGATATTCACCAAACCCCTGCCCGCTCACAACCTCTACCAGGCAGCCTAGAACATCGTTCGCCAGGCTGTAGCGCCAGGCAGTGCCCGGCTGATAGGCCAACGGGATGGCAGTGATCATATCTACCAACTCGAGCAGGCTCACATCGCCTTTTTTCTCGTCGAATTGCTTCCACACCCGTTCACGGTACAATTCATCGATCATGTTGTTGTCGTCAAATCCGTAACTCAGCCCGGCCGTGTGGGTCAACAGATCGTGAATGGTGATTTCGCGGTCCGGCGGCAAGGTGCGCGTCACGCCCGACGCGCTTGGATCAACCACCCGCACCTGCTTGAAAGAAGGAATGTACGCCGAAATTGGGTCGGTCAGGCGGAAGTGCCCTTCCTCGAAGAGGGTCATCACTGCCGCCGCCGTGATAGGCTTGGTCATCGAGTAAATGCGAAAGATCGTGTCCGTGGTCATCGCTCTCGACGGGTCGATGACCGCCTGTCCCAGCGCATCCAGTTGCGCAATCTGCCCGCGGCGGGCCACCAGGGTCACCGCACCGGCCAGTTTGCCCTGGTCGATGTAAGCTTGCAGTTGACGGTTAGCGCGCGCAAGGCGCACTGGCGAAAATCCAAGCGTTTCAGGAGCAGCAATTTGCATGGTGAAGCCTTTCAACGATGATTTGATATCAGGTTAACAAAATTATAAACGTTCTGAACCAAATCTGGCCCCTTCCCCCAAATCCGATTTTGATTTGGGGGAAGGCGGGGAATAGGGGTGATTTGGTTAAATGCAAACCCTTCCCGCGACACATTTGCGACATTTTCTTGACAGGCATCTTACAGAAGTTGAGTATGATTGACGAAATAACACATCCAG
>CAZMMI010000199.1:5741-7665 GCA_964567255.1 uncultured Anaerolinea sp.
TTCTTGACAGGCATCTTACAGAAGTTGAGTATGATTGACGAAATAACACATCCAGCAAGGAACTCCCTATGGAAGAATTCTTAATCCGCATTATCGCTGTCCTTTTCATCATTGCTGTGCTCCTGGGCATCTTCGGACTCGTCCTGGACTTGCAACTCTACCTCAAGCCCGTGCCCTCTGACTTAGATACCGCAATCGAAGAGCAAATGAAAGCGGCCAAACTGCCCGGCGTGGCAATGGTCGCCATCAAAGACAACCAGGTTGTGTTCGCCAAAGGCTACGGCCTGGCCAACATCGAAGAAAACCGCCCTGTTACCCCCGATACCGTCTTTCAAATTGCCTCAGTCTCCAAGCTGGTCACCGCCACCACTCTTATGCGCCTGCACGAACAGGGCAAGTTTGGCCTGGACGACGACATCAATGCCTATCTACCCTTCAGTGTGCGCAACCCGGCCTACCCCGACTCTCCCATCACCTTTCGCATGCTCCTGGCGCACACTTCCAGCATCGCCGACGGGCCCTCCTACAATCAGAGCTACACCATTGGCAAAAGCGAAGACCCCACGATTGCCCTGGGTGATTATCTAAGCGGTTACTTCACTCCGGGGGGTGAGTTTTACCAGGCTAAAAAGAACTTTTCTCGAAATGCTCCCGGCACAGCGTATGAATACAGCAATGTCGGCTTTGGTCTGGTCGGTTACCTTGCGGAACGGATCGCGGGTAAGCCCTTCGACCAGGTCTGCCGGGATGAAGTCTTCGTTCCATTGGGCATGAACCACTCAGCCTGGTACTACCGCGACGTGGATGAATCGATCTGGGCCATGCCCTATATCTACAACATCTTACGACGATCCTATTCGCCGGTCGGTGCATACGGCTTTGCCACCTACCCAGAAGGCGCGCTCAAGACCAGCGCCAACGACTTCGCATGCTTCCTGGCACCCTTCATTAACGACGGCAAAACGATGGATGGACAGCCCTACCTGAAATCCGAGACCGTGGCCGAAATGCTGCGCGTCCAATACCCCGACAGCGGTGAGACCAACGGACTGGCCTGGGATATTAACCTGAATAAGAACAACTATCAGCATAGCGGCAGCGACCCGGGCGTCTCCGCACTCGCAGTCATCTCGCCTTCCAAGCACATGGGCCTGGTTGCCTTCTTCAACGGCGGCGGCGCCGAATCCCTCGGTGGGCTGCGCAGCACCTTTGGCTTCCAGCGCTTCATCAAAAACGTCTTCCCCATCTGGCTAGATCACATTCGCTAAGCCCTATGAACACTTCCCAATCCCCCTTCCGGCAAACCCTGAGGATTGCCGGCGTATTCATCGCCCTTTATGCAGCCATTTTCGTCGTCAACCTCATCCTGGGCGTCATCCCCAACTTTGTCATGCGCTGGTTAAACTTCTCTCCCGACCTGCGTGCCTATCTCGGTTCCACGTTCACCTATGGCTTGCGCCTGCTGGCCTACTTGCTGCTCCCAGCATTGGCCTTAAAGTACACGCTGCGCGATAAGACCCTTCCCCGCTTCTTTTCACCCATCGCAAATGATTGGCGGCAGGTCATGCTGGGGATCTTGCTGGTTGCCGGAGTTTTGAGCATCTTCTTCTTGGCCATGACTCAGCTCGGCTGGCTGGCACTGGACGGCTGGCAATGGCAGCAGCTTCCTGCCGCTCAATGGCTGCGCACACTGTGGGTGGGGTTGCTGGTTAACATTTGCGTCGCGGTGGGCGAAGAGACCCTTTTCCGCGGCTACCTGCTCACCGCCCTAAAGAGCGTGTGGGGGCGCGGCTGGGCCCTGCTGGGCATGATGATCTCCTTCGGCCTGATCCACATCGTCGCCTACAGTGAAAGCGGGATGGAACCGGCCACGCTGGTACTTTCCCTCACCCTGGCGGCATTGTTCGGCGGGCTGTTCGGCCTG
>CAZMMI010000200.1:0-7663 GCA_964567255.1 uncultured Anaerolinea sp.
CGCTGCGGTTTTATATTAGAATAAAGGCATGACCTTTCCAGCACTGTTTACGTTGATCGTCACCCTGGTCGCCGCTGTGCTGCTCATCTCCGAAAAATTGCGCCCCGACCTGGCGGCCCTGCTGGTGCTGGCTGCGCTGGGCATTAGCGGTGTGGTCACCCCGGCAGAAACCTTTGCCGGGTTTGGCGGCTCGGCGGTGATGACCATCGTTGCCATTTCCATCATCTCAGAGGGTCTGCGTCAAACCGGCGTGACTCGCTCGCTGGGACGCCTCATGTACCGCCTGGCTGGAGCATCCGAAAGCCGCCAGATCCTGGTCGCCATCCTCACCTCTGCCGCGCTTTCACTGGTCATGAATAACATCGCCGCCGTGGGTGTTTTGCTGCCCGCGGTGATGACGCTGGCCCGCCGCGGAAAAATCGCCCCTTCGCGCTTGATGATGCCCCTGGCCTACGGCACCGTCCTGGGCGGCATGGCTACTCTGCTGACCACCGCTAACCTGATCGTCAGCGGAGCGCTGCGCGACGCGGGCCACAAGCCGTTTGGCTTGCTCGATTTCCTGCCCATAGGCGGCCCCATTGTGCTGGTGGGTACCCTGTACATGCTCACCCTGGGGCGAAAGCTGATGCCGCAGCGCAGCGAGGATGGAGACAGCGCCCCACAACAACTCCACCAGGCCCTCAGCCGCCTTTACGGGCTGGAGCAAAACCTGCACGAGATTGAAGTTCTCCAGACCTCCCCCCTGGCCGGTCGAAGCATTGCTGCCGGGCGCTGGACGCAATCCGCCCATCTTCACATTGTCAGCATCACGCGCGGCGAGCGGGTCATCCTGGCTCCGAACGCCGAAGAGACAGTGCTGGCTGGCGACCGCCTTTTGGCGCAAGGGCGCCCCGACCCACTCTTGCTCGAAAAATTGGGGCTGCACCAGCGGCTTGGCACGCGCGAATCTCTGGAAGTGACAGACGCCGGCATCACCCTGGCCGAGCTGGTCATCACGCCGCACGGCGCGCTGGCCGGACGCTCGTTGCAACAGGTGGACTTTCGCGAAAATTACAACCTCAATGTGCTGGGCATCTGGCGCGAAGGGCACCCCATTCAGGAAAACCTGGCCGAGCTAAAGCTGCGCGTGGGAGATGCCTTGCTGGTGCAGGGTGAAGCCGCGCGCTTGCAAATGCTCCAACATCATCCCGACCTGGTGCTGCTGGAAGAAGACCCCGACGCGGCCCGCCGCCCGCGAAAATTCAACATTGCGCTGATCATCACCCTGGCCACCCTGGTGCTGGCCGCCGTAGATATCTTCCCCATCGCGGTGGTCACATTTGCCGGGGCCGGGATGCTGCTGCTCACCGGCTGCATGGACATGAACGACGCTTACCGTACCATCGAATGGAAAGCGGTCTTCCTCATCGCTGGAATGTGGCCGCTAAGCACAGCCATCCGCACCACCGGTTTGGCCGACCAGGCTATCCAGGGGCTGCTGGGCGTGCTGGGGGATACCATCCCGCTGGTGGTGGCGCTGGCCCTCATCCTGGTGGCGCTGCTGATCACGCAGATCATGAGCAGCCAGGTGGCTGCATTGGTGCTGGCGCCGCTGGCACTGGTCGCTGCACAGCAGGTGGGCGCCGACCCCCGCGCCCTGGGCATGGCGGTGGCGCTGGGCTGCTCGCTGTGCTTCCCCACCCCCTTCGGCCACCCGGTGAACATCATGGTCATGACTCCCGGCGGGTATGCCTTCCGTGATTACATGCGCGTGGGCCTGCCCCTGACCGTGATTGCGATTGGTGTCATTTTGCTGGGGTTGAAGGTGTTTTGGGGGATGTGAAAAAATTGAAGAAGGTACCCGAATTTATGGTGTATGTGGGTGCGAAGCACCCACATACACCATAAATTCGGGTCAATTTTCTTAAAAATTTTATCTCTACTTCATCTCAAACACCACGGTCACGCTGGCAGTGACGGAGATGGTCCCCGGGGCCATGCCGCTGATCTCCGCCGCGGCGTTGCCCGCGTTTTGGACGCTGTTTTGCATCATCGAACTCCAACCGCCGCCCCACCAACTCGAATAGCCCGACCACCAACCGGTGGAGTTCTCGGTCACTTCCAGGGCTGCGCCCGCCGTGCGCCCCAAGGCTGCCGACATATCGGCGGCTTTTTCTTGCGCTGCCTGCAAAGCCATTTCGCGGGCCTGGTCGCGATACATGCGCAGCTCGCTGGTGCGGAAATCTACGCCGTGGACGTAGTTCACGCCCGCTTCAAAACAGCCGGTCAGCAGCTCTTCAAAGCGTTCCAGGTCGCGCAGCGTGATGGCAATGGTCTTGCGGGCATAGTAGCCCAGGAAGCTGCGCTTGTCATACTCACTACTGTAGCGCGGTTCGATTTGGATGAACTCGGTTTGAATGTCCTTAGTCTCCACCCCCAGCGCCTCGGCAGCTTGAATGGCTTTGGCTACAATTTCGTCGTTTTGCTCGCGGGCCACCGCCAGACTCACATCGTTGGTCTCCACGCCCAGCGTCACCACCACCTCATCCGGCACCACGCGCACCTCTGCCTGCCCGCTGACCGTGATCTTACCCAGCGGAGGCGCGGCGATTTCCACGTCCTCTTTGGAGGGCGTTTGCGGGACAGGCGTAGCCGTGATCAGCAGCGCCTCCGATTGGGCGGCAGCGGATGTTCCCAGCACACCGGCCAGCGGTGAGAAGAATGCCCCCAGGACAAAAATCAACACGGCAGAAATCAAAATAGAAATGGGTTTCATCTTCAACTCCTTTGGGTTTAACAAAAGACCCTAAAGGTTTCGAAAACCTTTAGGGTCTAAAGGACGAACTTCAAGTAAACGGTTTAGTACAATTTGCCCGCGTCAAAGCTTTGCAGGGCCTTCATGTAGTTGGCGCGCTCGAAGGCGGCCGGTTCGGCCACAGCCTGCTGGCTCATGCTGCCTTGCATCTGCTTGATCGAGGTGTACTCGTAGCTTTCCATCCAGGTCTGCATGTCAGCCAGGATTTCCGCCACTCGTCCGACCCCGTTCTTCAGCAGTTCGGAGGTCAGCATGGCCACGCGGGCGCCCGCCATCATGCTCTTCAGCACGTCCTGGGCGGAATGCACGCCGGTGGTCAGAGCCAGGTCGGCCTTGACCCGCCCGTAGAGGATTGCCGTCCAGCGCAGCGGCAGGCGCAGTTCGGCCGGGGTGCTCAACTGCAAGTTGGGGGTCACCTCGAGGGTTTCGATGTCCAGATCGGGCTGGATGAAGCGGTTGAACAGCACCAGGCCATCGGCCCCGGCCGCGACCAATTGCTTGGCCAGGTTGGGCAGCGCTGTAAAGAAGGGGCTCAGCTTGACCGCAACAGGAATTTTAACCTGGGAGCGTACCACTTTGACCAGGTCAATATAATTTTGTTCCAACTCCTGGCTGGTCAGTTCGGTGTCTGTGGCCAGATAGTATGTATTCAACTCCAGGGCATCGGCCCCAGCTTCTTCCATCTTTTTGGCGTAATCGATCCACCCACCAGCAGAAACGCCATTCAAGCTGGCGATGACCGGAATGCTGACGGCCTGCTTGGCCTTGGCAATCAGGTTCAGGTATTCTTCCGGGCCAATATTGTAGCTATCCAGGTTGGGGAAATAGGTCAGTGACTCAGCATAGCTTTCGGTGCCCCGGTTGAGGAAGTGATCCAGCGCCAGGCTCTCATGCGTAATCTGTTCTTCGAAGAGCGAATACATCACCACCGCGCTCGCGCCGGCCTCTTCCAGCTTCTTGAAACCATCCAATTTCTTGGAGATCGGTGAAGCAGACGCAACCACCGGGTTTTTTAACTGTAGACCAAGATAAGTTGTACTCAGATCAGCCATGTGTTTCCTCCACAAATAGGTGCTCAGGGCCGGCCGGATGGCCGGCCCTGGTTCTAACGGTCCGATTATTCTTTGTCTTCGGTCTTGTACTGGATGGCAGCCATCTGCTTGTACAGGTCCCAACGCTTGCGAACGTCTTCCTTTGCCGATTCCATCAACTTCTCGGCGCGGGTTTCGTCAGACTGGACCAGCATGCGATAGCGCGTTTCGTTGTAAGCATACTCTTGCACCGAGGTCGAAGGATCGCGCGAATCGATGCTGAGGGGGTTCTGCCCCTGTTCGGCCAGAGCGGGATTGTAGCGATACAGCGGCCAGATGCCCGAGGACACGGCCAGTTTTTGCTGCTCAAGGCCCTTGCGCATATCAATGCCGTGCGCAATACAGTGGCTGTAAGCAATGATCAAGGACGGGCCGTCGTAAGCGTCGGCTTCGAGGAAGGCGCGCAGGGTCTGCTGGTCGTTTGAGCCCATCGCAATGCGGGCCACGTACACATACCCGTAAGCCATGGCGATCATGCCCAGATCCTTCTTGGGCAGGCCCTTGCCGTTGGCGGCGAACTTGGCAACCGCGGCGCGCGGGGTCGCTTTGGAGGACTGCCCGCCGGTGTTGGAGTACACCTCGGTGTCAAGCACCAGTACGTTCACGTTGCGCCCAGAGGCCAGAACGTGGTCGAGGCCGCCGTAACCAATGTCATAGGCCCAGCCGTCGCCGCCCATAATCCACACGCTCTTCTTCACCAGCATGTCCGCCACGTCCAACAGGTAGCGGGCGCGGGGGTTCTTGATGCCCTTGAGGGCTTCCTTGAGCGCCGCAACACGTGCGCGCTGCTCGCGGATGCCAATCTCGCTGGTCTGGTCGGCGTTGAGAATGGCAGCAACCTGGTCGTCGCCCACTTCGGGCGCCAGGGCGGTGAGCAGCTCGCGGGCATACTCGCTCTGCTTGTCGATGGTCAGGCGCATACCCATACCGAACTCGGCGTTGTCTTCGAACAAGGAGTTCGACCAGGCCGGGCCGCGGCCTTCGGCATTCTTGGCCCACGGGGTGGTGGGCAGGTTGCCGCCGTAAATGGAGGTGCAGCCGGTGGCGTTGGCAATGACACTGCGGTCGCCGAACAACTGCGAAAGCAGCTTGAGGTAGGGGGTCTCGCCGCAGCCGGCGCAAGCGCCGGAGAACTCGAACAAGGGGCGCAGGAGTTGAGCATTCTTGACGGTGGTCGGTGGGGTGACCGTGGGGTCGCCATCGGGCAGGGTCAGGAAGTAATCCCAGTTCTCGCGCTCGGTCTCGCGCAACGGAGGCTGGTCAGCCATGTTGATGGCCTTGAGGCCCACCTGGGTCTTATCCTTGGCGGGGCAGGCTTCCACGCACAGCGCGCAGCCGGTGCAGTCTTCGGGGGCCACCTGGATGGTGAACTTGGTGCCGGGCAGCTCGCGGAACTTGGCGTCCAGCGATTTGAAGGTCGCCGGGGCGTTGGCCAGTAAAGCGCTGTCATAGACCTTCATGCGAATGACCGCGTGCGGGCAGACCATGACGCACTTGCCGCACTGGATGCAGATATCGGGGTTCCAGGCGGGGATTTCGAGAGAGATGTTGCGCTTCTCATACTGCGAGGTGCCGGTTGGGAAGGTGCCGTCGATGGGCATCGCCGAAACGGGCAGGTCGTCGCCTTCGAAGGCCAAGATAGGCCCCAACACGTCCTTGACGAAGGCGGGCGGGTTGCCCACAACCGCATCGCGGCGCCCGAAGGTAGAGGTGACCTGGGCGGGCACTTTCACTTCGTGTAAGTTAGAGAGAGAGTGATCGACGGCTTCGTAGTTCTTCTGAACAACGGCCTCGCCGCGCTTGCCATAGGTCTTCTTGATCGATTTCTTGATCTCTTCAATCGCCAGTTCGCGAGGCAGAACGCCCGAGATGGCGAAGAAGCAGGTCTGCATGATGGTGTTGATGCGCCCGCCCATGCCGGTCTTTTGGGCCACTTCGTACGCATCGATCACGTAGAACTTGAGATTCTTGGAAATGATGTCTTTCTGAACCTGAACAGGGAGATGGTCCCAAACTTCCTCAGGACCGTAAATACTGTTGATCAGGAACACCGCGCCGGGCTTGCAGTAGCGGGTCATGTCGACGCGCTCGAGGAAGCTGAACTGGTGGCAGGCCACGAAGGAGGCCTTGTCGATCACATACGGCGCGCGCTGGGGCTTGGGGCCAAAGCGCAGGTGAGAGATGGTGACCGTGCCGGATTTCTTCGAGTCGTACACGAAGTAACCCTGGGCATAGTTGTCGGTCTCTTCGCCGATGATCTTGATGGAGTTCTTGTTCGCGCCCACGGTGCCGTCGGCGCCCAGGCCAAAGAACACACATTCCACCGTGGTGGGATCGGTCACCGAGAAGGTGGGGTCGAAGTCCAGGCTGGTGTGAGTCACATCGTCATGGATGCCCACGGTGAAGTGCTTCTTGGGTTCGGCCTTCTTCATTTCGTCGAAGACGGCCTTGGCCATGGCAGGGGTAAATTCCTTGGAAGACAGGCCGTAGCGTCCGCCGATCATCGCGGGCATGGTCTTGAAGGGAGCGAACCCATCCGCCAGTCCTTCCGCCGTCGCCGTGACAACGTCCATGTAGAGCGGTTCACCCACGGCGCCGGGTTCCTTGGTGCGGTCGAGCACGGCGATTGAGCGGGTGGTGGCAGGCAGGGCCTTGAGCAGGTGCCTGGCAGAGAACGGGCGATAGAGATGCACCGTGATGACACCGACCTTCTCGCCGTGGGCGTTCAGGTAGTCAGCGGTTTCTTCAACGGTTTCAGCACCGGAGCCCATCACAACTACGACCCGCTCGGCATCCGGAGCGCCGGTGTAATCAAAGAGATGATATTTGCGGCCGGTCAGCGCGGCAAACTGATCCATGGATTGTTGGGTCAATTCGGGAACGCGGGCATAGAACGGGTTGACCGTCTCGCGACCCTGGAAGTATACATCCGGGTTCTGGGCGGTGCCGCGCAACACAGGGTTGTCGGGGGTGAGCGCGCGCGCGCGGTGGGCGGAGATGAGATCCTCGTCTATCATCGACAGCAAATCTTCATCGGTCAACTGCTCGATCTTTTGCACTTCGTGCGAGGTGCGGAAGCCGTCGAAGAAATGCAGGAAAGGCACGCGGGCTTTCAACGTGGTGGCGTGGGCGATCAGGGCCATATCCTGGGCTTCCTGCACCGAGCGGGAGGCCAGCATGGCAAAACCGGTCTGGCGCACCGCCATCACGTCTGAGTGGTCGCCAAAAATGGACAGGGCGTGGGCAGCCAGCGTGCGCGCCGTAACATGGATGACCGCAGGGGTTAATTCACCGGCGATCTTGTACATGTTGGGGATCATCAGCAGCAAACCCTGCGAAGCGGTGAAGGTGGTGGTCAACGAGCCGGTCTGCAGCGCGCCGTGCACTGCGCCGGCGGCGCCGCCTTCGGACTGCATTTCAGCCACCAGCGGGATGGTACCCCACACGTTGGGCCGGACTTTGGCGGACCATTCGTCCGACCATTCTCCCATCGCAGAGGATGGGGTGATCGGGTAAATGGCGATCACCTCACTCAGGCGATACGCGACATGCGCGACAGCCTCATTGCCATCAAGTGTAACCTTTGGACGGTTGGTCATGGATCACTCCTAAAAAGAAAATATTTTCGATGTGAACCGGAAACTCCGGGTAGACTTCTGGTTGCCGGTATAGACAAGCATACTCAATCTAAAGAGTCTATTCGTTAACCGGTCTTCCGGGAAGTAATAAGCGTCTTAAAAATGGGAGTGACCTGTCATAAATCCCCCGGTAAATAAAA
>CAZMMI010000201.1:0-4018 GCA_964567255.1 uncultured Anaerolinea sp.
TATTTCCTGGCGCTGTACGAGTGGACGGCGCGGATTTGTTCGCCGGGGCAGGTGCTGCACCTGGCCTTTCCTGACCGGGTGGCGTTTGCGCTGGGCGGAGGATTCGGAGAGGCGTTTTTGCGAGATGTGAGCAGCGTGCGCGCGGAAGACACGCCGCTGCTGTTTGCGCGCTCTGAGGCGGCCTGGGCCACGCACCCTGTCAATTACCGGCAAGCCGAGGCAATGATCACCTCGGCGGGGGAGCTGTTGTTTGGCAAGCGGCTGGATTTCGCCTGGTGCCACCTGGCGATTGAAGCGAGGCGGCTGGGGAGTCTGTTGCAGACGCTGACCCGGCGAGATATGAGCCTGCTGGCGGAGATGGTGGCGGGCCTGGTCGACGACGTGCAAATGCGCGAGGTGGATTGGCTGGCGTGGGAAGATCCGTTTATCCTGGGGGTGGATGGGGCCGCGTTGAAGGCGGAGCGGGAGGACAGCCCGGCGCAGAGCCGCCACCGGTTGAGATATGCTATTCCGATGATGGAAGTGCTGTTGGAGCGAGCGGGATGATGCGTTGCGGTGAGATGATCAAGACCTGACAGGTTTCGCAAACCTGTCAGGTCTGTAAGAGCGGATTTAAAAAAGTTGCGCTGCGAGTGGGGGACTCGCAGCGCAGGAAGTTGGGAGGGCGATTTACGGTTTGGGTTTCTTGGTGGGTTTCACCTTGGGTGTCTTGGTAGGCTTTTGGTTGCCGTTGTCATTCTTGTCATCGCCCGGTTGAGGGGTCGCCTCAATGGTGGGCTCCTCCTCACCGGCACCTTCATCGTCGTCCTCGCCCTTATCCTTGTCTTTATTCTTATCTTTGTCTTGCTTCTTGTCGTCATCAGGCGAGGGCGTGCCTACGGTCAGCTTTGCGATTTCTTTCTTGATGTTGCCCCAGCCGATGCCGGATTCGCGCATTGCGAAGATTTCTGAGACCGGCAGGCCGCTCGTCTGGCTCATTTCATAGGCCAGATCGATCTCGCCGAATCCGTAGCCCTTGCAGAACCAGACCATGATCTCTTCGTAGGACACGCCGTAGCGGGCGGAGAGGGTCAGGCCGGTGGGGTGCTGCTTGTCGGTGGCATCGCAGCCGGCGCGAGTGCCTTCGGGGGTCTCGGTGCCCTCGGGCGTGGTGGTCAGATCGGGCGTAGGGGAAGGAGTCAGGTCGACTGTGGGCGTGACGGTGGGCTCTTCTTCATCTTCCAGAGCCTCGATCTCTTTGGCCAGCCAGCTTCCGTCGGGGAGGATGGTGAAGCTCACCTCAACCGGGTCGCCCACCTGGATGTCTGCGTCCCATTCGGTTTCGGCATCAATGACGACGGTCTTGCCACTGATCACCCAGGCGGTATCGCCGATTGACTCGACAACCCCGGTGAAGTTGGAGCGCTCTTTGTCATTGTTGGGGTAGTCGATTTTATCGGCCACCAGGGTGCCGTCGGCGAGGATGCGCCCGCGGACCCAGACCCAGTCACCCACGGCCCAGGCGCTGCCATCCATGAGGGCCGGATCAACCGTGAAGGTCAGGCCGCCCACGGTCCATTGGTCACCGGAGATGGCGGTGATGGGGCCTTGCACGGCGAATTCAAAGGTTGGGTCGGAAGGCGTCTCGTCGGTGAGGACCACAGCGGCTTGCCCGGCAGTAAGGAAGACGGACTCTTCGGCGTTGGTGACCTCAACTTTGCCATGTTCAACGGCAAAGCGGGTGGCGCCGGTGGTGGAGTCAACGGTGAAGGCGGTGCCGTGAACGGAGGCCTGCCCCGAGGCTGTGTGGACGATGTAGGCGCTGCTGTTTCCGCGCAGGGGAACGACGCTGTGTTCGGACACGCCATTGATCTGCGCTAGTTCTACGTTCAAGGAACGTCCCTTGCCCGTGACTACCTGCAAACTGATTTGCGTGTCTTGATCCAGGTTGGCGCGGGTGCCTTCGAAGAACACCAGCGTGGCCGAGGAGCCGAAGCGGGTGCGAACATACTGCCCTTGGGAAACCCGGTCACCATCTTGAAGCACCGTCCATTCGGGCGAGGCGATGTCGTCGGCGACTTCGACAACACCTTCTACGTTCATCACCGTGGCAAAGCTGGCGGCCGCCGGTTTGGCAAGAATCGCGGAGAAGGCGATGAACAGCACAAGCAGGACGGCCAGCGCCCCGGCTGGGGCAACGGCCCAGGTAGGGATGAAGCGCAGGAAGGCCGGGCCAAGCACCCGGCGGGCCTCCTGTTTGATCTGGACTCGCTGCGCCTGGGCCTTTTCGGGGGTCAGGGTGACCGGGGGCAGGTTGCGCGCTTCAACGGCCAGGCGCAGTTGGGGAATGATACCCGCCGATTCGGGGGGAACGGTGGCGATAATTTCATCCAGGGGGCGGCCCTGGTTGTAATCATCGAGGCAATCTTGTAAAACCTGGTCTTGAATGGTCATAGAATTTCCTCCTGTTCTAGCAGGGTCTGGCGAAGAACTACCAGCGCCCGACGTTGTAAGCTTTTGATTGAATCATAAGTTTTGTGGAGCATGGCCGCGACTTCTTCCAGGGTCATATTTTCGACAAAGCGTAAAATGATCACATCGCGTTGAATATCGGGAAGCCGCTTGAGCGCTTCCTGGAGCGCTTCGCGGGTGAGCTTGACCTCGACGGCATTGCCGGCATCCTCGCCGGTCAGCCCCAGTTCGTCGTCGAAGGTGGCCTGGGGGCGGTTGGAGGCGCGGCGGTAGTGGTCGATGGCCATGTTGCGGGCAATGGTATACAGCCACGACCGAAAGGTGCCGTTGGTTGAGCGGTAGCCGGGCAGAGCGCGGACCATTTTCAGAAATACCTCACCGGTCAGTTCTTCGGCGGTGTGCACATCGCCGACTCGATAGAAGAGGTATTGGAAGATGCCGGGATGGTGCATCTCGTACAATTGGCCGGCTGCATTGGTGTTGCCTTTTTGAGCCAGCAGTACCAGAGTTGTTTCGTTAGTTGACTGCATCCTGTTCCATCCGTATACTCATGTTAAATAAAACGAATCAGTAGCCAAAACGGGTCATGGTTTGGTGATAAAAACCTTACATTGGCTTTACAATGCCAAAGGAGGGTACAAGCGATGAATCTTGAAATTGTCCCGGCGCTCGTTGAGGATAAGGCTGTCTTACGACATTTGCTCGAACTGTGCATGCACGACTACAGCCAATACTCCGGTGAGGATGTGAACCGGCACGGGTTATTTGGATACCCCTACCTGGATCACTATTGGACCGAGGAAGGCCGCCATGCTTTTTTGTTCCGAACGAACGGGAAGCTGGCGGGGTGTGCCCTGGTGCGCCGGGTGGCGGATGCTGAAACGGGCGAAATGATGAGCCTGATGGCTGAATTTTTCGTGCTGCGCAAGTATCGCGGCAAAGGGCTGGGCGACAAGGCGGCGGCGGAGCTGTTCAACCGCTTTCCGGGCGCCTGGCGGGTGGGGCAAGAACCCAACAACCAACCGGCGCAGGCTTTCTGGCGCAAGGTCATTGAGCGCTACACGGGCGGGAATTTCCGCGAGGTGACGGCAGAGGATTGGGCGGGACCGATGCAGGAGTTTCAATCGCCGGGCGGAATGGGGCTGGAATGGCAGGTGTCGGGGCCGGAGTTGGGATTGGGGGCGGAGTGCGAGGCGCTGCTGCGGCTGCTGCCCGACTGGTTTGGGATTGAAGATGCGATTGTGCGCTACGGGCAGGAGGTCGGTGATTTGCCTACCTGGGTGGCGCGGGATGAAACCGGGCAGATGATGGGGTTCTTGACGGTGAAGAAGCACAGTCATTTCTCCGCGGAGATCTACGTGATGGGCGTGCGCCCCGAGACGCACCACAAAGGCATTGGGCGAGCGCTGACACTCAAGGCGGAAGGATATTTGCGCGGCGAGGGCGTGGAGTTCCTGCAGGTCAAGACCGTGGGGCCATCCAGCAATGATCCGTTTTATGCCCGGACGCGCGCGTTTTATGTGGCGTCGGGGTTCCGCCCGCTGGAAGAGTTGAAACAGGTGTGGGA
>CAZMMI010000201.1:4118-7645 GCA_964567255.1 uncultured Anaerolinea sp.
TCAAGGAGAAGTTTGTATGGCGTTGACACCTGAATGGTTACAACGAATCAAGCGCTGGGAAGAGTGGTTGTGGAAGATGACCTACCGCCCACTGGGACAGGTGGAGTTGGATGGTTTCGCAACCACCATGCGGCTGACCCCTGAACAGGCACAGGCGGGCAGCTTTCAACCCATGCCGGTTGGCACGGCGTGGGGTTCCAAGTGGGAGTACGGCTGGTTCAAGGGGCAGGTTGTTCTGCCCGAAGCAGCACAGGGCAAGCGGATTGCGCTGAAGCTGACGCCGGGCGGCGAAAGCCTGGTGTGGATCAACGGGCGGGTGGAAGGCTCGGTGGGCTGGGGCCACAAAGAGATCACCCTCTCGCGGAATGCGCAAGCGGGAACAACTTATGATCTGCTGATCGAATCCTACGCCGGGCACGGGCGCATCACGGTGGGTGACGGGCCCAACCCGCACGGCTACCAGACGGTGCCGCCGGCGCCTGCGCAGCAGGTGAAGGTGGGCGAAAGCACCTTCGGCGTGTGGCTGGAAGATGTCTACCAACTGGCGCTGGATATGACCACGCTGCATGAACTGCGTGACGGGCTGGATCCGCTCAGTCTGCGCGTAGCCGAAATCGACCAGGGGTTGATGGACGCGACCATGATCGTCGATTTGGAATTGCCCGAAGACGAGATGCTGGAAACCGTGCGCAAGGGTCGCGAACGGCTGGCGGGGCTGCTGGCCAAGAAAAACGGGCCGAGCATGCCAACCATGCACGCCTTTGGGCACGCGCACATTGACGTGGCCTGGCTGTGGCCGCTGGCCGAGACCGAGCGTAAGATGGCGCGCACAGCCATCAATCAGATGGCGTTGTTCGACGAGTATCCGGATCATCGTTTCTTACAGAGCCAACCGCACCTGTATATGATGATGAAAGCGCTGTACCCGGAACTGTACGAGCGCTATAAGGCCGAGATCAAGACCGGACGGCTGATTCCGGACGGTGGGATGTGGATTGAGGCCGACACCAACGTGAGCGGCGGGGAAGCGCTGATCCGGCAGGTGATGTACGGGCAGCAGTTCTACCGCGACGAGCTGGGCGTAGAATCCCACGTGCTATGGCTGCCGGACGTGTTCGGCTATTCCGGCGCGCTGCCGCAAATCCTCAAGGGCTGCGGCATGATCGGCTTTGCCACCCAAAAGATCACCTGGGCTTACGGCGGCGGCGACCCGTTCCCCTACAACACCTTCTGGTGGGAAGGCATCGACGGCTCGGCCATTCCGGCGCACATCTTCACCGATTACAACAGCCAGACGCGACCCAAGGCGGTCTTTGAGCGCTGGAACACGCGTTTGCAGAAGAATGGGATCAACTCGTTCATCCTGGCCTTTGGCTGGGGCGACGGCGGCGGCGGCCCGGAACGCAATCACATGGAGTTCCTGCGCCGCGGGGCCGACCTGGAAGGGCTGCCCAAACTCAAGTTGTCCACACCGGCGGAGTTCTTCGCCGATTTGGAGAAGCAGGGCTTGCCCAAGGAACGCTATGTGGGCGAGCTGTACTTTCAATCGCACCGCGGCACGTATACCTCGCAGGCCAAGACCAAGAAGGGCAATCGCAAGAGCGAGCTGGCTTTGCGCGAGGCGGAACTGTGGGGTTCGGCGGCCAAGGCCTTGAAAGGCTTTGCCTTTGATCACAAGACCCTCTATGATAGCTGGGTGAAAGTGATGCTGAATCAGTTCCATGATATTCTGCCGGGGTCTTCGATCCAGCGGGTGTACGAAGAAGCGGAGACGCTGTACGCTGAGGTGCTGGAAGACGCCCGCGAGACGGCCCACAAGGCCGCGCAGAGCTTTGTGAGCGGCACAGACGGCGTGACGGTGTTCAACTCGTTGAACTGGCCGCGCAAAGCGCTGGTGAACGTGCCCGGCGGGCAGGCGGAAGTGGAAGTGCCCGGCTGCGGCTGGACCACGGTCAAGGCGCCCTCCCTGGTGGGCGGGCATGAAGCGCGGGCCTTCGCCGGGGTGATCGACGGTGGGGCCTTCCTGGAGAACGATCTGCTGCGGGTGGAGTTCAACCACAACGGCGAGATTACCCGCCTGATGGACAAGGAAAGCGGGCGCGAACAGTTGAAGGGCCTGGGCAACCAGTTGCGCATGTACAAGGACGTGCCGGATATCTGGGACGCCTGGGATCTGAACAGCATGACCGAGGACGCTCCGGTGGAACTGGAGGACAACGGCAGGCTGGAGGTGTTCTGGAGCGGCCCGCTGGTGGCCAAGCTGCGCCTGACGCGCAAGCTGCACAACTCCGAGATGACACAGGTGATCAGCCTGCGGCGGAGCAGCCGCCGGGTCGAGTTCGAGACTGGCATTGACTGGCAGGAGAGCCACAAGCTGTTGAAGGTGAACTTCCCGACCAACATCCATGCGGACGAGGCGGTACACGAGGTACAGTTTGGGCATCTGCGGCGGCCCAACCACAAATCGCGGCCCTATGATGCGGACCGCTTCGAGGTGAGCGCGCACAAGTGGTCGGCCCTGACGGAAGAAGGCCGCGGCGTGGCGGTGCTGAATGACAGCAAGTACGGGTTGAGCGTGAAGGGCAACAGCCTGAACCTGACCCTGCTCAAGTCGGGCACGGCCCCGGATATGGTGGCGGACCGCGGCTTCCAGACCTTCACCTACGCGCTGTACTACTGGAATGGAAGCCTATCGGAGAGCGGCGTGGTGCAGGAAGCCTACGACCTGAACGTGCCGGTGCTGACGGTTGCGGGCAGCGCTGGCGAGGGCAGCCTGTTTTCGGTGAGCGCGCCGAATGTGATCGTCGAGACGGTCAAACCGGCGGAAGACGGCTCGGGCGCGGTGATTGTGCGCCTGTACGAAGCGATGCGCACGGCGACGCGCTGCACGCTGGGAACCGCGCTGCCGGTCAAATCGGTGGCGTTGACCAACCTGGTGGAAGAGCAGGGAGAGGTTGTGCCGGTGACGGATGGCACGATGGTGCTGGAGTTCCGGCCGTTTGAAATCAAAACTGTGCGGCTGGACCTGTAAAGTAAGCCGTTGATTATTAGCAAAAATGATAGAGTGGGGCGTGCGCCCCGTTCTATCATTTTTGCTGTATTTCAACCATCTGATGACCGTGGATGGCGGGAACGGTGAATTCGACCCGCCCGGAGGATTGGGTGAAGGGCAGCAAAGGGCCACCGGGAACGAGGGTCACAGATTGGATAGGCGAGTCGGCGCGCACGGAGATGGGGATGTTATAGAGGGGGATGATGTCTTCGATGGTGTCAAAGCCCAGGCCGCGGCGTTCGGGGATGTAGTGCAGCAGGTGCAGGACCTGGCGCTGCTGCCGGGGCTGCTCGTTGAGCGTGACCAGCAGGGTGGAGGGGCCGTCCTTGCGCACCAGGGGTTGGGGCAGGAGCAAATCGAGGGCGTTGAGGAACAGGCTCTTAACCCAACGAGGTGCATTGGCGCGGTATTGGCTGAAGATGGGATGGGCGAAATAGATGGCTTGCCCGCGGCGCAGAATGGCGGGGTAGCCGGT